>REEK01000071.1 GCA_007695115.1 Sphaerobacteraceae bacterium
CATCGACATCACAGGCTGCAATCAATGAACCGGCCACTGGAAGCGATAGACCGAGTATCGCCCCGCGCTTGAGCAGATCCCTGCGGCTCAGCTCTGTGGTCTGGAGAAGTGATCGCCGAACCCCATGTTCTGTGGACCCCATACTGTCCTCTCCTCCTTGTATGTAGCGCAAAACAGACAGCTTGTCCGAAAGCAGTCGCCGATCTTGCGCAAGAATTGGTTGCGATAGTCGATACGCTAGCATTGGACGTTCCACGGGTCAACACATGATCGTCGACATCGTCTGGATTCAACAATCACGTCAATGCGGAACACACGCTCGCGTGGAGCGTCGAATGCATACGCTGTGGCAATCAGCGACAATGGGATCCAGCAAGCCGCGCGACATCCAGGACAGGACATCGAGGCGAAGGAGCACGCATGGCAGAGGTCATACTCTCAATCGACCAGGGAACCACCAGCAGCCGGGCAATTCTGTTCACCCATGATGGTACGCCGCTGGTTACCCGGGCGCAGGAGTTCGAACAGCTCTACCCAAAGCCCGGCTGGGTTGAACATCGCCCGGAAGAGATCTGGAACGCGCAGGTCGATGTCATCCAGCAGGTGCTCAAGAGCGGGGTTGGGTCACAGAGCGATGTCGTTGCCATCGGCATCACCAACCAGCGGGAGACGACGGTGGTCTGGGAGCGTTCGACCGGTCGGCCAGTCCACAACGCCATCGTCTGGCAGGATCGTCGTACCGCTGGCTACTGCGACCAGCTCAAAGCAGCCGGGTGGGAGCAGACGATCCGGGAGAAGACCGGCCTGGTGGTCGATCCATACTTCTCCGGCACCAAGCTCAAGTGGCTGCTGGACAACGTCGATGGGCTGCGACAGCGGGCCGAGCGGGGTGAACTTGCCTTCGGCACAATCGATAGCTACCTGATCAATCGACTGACCAACGGCGCGGTACACGTTACCGACGTCAGCAACGCGTCACGCACCATGCTCTTCAACATCCACACACTCGACTGGGACGACGACATCCTGCGGGAGTTCGACATCCCCCGTTCGATGCTTCCTGAAGTGCGGGGATCGAGCGAGATCTATGGCCATTCGGATCCTAGGCTCTTCGGACGGGAAATCCCGATTGCTGGCGCAGCTGGAGATCAGCAAGCGGCCACGTTCGGGCAGGCCTGCTTTGAGAACGGTATGGCCAAGCAGACCTACGGCACCGGGAGCTTCATGCTCATGAACATCGGCCGGGAGCCGTTACTGTCGGAATCCGGACTGCTGACCACGATCGCCTGGGGACTCAACAACGAGGTGACCTATGCGCTGGAAGGGGCGATCTTCGTCACCGGGGCGGCCGTGCAATGGCTCCGGGATGGCTTGCAGATCATCCAGAGCGCCAGCGAAACCGGGCAACTGGCGGCGTCGGTCGAATCGACCGGTGGCGTCTATCTGGTTCCCGCCTTTGCTGGTCTCGGCGCTCCATACTGGGATCCGTATGCCCGGGGCACGATCGTCGGGCTCACCCGTGGCACCGGTCGCGCGGAGATAGCCAGAGCGACGCTGGAATCGGCTGCCTATCAGACACGTGATGTTCTGGAAGCAATGCAGCGTGATTCAGGGATCGACTTCCGGGAGCTCCGTGTCGATGGTGGCATGGTGGTCAACGATTTCCTGATGCAGTTTCAATCAGACATCATTGATCGACCGGTCGAGCGCCCGGCCGTGCCGGAGACGACGGCGCTGGGGGCCGCGTATCTGGCGGGTCTGGCGGTCGGCTTCTGGAACGATCAGGACGAGATTGCCCGGAACTGGCGACTGGACCACCGGTTCGAGCCATCGATGGAGCAATCAGCCCGTGATTCACTCTATAGAAACTGGCAACGGGCGGTGGAACGTTCCAGAGCGTGGATCGAACCGGAATAGGGATCCAGGCTTCACACTCGCGACATCATCATTATGGAAGGGTCTCCAGATCATGGCATCCAGCAACACGATCAGAGCGCGGCAACTCGAACAGCTATCCAACGCACAGTTCGACGTCATCGTCATCGGCGGCGGAATCAATGGCACCGGAATCGCTCGCGATGCGGCGATGCGTGGCCTGCGCGTGCTGCTGCTGGAGAAAGGTGATCTCGGCGAGGGCACCACCGCCTGGTCCACCAGACTGATCCACGGTGGCCTGCGATATCTGGAGTATTACGAGATTCCGCTGGTGCGGGAATCGCTCAGAGAGCGGGAGATCCTTTTCCGGAATGCCCCGCATCTGGTCAAGCCGATCCCGTTCGTGGTGCCGATCTACGAAGGAGCCAAGCGAGCGCCCTGGCTGATCCAGGTCGGGATGACGGCGTATGACACCCTCTCCTACGACCGGAGTGTCCCGCGACACAAGATGCTCAACGCCGAGCAGACGATTCAGCGAGTTCCCGGGGTCAACTCCAGCGGCCTGCGTGGGTCAGCCGTCTACTACGATGGTCAGGTCACGTTTCCCGAGCGGATCTCGGTAGAGAATGCGCTCTCGGCCGTTGATCACGGAGCCACGGTCTTGACATACACCCGGGTGGACGGTGTGTCTCAGGTGAACAATCGGGTTACCGGGATCACCTTCACCGATCTGCTCGATGATCAGCAGGCCAGCTACACCGTCCATGCACCGCTGACGATCAATGTCACCGGCCCGTGGGTCGACCGGCTGGTCAACGACGTGGATGTGGAAACGCCTCAGTACATCGGTGGAACCAAGGGCAGTCACATCATCGTCGAGTCCTTCCCCGGAGCCCCGGAGAGTGCCATCTATGTCGAGAACGAATCTGATGGCCGTCCGTACTTTATCGTTCCCTGGAACGGTCTTTACCTGATCGGCACGACAGATTTTCGCTACACCGGAGATCTGGATCAGGTGATCGCCGATGATGACGAAATCGACTACCTCATCGCCGATACAAACCGGGTCATCCCGGGCGCTGGGCTCACCCGGGAGCACGTCCGGTACACCTATTCCGGCGTGCGGCCACTCCCCTTTGTGGAAGAAGGGTCAGAATCCGGAATTACCCGGAAGCATCTGGTGCACGATCATGCACCGGATATTCACGGGCTGATCTCGATTATCGGCGGCAAACTGACTACCTACCGGAATCTCGCTGAACAGGCGACCGACCTGGCGTTCCGCAAACTCGGACGCTCGGTCCCGCCCAGCTCCACGGCGAGAGTTCCGTTCCCCGGCGCAAACACAGGGGATATGCAGCGATTTGCCCGTGAGTTTCAGGCGTGGTCCGGTCTGGATGAACCGACCACAACTCGCCTGATCTCCATCTACGGAACTATGAGCCGGACCCTTGTTGAGCGATCCAAACGTAGTCCGGGAATGCTCCAGTCACTGGCCGGCGCCCCGAACACGATTCGTGGTGAGATACCGTATGCCTTCGATCTCGAAGCGGCCCAGACATTGACTGACGCGCTGATGCGACGAACGATGATCGGCTTCAATGCCGACAACGCCACGGCCGCTCTCGAAGAGGCAGCATCCATCGCTACTGAACATAATGCATGGAGTGAGCAGCGCCGAAACCAGGAGATCGAAGAGTACCGGAACTATCTGAAACGGTTCCGATCACAGGCCCTGGAAGCGGCTCATTAAACCGCATTCCGAGCGTGCTGTTCGTCGATTTCGCCGAATCATGTTTAATCAGGGGGTGTGGGGACACGCCGGTCACGAGCTCGATCGAACCGGCGCAGCTGAATGGAAAGCAATTTGGACACAGCATTATTGTTCATCGTAGCCGGTCTGGCGCTCGGCGCCTACTTGCTCGGCTCGATCCCGTCGGGCCTGATTATCGGCAAAATCGTATCCGGAACGGATGTCCGCGAACACGGATCCGGTAACACTGGCATGGTGAACGTCTTTCGGGCCGCTGGCCCGCTGGCCGGTGGGCTGACCTTTGTGATGGACGGATTGAAGGGTTTCTTCCCCGTCTTCATTGCCATGCTCATCGACGTTCCGATCTGGGCTGTCTTTCTGGTTGCCGCCGCGACGATCATCGGCCACGACTGGTCGATCATTCTCCGGGGCAAAGGCGGAAAGGGAATCGCCACCTCCGTTGGAGTGATGGCCGCGTTTTCACCGATCATCGCCGTGATCGCGATCGCGCTCTGGATCGGGCTGATCGTTTCGTTCCGATACGCTTCGCTCGCCTCGTTGCTGATGATCGGAAGTTTTCCGGTCATGCTCCTGGTGGCCGGTTTCGAGTTGAGTTACGTCCTCTTCGGCATTGGCCTCTGGTTTGTCGCGATCTTCCAGCATCGAGAGAACCTCCTGCGATTGCGTGATGGCACCGAAGCAAAGCTCAGCCTGGGATCGAACCGCACCAGCGTGCGACCCAGTGAATAGCCAGCAGCAGCATCGGATTCTGGTGTTCGGAGCCGGGGCCGTCGGGACACTCCTCGGTGGGATTCTGGCTGGTGCCGGACACGATGTGACATTGCTTGGTCGCGGTCCACGTATCACGAAGATCCAGAGCAACGGGCTTGGCGTGACACTTCATGATCGGCAATTCCGGACCACTCCGCACGCCGTCTCTTCCTTAGATGAGATCGAAGGTCGCTACTCGATCGTCCTGCTCTGCGTTCGGGCGTGGTCGGTGCAGGACTCGCTGCAGGCCATACCGGATCTGCTCACCCCGGATGGCACTCTGGTAACCATGCAGAACGGGATCGGCACCGAAGAGATCGTCAGCCAGCACCTTTCTGACATTCGCCATGCCGCCGGGAGCCTGACGCTGAGTGCTGACATCGATGCACCAGACGCGGTTTCCTCGAGTAGCCGATCAGGGGGGATCGCATTCGCTCCGGTGTCGGATCAGGTTGATGTCGGGTTTGTGTCGCGGTGTTTCGATCAGGCCGGAATCCCCACGGCATGTCTCGACGACTATCGCTCGATGAAGTGGTCGAAGCTCCTGCTCAACCAGATGGCAAACGGCATCCCGGCTATCCTCGACTGGACGCCAGGGCAACTCTATCGGCATGGGGCGGCATTTCATGTTGAACTGGCGATGCTGCGGGAGACGATCCGGACCATCGAAGCCGATGGCGCAAAGCTCGTATCGCTGCCGGGGTTCCCGGTGTCGCTGCTGCGGTGGGTGTTGCAGCTGCCGGCAGGAATTGTCCGTCGATTGTTGCTGAGGCGCGTTGAAGGTGGTCGCGGCAGCAAGCTGCCATCGATGCTGATCGATCTGCGGGCCGGACGCACTGAACTGGAAGCAGACTGGCTGTACGGAGCGGTGTCAGCCACCGCGGAGCGACACGGCATCCCGGCGCCAGTCAATCAACGAATCAACGCGATCCTCAACGGCATCGCCCGAAATCCGCATCTTCGCGCTGCGTTCAGAAACCACCCCGATCGACTGCTCCGGAACATCGAACGGGCGATGAATGAAGCCTGACTGCGCGTCGCTCTAGAAACGCACTCGCTTCCCCGGGAATGTCATTCCGACCGCTGAAGCACGTCATCCTGAGCGAAGTCGAAGGATCTGGGATGGTCGCTAGCGGACTGCTTCCATTCACCCGTCTTCGTCCACAACCTCACAGATTTCTCGACAAGCTCGAAATGACAAAATGGCGCGGCAGGGTAGAGCGCGGACAACCACATTCGACGTCACTCAGGGTTACCTCGACACTAGCGAGTGTCAGGTTCCATTCTCCCGAAGCCACTGCCGACTGATGGCAACAACCACTTCCACCGGCTGACCGACGATGTTCGACACAACCGCCTGAATATCCGGAAGCAACTTGCTCTCGATTCGCTGCTGGGCAAATCGGTTCGGGACGCCCAGAACCAGGCGATCCTGGGCATCCCGTCCGATCAAGGAGGCGGGCCGGATCCACGTCTCGAAATTCGCCGACGAGACCCGACCACGTAGTTCCTCCTGTGCCGCGGCCCAGACCTGCGCGTTAGTCAGGCCATCGGCAATCGAAAACCGCGGTGTCGGCAGGGGACCAGCCAGGGCTGAATCCGACGCAGCGGTCTCCGGACCTTGTCCCTCCCCATCCGGGGCTGTACCAGGGGGCTGGTTATCTTGTTGTGATGATTGAGCGACCTCGAACTGGAGCGAAATCGTCCGCTCGAGATAGTCGATGAATCGCGGTTCAATCTCCTGTCGGAGATAGGCCTGCATCTCTTCGCTGAGCGAGGGGCTGCTGATTTCGATCCTGATACGCCCCTGATTCTCCCCAGCGATTGCGCTTCCGGCCAGAACATCCCCGACATCCGCCCAGACCGACGTCGACTGCAGCTCCGTGAGGATCGATCGCCATGCTGAGCCAAGCTCATCTTTCCGGCGACGTGACGATCGGGGAGTGCTGGAGCTGGCTCGGCCTACCGCTGATCCCGATTCTGATCCTTCAGCGCGCGTCCGAACGCCACGCTGGTTCGCGGTCGACCATCGGCTGAGAATTTCACGGATGCGTTTCGGCGCCACAAAACGCGAGCCGCTGTTGACTGCTTCCCGAATTGCGTCAACGACCCATACGGAAGGGGATTGATCAACTCGTTGCGCGGCATCTGCGAAATCTCGCTCCAGCTCGCCAAGGAGTTCCCGCTCGAGGGTCGTTGCGGAGCGGTCGTTGGCCGATTCAAACGCCGCGAGAACCGTTGCCGACGCTTGCAGCACTGGACCGGCACCGTCTCCGGCTCGTCCGGCAGGTGGGTATCCGGATTCAGCGTCTTGATGACGTTCCAGGTCATCGTCAGTTGTTGTCGTAGTTGTGTTAAGAGTCTCTTGGTTATACGTCCTGTTGGCTGGTTCAACAACGGTTGAGCCCCCTTCGTTGATCACGGCATCAATGGTTTGCGTTTTCAGGTCAAAAGCTCGGTTGCTCTCAGCAACATCGATCGTGGAACCGTTGTTGGTGCCCCGAACACTGGTCCCGTGACCGATGTTGCTGGAAGCAACAGAGGTTGAATCATCTTCGAACTGCGCGACATCCTCCTCTTGTGGTTGCGCACCGCTACTGTCGACATGTTGTGTTGCTGTGTCTGCTTTCCCCTTTCGCTTCTTGTGCCCGGCTTTACTGCGCGCTGATGCCCTGGCATCTTCGCGGGCTGCTTTAGCGGTCAGCTTCTGCCAGGTCTCGGTTTGACGGACGGCCGGCAGGATCTCGTGCCAGGGATTGTTTGGGTCGATCGGGGAGAAGTTCGGGGAGAAAACCCTCCGGATATAGCGATAGACGGCCGGGGTTTTCAGGGCGAGTTCGGCAACCCGCAGGACATCCTCAACCGTGAGGTTGAAGCCGTTGGCGTTGTCTTTCACCCGGTAGAGGTTGTGCGGAACCCGCCAGCGGCGGCCCTTTGCGTCGGCATGAAGAACCATCTCCTTGCGGACCTCAATGAGATCGAGCGCAACGAGGAGCTTATTTATGGTGATGAGCTCGGCCCGATCTTCTCCATAGAACACAGATTCCGCCTGCTGGCTCGGGAAGGCGTACCCGCGGTGGGGCGAGTCTTCCCTGCGGTCAGTCCAGACGGTGTACGAGTTCAAGAGACCGATCCCTTTGAGGCCGATCAGGGGAGCGTACTGGGTGACAATGCTGTTCCAGTGCCAGTACCAGCCACGGCGGCGAATATCTTCTCCGCTGCGCTGATCGGGCTGCTCGTCCTGCTCACCGGCTGGCCCTCGGGCCTCTTCCGGCACCGCAACCTCCCTGTTTCAACAACCAACTACTCCGGCAGCAGCGCCGCTGGAGTGTTCTCAGGGATAATAGCATAGTCTTCACGTGTTCTCAAACTTTGCGGGAGTTGCTTGAGAAGTTGTCAGAACATAGTGCAGTACGTGACGTGACCTGTGACGTGACGATCTATCTGCTGCGCCTCGATAGTGCTGGATGAGGAATCGCCTGTCAACAGCGCGCTTTGTCACGTTTCAGCGACTGCCTCTGCCTGCAGTACCCCCGCTGCTTGCTTGGCGCCGATGCTTGAGAAAGGCGAAACGTGGCGATGAATCCATCTGGGATGTGAGAAACGTGAAGGTTCTTTGCGATGAGATTCCAGAAGATTGCGTGGAGAGATTGACGGATGCACATCGTATGTGAGAGTATCGCTGTGAGGAGTTTGCGTGGATTCACAGACGAGGGGTTATGATGCAGGTGATGCTGCCCTACCGAACCGACTGGCGATCCGTCATGTCGATGCTCGACTACGTTAAAGGAAAAGGGGCGGACCGACCGACCCTGGAGGCCCGGCTGGGGACGGGTGAATCGTTCCGGGAAACGCTCAATACCGCTGAGCAACTCGGCATGGTGGAGCGGGAAGAGAGCGGTGAGATCCGGTTGACCAGTTCCGGCCAGCAGATTGCCTATGCCTCGACTGATGCCGAGCGACGCCACGAACTGGCGCTGGCGCTCTGCCGGTATGCCCCGTATCGGGTTCCGTTCGAGCGAGCTTTGCAGGAATCATTGAGGGTGATCGACGGGCCGTCCGTGGAACAGACCTGGCAAGTCAATATGCGTCTCGGTCAGCCACGCAACCGGGTAGAAGAGGCTCGGACCTTCTTCTTCCGTCTGGCCGATGAGGCCGGACTGGGCGCGTTTCGGCGTGGGGTTCGGGGCCAGCCAACCAGGCTGGAGCTGGTCGACCGGTTCCATTCACTAATGCCCGAGTTGCTGCGAGAGACCGACGGTGAGCCAGAAGTCGCCGAAGCGCCAGATCCGCCGATCAGTGATTCACCGCCGATCGGATCGGCACCTTCTGCGCTGACGCTGTCGCCACCTGCCGGCCCGGCGGGCGTGAGCATGGAGATTCACGTCGACATGACCGATTGGGACCTCGATCGGATCGAGGCGTTCCTGGACATGATCGGGATGCGGGCACGGCCGGAGCAAGAGTAGCGCTCGCTGTGCATACCCTTCGATTTCACGGGAAACAGAACCATTTGTCCAAATGAAGAGCAGGAGATTGTCGAACGAGGATACCGCTCCGGAATTTGTGTCCTCTCGCATCTGACCGTGAGACCTTCGGCGGGTAGCGTATCGGTTCTGGACAAGCAGTTTGCGGGTGAACTAGTGAACGAAGCCGTCTACGATGATCCAGCGATCGCCGAGCTGTACGAACTCCTCAATGCCTGGGCTGTATCCGATGACTTCTACCTGGATTGGGTCATGGCCTCCGAGTCGGTGCTCGATGTTGGCTGCGGCACCGGGTTGATTCTCCGGCGAGCCCGGGAGCAGGGGCATAGTGGACGTCTCGTGGGGCTGGATCCTTCGGGCTCGATGCTGGAGATCGGCCGGCGCGATCG
>REEK01000037.1 GCA_007695115.1 Sphaerobacteraceae bacterium
CGCTGAATGAACCGGCTATCGCAATCTGTGAGTCGGCAAGTCCGGTGGAGGTGATTCTCAACGCCAGCGCATTGAATTCGGCCAATGGACGACCTTCTGGCGCGGTGATCACCTTCCTGAACATCACTGGACAACGACACGCCGAGCTTCAAATCTCGATTCAGTCCCGTGTGATGAATGCGATTGCTGCTGGTGGCGGGCTGTATGAATCCTCTGAATTGCTGATCGAGTATCTCGAACGTGTCATCCCTGGCTCGAGCGTAGCCGTCTACCAGATCGAGCGGGACAGCCGGAACATTTCACTGGTTGCGGCCGGACGAATCAATCCCGAACTGCGTGATGCTCTGTGTCCAGATGCCTCCGATCCGATCTCCGGTATGTGTGTGCAGGCGCTGATGCGACGCAGCCCGATGGTGATCGATGCCGGGGGTTCCCTGAAGGATTCGGATCAATCCGCCCTCAATTGCCTGCTTCTGAGATCGGGCATCGATTCGGTCTGGTGTCATCCCGTTGACGCCCCTCCGCATCGGGGGGTGGGGTTGATCTGTCTCTATCGGACGTCGAACGGTGCTCCGGACCGCAGTCAGGAATCACTGATACAGACCGCCGCCGGTCTGCTGCGGGTCACAATGGATCGGGTGCAGATCGAGCGCGAGTTGCGGTATCAGAGCTTCAACGATGACCTGACCGGGTTGCCGAATCGTGTCCTGATGATGGATCGCTTGGAGCTGGCGATTCAGCGTGCGGAGCAATCCGATCAACTCTTTGCACTGCTGTTGCTCAACGTGGACCGGTTCCAGACGATCAACAACAACCTGGGTCACCAGGCTGGAGACCAGATTCTCCGTGAGATTGCCCGGAGATTGAGAGTCTGTGTTCGCTCTAATGATCTCGTCGCACGCTTCACGGGTGATTCCTTTGCCATCGTGCTCGATTCGCTCAGCTCCGAATCCGATGCAATCAACGTCGTCATGCGTATCCAGCGGGAGTTCGGAACGCCGCTGAGAATCAATGATGTCGATCTGTACGTCTCAGTGAGTATCGGTATTTCATTGAGTACCGAACCTGAACTGACCGTGGACTCACTGGTACAGTACGCTGATATCGCATTGAACCGGGCCAGAGAGGCTGGTCGCGGACAGTTCGCGATTTTCTCCCCTTCGCTCGATCTCTCGCGGGTTCCCCGGCTCGAACTCCAGTCGAAACTCCATCGGGCGCTGGCGTCTGATGCACTGGACCTCCACTTTCAGTCTGTTTCGTCGTTGCAAGGTGGTGAGGTAGCCGGCTACGAGGCGCTGATTCGCTGGAACGATCCGGAATTCGGTGCGATTTCGCCGGACGAGTTTCTTCCGCTCGCCCAGCAAGCCGGAATCATGGCCGAGATCACCTCATGGGTGCTCGATCGGGCCGTGTCCCGGGTCATCGGCTGGCAGAAGTCCACCGGCCGAAAACTCTTTGTTTCGGTCAACGTATCTGCTGAAGAAATGCAGGATTCGCTTCTGGTAGAGCAGGTGGACGCGGCACTCAAGCGCTACGGGATGGACCCGAAATGCCTGCTCCTGGAGATGACCGAGCACGCATTGCTCGATTTCTCGGGCCGCCCAAGTAAGACACTGGAGAGACTGCGGAAGCTTGGGGTCCGGATTGCGCTGGATGACTTCGGGACCGGCTACTCCAGCCTTTCCTACCTCGAGAACCTGAACATTGACGCGATCAAGATCGATCGTGCATTTATCCAGTCTGCTCGTGGTGGTGTCTCCCGGTATCCGGTTGCGTCCGCGATGGTGGATATCGCCCGGCAACTCGGTATGTTCTCGGTTGCCGAGGGCATCGAGACGGATGAAGACGAGCGGGTTGCTCGCCAGATCGGCTGCGACTACTGTCAGGGCTATTTTTATGGTCGACCAGCTGCTGGCGCTGAAAACCCCCCGATGCAGCGAGTACCGGCACGCCGGAACTGAGTCCCTGCGCTCGATGAGCTACCCTTCCTGGCTGCTGTCGCTAGCCCGGGCGCGCGGTCGGATGAGCTGATCCCGCTCGTACTCTTCAATGGCGTGGGCTATCCAGCCAGACATCCGGCCAAGCGTCATGATCGCCTCGGCCGTCCCTGCAGGCTGATCCAGAACCCGGGAAAGCGTCACTAGCGCGATATCCAGGGTTGGACTTGCCCCCTGGAGTTCATTCGCGGCCGATGAAACAGCTTGAACGAGCTCCAGCGACTCGCCAGCGTCGACATTCGAATCGGCGATGGCCTCCAGCAGCGCCGCACCACGAGGATCTCCCGATGGATAGAGGCGATGGCCAAATCCGGCGAGCGCCTCGCCGCGTTGCAGCCGGTTGCGTAGCACGTCGTAGGCGCGATCGGGTGAACCCACCTCATCCAGCATTGCTTCCGCCTGCCGGGTGGCGCCACCATGCTTCTGTCCGCGCATCGCAGATACACCACCGGTAACGGCCGAATAAAGTGGGGTTCTGGCCGAGGCAATACACCGGACCGTGAACGTCGAGATGTTCAGTTCATGGTCTGCGGAGAGTATCAGTGCGGTATCGATCAATCGGGCCGCCTCCGGATTGCCTGGTGCCCAGTGCGCCTGGAGTGTCCGCGCAATCCCGGAGTTCCCCTCGGTATGGGTGAGGCAGGCCGTGGCGAGTTGAAGAACTCCTCGCCCGGCACGCTGAACCGATTCCGGGCGAAAGTCGAAACTTCGCGGATCGCGCTGTTCCAGCACTGGCAGAAGCATTTGCATTCTGGCCGTCGGTTCGAGCGACGTGACCAGGACAGAGGACTGCCGGACGAGCTCGTCCCGGACCTGGGCGGTGGTTGCATCCGGCTCCGGGAGATCGGCGTCAAGCGAACCAGTCCAGAGCAGTGCGGTAACTTCCTCGAACGTGTGCTCTCGAGCCAACCGAACGGCGTCCTGCCCACGATAGGCCAGCCGCTCATCACTGATCACACTGATCCCGGATTCCAGTACCGGGCTTCCCCAGTCCAGGGCTGTTGAGGACGCGTGCTCCGGGTCGCTGCGCATCTTCTGCCGATTCATCAGACGATCGACATCATCGGCCCGGTAGCGACGGCTCCGTGGCGAGTCAGGGTCCGGCTCGGATCGAATAAGCCCCCTGCTGACGTAGGCATACAACGTCGATTTGCTGATTCCGAGCTTCTCGACGACTTCATTTGACGTCAGGAAGTCGCGGTTTGAATTGCCTTTGCCAGCTGCCATCGGTTCCCCCTGTCGGTTGCTCCGAAAATCAACCAGATTGATTGATCAATCAATCTTGACCACATATGTTCCAGGCTGTCAAGCTCACCTCTGACCGGTTGATCAACTAACTGTCAACTTATCACGGTTAAGGAGGTTAATATGGCGCTGGACCTGGATGTTGGACTGGAGCGAGTGGTTGCTGCGGCAACACGACTGAGTGATGTGCAGGGCGAACACGGAAGGCTGACGATCGCCGGGTTCCCTGCTGAGGAGGTGGCGCCAAGGGCTACGTTCGAAGAAATGGTCTACCTCCTCTGGAACGATCATCTTCCGAACAGCGAGCAACTGGCAGAGTTTCAAGCAAGGCTGGCCGGATATCGGTCGATTCCGGAGCACACCGTGACGTTGCTCCGGTCGGCTGCAGAGCGGCAGACAAATCCGATGGATGCGCTGCGCATGGGGCTATCGTCGCTCGATGTCGTCGCAGATGACCCATGGGAGCAGGCAGCCTCGATCGTGAGCCAGACAGCCACAATTGTCGCTGCGTTCCTGCGACTGCGAGCTGGCGAGGATCCCGTATCTCCTGACCCGGAGCTCTCCCATGCGGTTGACTTTCTCCGGATGGTCGGGGGCGAAGTTCCGGATCCGGCCAGAGTCCGGGCGCTCGAGACGTACCTGAACACCGTCAGCGACCATGGCCTGAATGCGTCGACGTTTGCCGCCCGGGTGATTGTGGCCACGGAATCAGACCTCGTCTCCGCGATCACCGGCGCAGTCGGTGCGCTCAAGGGACCGCTCCATGGCGGAGCTCCCGGACCGGCACTGGACATGGTCTTCGAGATCGCCGAGCTGGAACGTGCCGAGCCGTACCTGCGGTCAAAGCTGGAGCGTGGCGAACGCCTGATGGGATTCGGGCACCGGGTCTACAAGGTGCGGGATCCGCGGGCCGACATCCTGGCGCAGGCGACTCTAAGGCTATATGCCGGTGGAGCGGGAGATCAGCACCTCTACGAGATGGCGACCGGGGTGGAGCAGGTAGCGTTGCGTCTTCTCGAGGAATACAAACCTGGACGCAACCTGCAGACGAACGTCGAGTATTACACCGCTCTGCTGCTGCACTGTCTTGGTTTCTCGTCGGACGACTTCACACCGATCTTTGCGGTCGGGCGTGTCGCCGGGTGGCTGGCACACTGTCAGGAGCAACTGGAGACGGGCCGCTTGATTCGTCCGTCGTGCCAGTACATCGGGGAGCATGACCGGGCCTGGGTGCCACGATCCGACCGGGGCTGGTGATCATCAGCAAGTTCTCACGAAATTGTTACGCCAGAATTGCCGCCTGATGACGCTGAATATTGGACAATAAGGGTGAGGAACATGTCTGATACCAGTGGAGGACAATGCGGTACACCCGAGGTCAGGCGGCATTCTGGATCCTGAGCTATCTCGTTCTGGCGGCGCTTCCAGTGTTCATCGCCTATGCTGGTTCTGTTCCCGATGCTCGCGGTTTCTGGATCGAGTTCGGCGTCGCACTGGGGTTCATCGGGCTGGCGATGATGGGCCTGCAGTTCATTTTGACTGGTCGATTCAGCCGGATTGCCGGGACGCTCGGGCTCGATTCAATGCTGCAGTTTCATCGGCAGATCGGGCTGGTCGCCTTCTTCATGATCCTGGCGCATCCAGTGATTCTGATCCTGGCCGATAGTCAATACCTCGCCTTCTTCGATCCCCGTGAGAACTTGCCGCGTGCCTTCGCGCTGGTGGCCGTCGTTGGTGCGCTAGTGCTGCTGACGGTTACCACGTTGTGGCGTACCGCGCTGGGAATCCCCTACGAGTGGTGGCGTGTCGGTCACGGCGTGCTGGCGCTGTTCATCGTCTTCGTCGGCGTGGTTCACATTCTCCAGGTCAGTTACTACGTTTCGGAACTCTGGAAACAGGCGATCTGGGTCCTGGCGACCGGTGCGGCCATGGCGATGCTGATCAACACCCGGGTGATACGCCCCTGGCAGATGAGCTCCCGTCCGTATCGGGTGACCGAGGTCCGGGAAGAATGGGGTGGCTCCTGGACGCTACGCTTCGAGCCAGATGGACATCCGGGTCTTCGCTTCGAACCCGGGCAATTCGGCTGGCTGGTACTCGGCGAGTCCCCGTGGTCGCTCAATCAGCACCCGTTTTCGTTTTCGTCAAGTGCCGAGCAAACCGATGCAATCGAGCTGACGATCAAGGAACTCGGCGATTTCACCAATACGATTGGACAGACCGAACCCGGCAGCACCGCGTTCATCGAAGGGCCCTTCGGGGCGTTCGTGCCTGACGAGTCTCCCACCCGGGGAATGGTCTGTATCGCTGGTGGTGTGGGAATTACGCCGATCATGAGTATGCTGCGCACGCTGGCTGACCGGAGCGATGAGCGCCCGATCAGGCTCATCTACGGAAATGCCACACGGAACGACATCTTGTTCTACGAAGACCTGGAAGCATTGAAATCACGCCTGAACCTGACCATCATCTATGTGCTGTCCCGTCCGGATGAAGACTGGGATGGTATCGAGGGTCGTCTCACTCCGGAGGTAATTGGTCCATACCTGCCGATTGGCTCTGGCGATAGCCGCGAATACTTCGTATGCGGGCCGGAAGGGATGATGGATGTCGTGGAGCCGTATCTGACGGAGCGCGGAGTGCCGCTGTCTGACATCTATGCCGAACGATTCCAGATTGTCTGAGGTCCAGCCATGATGCACATCTACGTTCGGAGAATCGCTACGGCGGTCGGAGGAGTACTGGTCCTGATCGCCGCCCTGGTGAGCTGGATCAGAATCTGACGCTTGACGGGTGCAGCCCGCTCCCACACGATACGGGAGATTGTGTCGCCTCCCGTGAAAGCGAGCTTTGCTGATGCCCGGTTCATCGTTCGATGTCTACGCCCATCTTGGCGTCAAGCCAGTTATCAACGCGGCCGGCACCGAGACAGCCTCTGGTGGCGCAATGATGTGCCAGGAAGCGATTGATGCCATGATCGCGGCATCTCGCCACTATGTGCTGGTCGAGGAACTCAACGACGCGATTGGAGAGCGGATCGCTGCGGCGACTGGCGCCGAGGCCGGGATGGTGACCTCTGGTTCCGCCGGTGGGTTGCTGCTGGCTGCTGCGGCGTGCATCGCCGGAGACGATCCGGCGCTGGTGGCTCGCCTTCCACAGGCTACCGGCCTGGCAAACCAGTTCGTGATTCATCGCTCACACCGGATCAACTATGATCATATGTTCCGGGCGGCTGGTGGAGAATTCCGGGAGATCGGCATCCCTAGAGCAACCGCTGAATGGGAGCTTCACGACGCGATCGGAGAATCGACGGCGGGTGTCGTCTGGGTGGAGTCACCGTCGGTGACTCAGGGCACCTTGCCGTTCGACACAGTGGTGCGCATTGCTCACGAGCATGACGTTCCGGTGATCGTCGATGCGGCATCGATGCTCCCTCCGGTTGCCCATCTCCGCTACTGGATCGATCGTGGGGCAGATCTGGTTGCCTTCAGTGGCGGCAAGGGTATCCGGGGACCACAGAACAGCGGGATGCTGGCCGGCCGGGCTCATCTGATTGCCGGAGCCAGAGCTAACAGCAGTCCGCGCACTGGGGTTGGTCGGGCCGCCAAGGTCAGCCGTGAGACGATGGCGGGATTTGCCGCGGCGCTCGAACGGTTCCTGACCCACGACCACGACGCCGACTATCGCGAGCACCTTGCACAGGCCGAGATGGTCGCCGACATCCTTTCCTCCAGTCATCAGGTTGATATAGAGTTGATAATCGATCAACGTATCACGCCGGACCCGGTGGTCCGCCTGGCTCCAACCAATGACGCGAGCTGGACCCCCGATGATCTCCGCGCCAGACTCCTGGAGCAGACTCCTCGAATCTACACCCGTCGGGAACATCAGTTTCTGGTGATACGGACGCACTGCCTTCATGGGGATGAACCGGAGATCGTGGCGCGTTCGATTCTGAATCTGATCGAGTAGTCCCAACTGAATTCGGGACGCTTCCGGGACAATTCGAGAGAGCTCGGAACGAGGAGACGCATTGACCGCTCAGGTGCAAGCCATGTTGCAACGAATAATCCAGCCGAGCGGGCCGGTGCGTCTTTCGCCGTCGATCGATGCTGCTCTCCGCACTGTCGCTAACGATGGCGAACGCGATGGTGGACTCCGGGATCCGCTGGTTCACAGCTATCTGGCCGATCTCACCCAGACACAACTCGCGTTGCTCGATGCGATTCCGCTCGATCGACTGAGCGGGAGGGTGCGCGTCTCTGTGTGTGGGGAATCGCCGTCGGCCCGGGTCGTGGCGCTGCTCGATTTGTTGCTGCTCTGGCGCAACGTTTGCCGGCTTCATGGGATTGAGTTCCCGATTCTGGAGCTGGTCCCGGCTGACATCCCTGGCGCCAGCGGAATCCCTCAGTCTGACAGATTGATGGGCGGATACGTGGCCGGACTCCAGGAGCGAGCCGAATCGACCAAGGATGTTGCCGTCGCCGACACCCTGCGCTGGGCCGAACAACTCTGGATACCTGATTCCGACGAAGAAGCAGCTGATCTGATCATCGCTGACTCCGGGGATGAGGAGCGGCTCGGCGCTGCGCTCGGTGCCCTGGCGCCGAATGGATTGCTGGTGGTGTTTGCCAGCGGAACCGAGCCGGGCGCAAGCTGGCTCTCCGGTTGGCGCCGCCGTGTTTTTCAGTCAGATCAGACGCTGATCTCACTCGGGCCATGTGGTCAGGAGTTCGGGAACCGGATGCCTGTCGCCTGCGACGGTTGCTGGCCGGTGCGTTCCGAACGGGTAGAGATTCCGGAACTGGAGATACCAGACGACCCCGTGCAGGCACTCAATCCGTCCCGCTATCGAATTCTCGGCGATCGAGGGTACCTGCAGACTTCGTGGAGCTACATGTTGATTGGCCGGGAAGGGCACGATCAACCTTCCACCCCGGGAGACGACTCGGACCAGGGGGAGTATCGGTTCGTCGGTGCGTTTCAGCAGTCTCGCCCGGTGTCCACGAC
Organism: Sphaerobacteraceae bacterium; assembly: GCA_007695115.1. Taxonomy (GTDB): domain Bacteria; phylum Chloroflexota; class Chloroflexia; order Thermomicrobiales; family Thermomicrobiaceae; genus SLMJ01. The sequence continues at coordinate 8,253 of REEK01000037.1, forward strand.
ACCGGCACCAGGTCAGCCGGTCAATCTTCCGATCTTCCTCAAGGTTTGCCCGGCGACGAATCAGGACCGTCCGACAGTCGTCTCAACCGACAGCGGTGCGGTATCTCCACAGCTCGGCTATGGCGACCGATTCGAGGTGTCACCCATCAATACGGTGGAGCGAGGCGGTGGAGTGGTCATCTTTCCGGCGGATCAGCAAATTGGCCCGGCACCCAGCGAGATTCCGGAACGGGCGCGGACGTTTCTCCCGCCGCTGATCTCGGACGATGCGAGGTCTGAATTGCATCACGGACTGGATGAACTGGCGTATCGAATGTTCGGTTTCCCGGGATTGCGGGGGTTCCAGCACATTATTCTGGAGCGGGTCCTGACTGGCCGTTCAGTGCTCGGAATTGCCGCCACTGGCGGGGGAAAGAGTGAGTGCTTCATTCTGCCTTCGATGATTCTCCCTGGTATCACCGTGGTTGTTTCGCCGTTGAAGTCACTGATGATGGATCAGTATCAGGAGCGAGTCAATCGCCGGTACGGACTCGGCAGCCGGGCCACCTGGATCAACGGGGACCTCTCAAGCTCTCAACAACGCGAGCGGCTGGACCGCATGATCCGCGGTGATTACAGTCTGATCTACCTCACCCCCGAGCAACTGGACAAGGACACGACGATCACTGCCCTGGCGCAGGCCGATCGCCGGATCGGGATTCGCTATCTGGCGATCGATGAAGCTCACTGCATCAGCCAGTGGGGTCACGATTTCCGTCCGGCGTACCTGAGCACGCTGCGTCGTCTCTCCGATGCCGGGCTCGACCCGCTTCGTATTGCGCTTACCGCGACCGCCAGTCCACAGGTGCGGGCAGACATCTGCAATGAGCTGGGTCTGACCAACCGACCGATGGCCGAGAATGGCGATGTCTACATCTATGCCTCGAACCGCCCCGAACTCAATCTGATTACCCGAATCAGTCGAGACCGACCGTCCAAAGTCAGCCAGATTGCCGACGAACTTCGCGATTTCGCCAGCGATC
>REEK01000086.1 GCA_007695115.1 Sphaerobacteraceae bacterium
GCAGGATGCTCCGCACGTCCGTTACGCGGATGAGGCCTGGCGGATCGACTCCGCGTCGCCAATCCCGTATCTCGATATCGAGGCGCTCCTGCAGATTTCGCGTGATGCGGGAGCGGACGCGATTCATCCGGGCTACGGGTTTCTCTCAGAGAATGCCGGCTTTGCCCGGGCCTGTGCCGACGCGGGAGTGACCTTTGTTGGTCCGGGGCCGGAAGCGATCTCGGCCATGGGCGACAAGATTCAGGCCAGAGAGCTGGCCCGGCGGGCGGAGGTCCCGCTGGTGCCGGGTAGCGACGGCGCCGTCGAGCCGGACGGACTGCAGCAGATCGCCGATTCGATCGGCTACCCGGTTGCGCTGAAGGCTTCCGCTGGTGGTGGCGGTCGAGGGTTCCGGGTCGCTGGAAGCCCGGACGAGCTTGATGACGCACTGGCTGGAGCGACCGGAGAGGCCGAGCGCTACTTCGCCGATCGGCGGGTGTTCATCGAGCGATATCTCGAAGCTCCGCGGCATGTCGAAATTCAGGTGCTAGCCGATTCGCACGGAACGGTTGTCGCGCTCGGCGAGCGGGACTGCTCGGTGCAGCGGAGGCATCAGAAGCTGATCGAAGAGGCCCCATCTCCGGTGCTGTCCGATGAGCTCCGATCTCGAATGGAGCAGGCAGCCATCCAGCTGGCTCAGGCGGTCCAGTACGTGTCTGCCGGGACCGTTGAGTTTCTGGTGGAGAACGACGAGTTCTTCTTCCTCGAGATGAACACCCGGATTCAGGTGGAGCATCCGGTTACAGAACTCATCACCGGGGTCGATCTGGTTGCCGAACAGATCCGGATTGCCACTGGCGCGGAGATCTCGCCAGATTTCGGGCAGACCCGCACCGGCCACGCGATCGAATGCCGGATCAACGCCGAAGACGTTCAGGCAAATTTTCAGCCTGTCTCCGGGATGATCTCTGCCTGCACCATTCCGGGCGGCCCGGGAGTGCGGCTGGACGGAGTTATCGAAGCTGGAGGCGTGGTCTCCCCGAACTTCGACTCGCTGCTGGGCAAACTGGTGACCTGGGGCAGCGATCGCGATCAGGCTCTCCGACGCATGCGCCGGGCGCTCTCAGAACTCCAGATATCCGGGATTCCGACCACCACATCGTTCCACCGACAGGTGATGGCCCACCCGGTGTTCGAGAAGGGTACCTACGACACGCGATTCCTGGAGCGTTACCCGGAAGTGATCGAAGCGAGCTCGAAGATGGACGACATCGGGGCGCCGGTTGCGGCACAGAGCGCTGGGTCCGATGATGCCGAATCGGTTCGGGTCGAAGTTAATGGCCGGAGATTCGACGTTCGCGTCTTTCGGCCGCAGTCCGAATCGAAATCGAAACGCCCGCCAGCGCTCAGTGCCTCCCGCAGTACCGCGGCGATAGCGCCGGATGGGAGCGAGTCGATCGTCAGCCCGATCCAGGGGAAGGTTCTCTCCGTCGCAGTGGAAATTGGGGACGTTGTTCGAGCCGGGGACGTAATCTGTGTGGTCGAGGCGATGAAGATGGAGAACGAGATCAGTGCCGGACGCGATGGAACCGTGTCTCGTCTCGAAGTCGGGACTGGCGAAACCGTCGAATCTGGAGCGCTGATTGCCATAATCGAGAGTGGAGAGGCCGCTGCCGACGATTGATCTTCCACCGCCCCACACTGCCCCACATTGACCTGAAATTCGCCGGATCAATTTTGATCCGGCGTTTTCCCATTCCGCCGCATCAAACAGCAAATAAGCGAACGTACGTTCGGAACGTACAGGCAATTAACGTGACATAACTGCATTGCTGAGAGGGTGTACGTATGTATAATGTGGATAACAGTGGGGGTGAGTGGGGATAAGTGGGGTCACTTGTGGAAAACTCCCTACTCATTGGATGACGAGGAGGCCTGTCGAGCATCTGGCGCACGGTTGGCCGGACTCGAGAGGTTCGACATCTCTGGCAGACGATAACAGGGGGCGGAAGCGGTGTTTCTCGGACGGTACTCACACAACGTGGATACCAAAGGACGTCTGGCCATCCCGGCCAGATTCCGGGATGCGCTGGGTTCCGAGGTCGTGATCACCCGGGGGATCGATCGCTGCCTCTCTCTGTATCCGATGGAGGCGTGGGAACCTCTTGCCGAGAAGGTCTCGGCACTGTCGATAAGTGATCCTGATGCTCGAACATTCCGGAGAATGGTCTTTGCCGAAGCATCGTATCTCGATGTTGATCGCCAGGGACGAATTCTTCTCCCGGCCGACCTCCGACAGTACGCCCACATCGATCGCGAGGCGACGGTGGTTGGCGTCCACTCCTACATCGAGCTCTGGAGCCCGGAGCGCTGGGATACCCAGTCTCAGGTGATGGACGAAGAGGCATCGAGCATTGCCGAGCGACTGGCGGAGTTCATCTAGGTGGTTACCGTGACGAACATCGGCCCCGACACCGGCCCAGACAAATCAGGACACGCGTCAGTTCTGCTGACCGAGACGGTCGAACTGCTCGACGTGGGTCCCGGCGGTCGATACATTGATTGCACTTTCGGTGGGGGCGGGCATAGTCGGGAAGTGCTCCGCCGGTCGAGCCCGGATGGACAGATCCTTGCCTTCGATGCCGACCCGGCCGCGAAATCCCGGGCAGCGATAGTGCAGTCTGAGTTTCCCGGGCGATTGACACTGGTACAGGCAAATTTCGCCCAGTTGGCGGAGGTTGCCCGCTCAAAGAGTTTCGTTGATGTGGACGGCATCATGTTTGATCTCGGTCTGTCTTCATTTCAATTCGACGAGCATGACCGCGGGTTTTCGATTCACTCGGATGCCCGCCTCGACATGCGTCTCGATCCAGATGCCGACGGACCAACGGCCTGGGACATCGTCAATACCTGGGAAGCCGACGACATCGCCAATGTGATCTTCCAGTACGGAGACGAGCGACGGTCCCGGAAGATTGCCCGCTTCATTGTCGATCGACGACCGATCGAGACCAATCTGGAGCTTGCCAGTGTCGTCGAAGCAGCCGTGGGTGGACGTCGTGGAGCGCGGATTCATCCGGCCACAAAAACCTTTCAGGCGATACGCATTGCCGTCAACGATGAACTCGGGGCACTTCGCACTGCTCTATCCGATGCGGTGGAACTGACTCGCCCTGGAGGACGCATTGCCGTGATCGCCTTTCACTCACTCGAAGACCGCATCGTCAAGCAGTTTTTTCACCAGGAGGCGCGCGATTGCATCTGCCCGGCCTCTTTTCCTGTCTGTAACTGTGACCACAAGTCAACATTACGTCGAGTGACTCGCGGCGGAATTACGCCCGGTGACGAAGAACAGCAAGAGAACCCGCGTAGTCGGAGCGCACGACTACGAGTTGCGGAGCGCATCTGATGAGCACTCTGACACAGGGGCAACGCGCACAGGCAGCACGGCGTGAGCGTGAACAGGCCCGAGCGCAACCGGTGGCGCCGAAGCGCCCATACATCATCATCAACGGCGCGACGATGGTTGCCATCGCCGCAATTGCGCTGACTTTGATTGGAATCCTCTATCTGGTTCAGACCAGTCAGGTCGCTCAGCTCGGGTATGACCTCAGTCGTTTGCAGACCCAGCGAGATGCGGCGACGCTGGAGATCTCCGAACTCGAATACGAGATTGCCCGGTATGAGTCGCTACAGACTGTTGAAGAGGTCGCCACTAGCCAGCTCGGAATGACGCCGTTGTCAAACTACGCATTCATCGATCTGCGGATGCCCGAGCAGCGAAACCTGACCATCCCTCCTGTTTCCGAACCGGAGTCGCAGACGTTCTTCGAGCGAATTTTCGATGCCGTTCTCGGAGTTGGATCAGCCGAGTCCGAACGAGTCGACATGACACAGTACACGTTGGGTGAGTAAACAGGTATGGACGCAGTCAACGACATTCCGAGAAGCAGAATCATCATCCTGCTTGTCGCCTTCATCCTCTTCTCGATGGCGGTTGGCTACCGGGTGTTCTCGTTCCAGATCGTTCATGGTCTGGATCTGACCGAGCAGGCGCAACAGTTCCGGTTTCGGGAAGATGTGGTGCCGGCTGAGCGGGGCGATATCCTCGATCGACGCGGCCGGAAGCTGGCCACGAACGTCCCCGCAGACCGGATCTCAGTGATCGTTCATCAGCTGGACGACCCGGACGATACGGCGCGGGAACTGGCCCAGATCATCAATCGGGATGAGGACGAAATCCTGGAAGCGATTAGCCATCCGGATCGTGAGTGGGTGGTGCTTCAGCGTCGCTTGTCTCCGGAAGCGTCCCAGCAGGTCGAATCGCTGGATATGGAGGGGATTGTCCTCGACCCTGAGCCCCGGCGAACCTATCCGATGGGGAATTTCGCTTCGCAAGTGCTGGGCTTCGTCAACTTCGACTATGAGGGCTCGTATGGAGTCGAGGGCGCCTACCATAGCCTGATTGCCGGAGAGCCGGGCCATCTGATCGGTGAGCGAGACGGAGCCGGGAATGTCATCGCACTGGGCCACTCCACCTGGGACCCTGCCCAGGATGGTGCAGATCTCGTGTTATCGATCGACAGTTCAGTACAGCGGATCGTCGAGGAAGTTCTCAGGGAGACGATCGAAGACATGGACGCGTCCGGGGGGACGATCATCGTACAGAACCCGCAGACCGGCGCGATTCTCGGGATGGCCAGCCATCCGGGATACGATCCGAACGAGTTCAATCAAGTTCAGGACGCCCAGCTTTTCGGGAATCCGGCGATCTCCAATGTCTACGAACCGGGTTCGACGATGAAGGCGCTGGTGATGGCCATCGGTCTGGAGACGGGGGCCGTGGCGGCGGACACTGTTCATCCCGGCGGTCCCTATCGTGAGCTTCCCGGTGGTGAGCGTGTCTATAACGCGACGCTCATGGATTTTGGTCCAGAATCGATGACTGAGGTGCTGGTTCACTCCAGCAATGTCGGGGCAATGTATGTGGCCGAGCAGCTCGGAGAGGATGATCTCTACCGTGGGCTTACCGCCTTCGGCTTTGGTGACCAGACCGGCATCGATCTCTCCGGGGAAGAGTCTGGACTGTTCCCGCTTCCCGGTGATCCCAACTGGTACCTGACCAACCTGTACACCAACTCGTTCGGGCAGGGTATGGCGGTCACTCCACTGCAGCTCATCAATGCGATCTCGGCGGTGGGGAACGGTGGGCAATTGCTGACGCCGTATCTGGTGGAGGAAATCCGGCATCCAGATGGACAGGTCGAGCAAACCGAGCCGGAGGTGATACGTGATGTCATCTCACCCGAAACGGCGCAGGCAGTCAATCAGATGATGACGACGACGGTGGACTCAGCCCAACGGGTGTACGGCGTTCCCGGTTATCAGATTGCCGCCAAGACCGGAACCGCGCAGATTCCGGGGGTTGACGGAGGGTACGAACCGGGTGCGACCATCGGCTCGATCGTCGGGTTCGGGCCATCGGACGATCCGCAATTTTCGGTACTGGTGAAGATCGATCGTCCACAGGAGTCACAGTGGGGTGAGCGCGCCGCTGGGCCGGCATTCCAGGAGATTTTTGAAGAGTTGTTCCTGTTGTACGGCATTCCTCCGAGCGATCCGGATCAGGTACGATAGGCGATTCTGGGCCCGTCCAGTATGTGAGATGCAACGACCAGGAGAACGGAGACGCACGTGATAACACTCCGGGATGTTCTCGAGGGGACACAGGGGAGAATCCATGGAGATGTCCCGCAGGACCTGATGTTCAGTCATGTCTGCCATGATTCTCGTCAGGTCCGGCCCGGCGATCTCTTCATTGCCATCGTCGGACCGAACTTCGATGGACATGACTTTGTGGCGGATGCGAAAGCAAAGGGTGCGATCGCGGCGCTGGTTTCTGAGACCGGCCTGTCGAAGGCCACTGATGCAGGGGTTCACCTGATCGTAGTGGAAGATACCGGCCTCGCCCTTCAGCGGTTGGCCGCCTACTGGCGCACGCTCTTCGACGTGTCGGTTATCGGCGTGACCGGGAGCATGGGAAAATCGAGCGTCAAGGAGGTCATCGCCTCGGTTCTGGCACAGAATTTTTCGGTTATTCGTGCCCGCGCCAGCTACAACAACGAGATCGGCATGCCGCTGACATTGATGGAGGTCAATCCGGACACCGAGGCCGCAGTGCTGGAGTTCGGTGGAGCGTATCGGTTCGGCGAGATCACCGAGCTTGCCGACATCGCGCGGCCTACTGTTGGGGTGGTGACCAATGTCAGCCACTCACACCTCCAACGCATGGGCAGTCTTGAAGCGATCGCAGAGACCAAAGCGGAGCTGCCGCGGTCTCTCCCGGCGGATGGCGTGGCGATCCTCAACGGTGACGACTTCCGGGTGCGGGCGATGGCCGATGAGTCCCCAGCTCCGGTCGTGTTCTATGGTTTGGCACCGGACTGCGAAGTCCGGGCGAAGGATGTGGAGAGTCACGGGCTGGATGGAATTTCCTTCACCCTGGTGATGGACGGCGATGAACAGCACCTCAATGTCCCACTTATCGGGGCGCACAGCGTCCACACCGTGCTGGCCGCCATCGCGGTCGGTCGATGGTTCGGTATGGGTCTGGATCAGATGATTCCGGGTTTCGAGGATTCTGCGATTCAGCTGCGACTGCTCACCCTGCCGGGGATCAACCGGTCAACGATCATCGATGACACCTACAATGCCAATCCCACATCATGTCTGGCTGCTCTCAATCTGCTGGCCGAGCTCGATGCGAACCGCAAGGTCGCGATATTTGGCGACATTCTGGAGCTGGGCGAATTCGAAGATGAGGGGCACCGCATCGTTGGACGGCGATCGGCGTCGGTGGTCCAGCAGTTGATCAGTGTCGGAGATAAAGCGCGCATCATCACCGATGCAGCGATCGACAGTGGCATGAGCCAGGATCAGGTCATCGCGTTCGAATCCAAAGACACCGCGATCGAGCAGTTGCCGTCGCTCATCCAGCCGGGTGATTTCGTTCTGGTAAAGGGTTCGCGTGGGGTCAAAATGGAGGACGTTGTGTCTGCGCTCCGTGACGGGTCGCGCCCAGCATGATGCCTATTCTTACCAGCCTTCCGCTACTCTTCAACATTATCGAAGACAGCATCATGCCCAGCGGGCATATCGACAATCTGGCTGTCTCGATGGCGCTCTCAACTCTGGCGTTCGTCTTCGTTCTGCTGGTGGGAAGACCGTATATCGAGTTTCTCCGCCGGAACAAGGTGGGCAAGCAGATACGCATCGAAGAGCCGGAAGGCCACTCCAGCAAGACCGGGACGCCAACGATGGGCGGCCTGATGATCACGATTCCGGTGATCATTCTGACGCTGGCTTTCAATCTCTCTGGACGGTTGTCCATGCTTCTGCCGCTCGGCGTATTGATCGGCACCGCGATTCTGGGGGCGGTGGATGACCGCATGAACCTGGTCGGTGGCTCCAAGACCGGGATGACGGCCCGCTTCAAGATGGCATGGTTGCTCCTGTTTTCGATGATCACCGCAGTGATCCTGCACTTCCCACTTGAACTGTCGGCGATGAACATTCCGTTTCTCGGTCGGCTGGAGCTCGGCCTGTTCTATATCCCGATCGCGATCTTCGTGATTGCCGGGACGGCAAACGCCGTCAATCTGACGGATGGGCTCGATGCGCTGGCCGGCGGGACCGCTGCGGTTGCGTTCACGGCCTTCGGCATCATTGCGTTCCTGCAGGGGCAGGTCCACGTTGTCACCTTCTGTTTTGCGATGGCGGGTGCCATTCTCGGGTTCTTGTGGTTCAACGCGCACCCCGCGCAGGTGTTCATGGGTGACACTGGCTCGCTATCGCTTGGCGCAGCACTGGCAACGGCGGCGTTCATGACCGGGCAGTGGTTGTTGCTGCCGGTGGTGGGATTCGTCTTCGTTGCAGTCACGTTGTCAGTGATCCTGCAGGTCGGGTATTTCAAGATGACCGGAGGAAAGCGGCTGTTCCGAATGGCGCCGCTGCACCTGCATTTCGAACTCAAGGGATGGTCTGAGACACAGATCACGATCCGGTTCTGGTTGATCGGTATGCTTGCCGGCTTGCTCGGCGTTGCACTGGCAATGGTATAGGGAGCGATATGATGGCCCGATACCGCGGTGAACCATTGCAACTCGAAGGCTCCCGGGCACTGGTGATGGGTCTGGGAACCCGTCAGGGCGGAGTCGGCGTGGCACGCTACCTGGTTCGACACGGCGCCGAAGTCACCGTGACTGATCTCAACGACGCGGTGAGTTTGCAGGCCTCGATCGATGCGCTCCAGGGGCTGCCGATTACCTGGCGGCTCGGCGAACACGTGGCCGAAGATTTCGATCAGACAGATATCGTCGTCCGGAATCCGGGCGTTCCCGCCGACTCCCCCTGGCTTGAACGAGTGCGCCAGCGCGGGGGCCGGATCGAGATGGAAATGTCGCTCTTTTTCCGTTCCTGCCCGGCGCCGATCATCGGCATCACTGGCACCAAGGGAAAGACAACGACTGCCTCGATTTGTGCCGGGATTCTGCGGCGTCATCGGCCCGATACCGTGCTGGCCGGGAACATGGGCACGTCGGCGCTGGATCAGCTCCAGTCCATCGAAGCTGAGACGCCGGTAGTTATCGAACTGTCCAGCTGGCAGCTTGAGGGACTGGCGCCCTACGAGATGAGTCCTGACATCGCCGTACTGACCAACATTAGCCAGGATCATCTGAATCGCTATTCCTCGATGGATGCCTATATCGAGGCGAAACGCCACATCGCTCGCTTTCAGACGAGCAGTGACTGGTTCGTGGTCAATCGCAACGATCAGCAATGCTGGGATTCTCGCGAGGTGACCGCAGCTCATGTGGTTCCGTTCGGCTATCTTCACGCCGATGACGATGGCGCCGGGCTCGAGCACCACGGCCTGTACTGGTCGCGATCTGGAGTGCGAACTCCGCTGGTTCGGGCTGATGAGATCCCGCTGCAGGGTGACCACATGGTGTCGAATGCACTGGCAGCCTCGGCGGCGGCATTGCTGGTCGGGGCGCGGGTCGATACCGTCCGGCAGGGGCTTCGATCAGCCCAGGCGGTGCCGCACCGTCAGGAGCTTGTGGCGTCGATCGATGGGGTCGATTTCATCAATGACACCACGGCGACGGCTCCGGCTGCGGCGATTGCGGCCCTGGAAACGTTTCAGCATCGACCGATCGTGCTTATCTCCGGAGGAGCCAGCAAAGGTGCCGATCTCAGCCGTTTCGCCAGAGTTGCGGCCAGTTCTGCGCAGCATATCCTGTTGCTCGATGGTGATGAGACCGCCAACCTGACCGCGCAGCTGGATGGGTGTGGTGCGACCTCACTTGAAGGCCCGTTCCCGACGATGCAGTCGGCCGTGACACGGGCCGCGGAGCTCGTTTCTGAAGACGGCGTCGTTCTGCTGTCTCCGGCGTGCGCCAGTTTCGGGATGTTTCGTGACGAATTCGATCGCGGGGAACAGTTCCGGTCCGCCGTGCTGGCGATCGCGTCGCCTGGGGATGGAGGTGCCTCGTGAGCAGCATGTCTGCCAACCGTGGCAGTACCTCGATTTTCAAGACCGTGAGCTCGACCGCCCGGGGTGCGCTCCGGCAGCCGGACTACTGGCTCTTGACGATCATTCTGATCATGGTCATGTTCGGCACGATCATGGTTTTCAGTTCCAGCTTCGCAATTGGCGTTCGGGAAGAGGGTGGCGATGGCTACTACTTTCTGACCAGACATGTCGTTTATCTGATGATCGGATTGGCGGGGATGTTGATCGCGATGTCGATCGACTATCACTTCTGGCGCAAAGTGGCGCTCCCTGGCCTGTTGATTGTCATGTTAGTCCTACTGGGTATGGTCGTCTTCCCGTCGATCGCTCCGGAGGTATGGGGTGCAAGTCGCTGGGTCCAGATCGGTCCGGTTTCCTTGCAGCCCAGCGAGTTTGCCAAGCTCGGGCTGATTCTCTATCTCGCTTCATGGCTGGCATCCAAAGGGATGCGAGTGCGGGAGTTCAACTACGGTCTGATCCCGTTTGCCGTTCTGATGGGGCTTCTGGTTGGACTGATCATGCTTCAGCCAGACCTGGGAACCTCGATGCTGCTGGCGGCGATCGGCTTGAGCATGTTCCTGGTGGCTGGCGCGAATCTGTTCCATCTCGGACTGGTGACATCGATCGGCGGGGCCGTATTTCTGGCACTCGCGCTCACGACGGCCTACCGGCGAGACCGGATTCTCGTGTTCCTCAATCCCGATGGCGATCTGCGGAACCTCGGATGGCAGCTGGCTCAGGCAAAACTGGCGATTGGCAGCGGCGGGTTGTTCGGGGTTGGCCTTGGTGCCAGCTATCAGAAGTTCGCCTGGCTCCCTGCGGCGCACCATGATGCGATCTTTGCGGTTATCGCCGAAGAGCTCGGGCTGATCGGTGCCGGGTTCGTTCTCATGCTCTTCATCATGTTCGCCTGGCGGGGCTATCGTGTTGCGATGCGTGCCCCTGATTCTTATGGAGCGCTGGTGGCTGTCGGTATCGTCACCTGGATGATTGTTCAGGCTGCGATCAACATTGGCGGCATTACCACCACGATTCCGTTCACCGGGATTCCGATTCCGTTCATTTCCTACGGTGGGACATCGCTCATCGTGTCGCTGGTGGCGATCGGTATTCTGCTGAACATATCCCGGCAGACCGTCGATCCGGTTGAGGTCAAAGTGCGCTCCAACCTGCGGGGTGTCTCGACTCGCGCCCGGCAGCGACAGGCTGCACAACCGGCACCGCCGCCACCGGCGCCGCGCCAGCCACGTGCCCCACGGACACCTGCTCCGTCGAAGCCCGGCGCTCGCCCGGTGCCCGAATGGCCAGAGCGACCGAGGGTGCCCTCGCCAGTTGCGATCGGCCCCGATGATCGAGATCCGGTTCCCACGCCTCGGGAGCGGCAGCCTGCACCGAAGCGGGAGATACAGGGTCGGCCGACAACAACTGGTGGAACGTTTGGCCGGGGACGAGCTAGCGTTTCACCGAGGGGACGGCGGCGATGACCGCGGCTTCTGTCCTTCCGGATACACCCGCCTCGATTCATCTGGTCGGCATTGGCGGTATCGGCGTTAGCGGACTGGCCCGGATACTCGTGGCCCGGGGTTATGACGTGTCCGGGTCGGATATGCTCGATAGTCCGGTGCTGACCGAGCTTCGCGCGCTCGGGGTCCGGGTACACATCGGTCACGATGCCGACTACGTTGCGGGGGCCGATCTCGTCGTCGCCACGGCCGCTGCGCGAGATACCAATCCGGAGCTGATTGCTGCTTCCGAGCGCGGAATTCCCGTGATCAAACGTGCCAGGCTGCTGGGTGAGCTATCGGCCGCTCGGGAGTGTGTCGCGGTGGCAGGATCACACGGCAAGTCCACGACGTCCGGCATGTTTGCGGTGGCGCTGAACGAGGCGGGGCTCGATCCGTCGTTCGCGGTCGGGGCAGTGATTCCGCAACTCGGTGTGAATGCCGCGCCCGGAGATGGTCCGCATTTCGTGGTCGAAGCCGATGAGTACGATTACAGTTTCCTGACCCTCTCACCTCGTGTGGCGCTGGTGACGAACATCGAGCACGATCATCCGGACCTGTTTCCCGATCTGGCGACGATCGAGTCCGCCTATCACCGGTTCATGGACTGTGTGCAGCCGGACGGTGTGGTAGTTCTCGGAATCGATGACCCCGGCTGCGACCGTCTTCACGGCTGGATTCGTGAGCATCGAAGCGCGATGTCCGTCATCACCGTTGGGCGAAACGAGCGTGCAGATTGGCGACTCGACGATACGTCGAAACCGGCAACGCTCTCCTCACCAGATGGCGAGGTGCTATCGTTCGATCTGGCGGTTCCGGGGGCGCACAATCGTCTGAATGCCGCGATGGTTATCGCCGCCTCGGCCTGGATGGGGCTCGATGTCAGGCGGATCATTTCCGGGCTGGAGCGCTTCTCCGGGGTCGGCCGCCGGTTCGATCTTCGAGCGGAGATCGACGGGGTGCGAATCTTCGATGACTATGCTCACCATCCCACTGAGCTCCACGCCACTATTCAGGCCACCCGCGAACGCTACCCTGACGCCCGGATCCGGGCCGTCTTTCAGCCACACACCTATTCCCGGACACGACAACTCCTTCGAGAGTTCGCCGCGGCAATGGATACGGCTGATGATCCGATGCTGGTGGAGATCTACCCGGCGCGCGAAACCGATACACTCGGAGTGTCGTCGCAGTCGATTGCCGATCTGATGGCGACTGGTCCGAGTGTGTATGCTACTCCCTCGGCGGCGGCGCTAGCCGTGGCGCGTGATTCCCGGCCAGGAGACGTCGTGCTGTTCCTTGGAGCTGGCGACATCTGGCAGGCCGCGCCCATTCTAATCGAGCAACTCACTGGCAGGAGAGAGACCGATGCCTGAAACAATCGAGCTGACATCCCCGAGTGGAACGGTGAAGATCCGCCCTGACCAGAAACTCTCGCTGTTTACCACCTTCCGGATCGGCGGACCGGCCCAGTTCATGGCTCGCGTGACGGACGAATCTCAGGCCGAAGCGGCACTGGAGTGGGCCGAGCAGATGGACCTGCCGGTGACCTCGATCGGTGGTGGCAGCAATCTCCTTGTTGATGATGCGGGTATTCAGGGCCTCGTGCTGGCTGTTCGTACCACTGGGAAAGATGCCGAAACACGTGTTCGTGTCGAGGAAGATGATCATCAGGTCCGGATCTGGGTTCCAGCGCAGATGCCGATTTCCCGGCTGGGCCATCTCTCGGCCGAGCGTGGCTGGACCGGACTGGTCTGGTGTGCTGGCTTGCCCGGGGTCGTTGGTGGCGCCGTTGTCAACAATGCCGGTGCCCACGGTGGCGAGATGATCGACCAACTGGAGACGATCGATGTCATCAGGCTAGCCGACCGGAAGATCGAGTCCTGGCCGGCTGAGAAGCTGAACGCTGCCTATCGATATACCGTACTGAAACATGCACCTCGACCGCGTGATGTCGTGGTGCTCGGCGCAACCTTTGTGCTTCCGCGTGGAGACGCTGAGGAGCTGGTTAAACAGGCGAAGGAGTTCAGCGCCTGGCGTAAACAGGCGCAACCGACCGGAGCCTGTGCCGGGTCAGTCTTCACCAATCCGGATGGGAGCTATGCCGGGTATCTGATTGACAAGGCGGGATTGAAGGGCACGACAGTCGGCGGGGTGAAGATCTCCGAGCTGCATGGGAATTTCATGGTCAATTCGGGAGAGGCGACCGCAGAGGATGTGCGGCAGATGATTGCGCTGATCCAGGATGAAGTCTACCGCCAGTTCGAGGTCCGGCTGGTACCGGAGATCGAACAGGTTGGAGGGAAGTAGCGATGGGGGCACGGCGTATTCGTGTGGGAGTGATCTTCGGCGGAAAGTCGGGTGAGCATGACGTTTCCATCACCTCGGCACACGCGATCCTGAATCACATCGACCGTCGACGCTTCGAACCTGTGCCGATCGGTATCACCCGTGACGGTGGATGGGTGACTGGCGATAACTCGCTGGGGCAACTCGCGGCCACGTCACGGTTGCCGTTGCCAGATCTTGTTGGTGATCAACAGGGCGCGGAGAACACGCAGTCCAGCGAGATCTCCAGCATCTCCGGAGACTCTCAGATTCGAGACCGGAGCGATACCACCTGGATTCAGGACATCGACGTCGTTTTCCCGGTCCTGCACGGCCCGATGGGCGAAGACGGGACGGTGCAGGGAATGCTGGAGCTTGCCGGGATCCCGTATGTCGGATCGGCAGTTCTCGGTTCTGCAGTGTCCATGGACAAGATCACAGCGAAACGGCTGTGTGATGGCCACGGAATCCCGATTGTGCCCTGGCTGAGCTTCTCCCGACGCGACTGGGCAGAGGATGCTGCGGCAATCCGGGCGCGAATCGAACGGGAAATGGGGTATCCTTGCTTTGTCAAGCCGTCAAACATGGGGTCGAGCGTCGGCGTCTACAAAGTCCATGACGCGCAGGAGCTGGATGAGTCCATCGCCGGGGCAGCACAGCACGACCGCCGCATTCTGGTGGAGCAATCCATCAATGCCCGGGAACTGGAAGTCAGCGTGCTGGGCAACGAGCATCCGATAAGTTCGATTGTGGGCGAGGTCATACCGGGCCACGAATTCTATGACTACGAGGCAAAGTATGTGGACGACAGCTCCGAGTTGAGGATCCCGGCAGACGTTCCACCCGAGGTGTCGGATGAGGTCCGTCGAATTGCCGTCGATGTCTTCCGACTCCTGGATTGCGCCGGATTGGCGCGAGTGGACTGCTTTCTGGACAAGGATTCAGGACAGGTCTACTTCAACGAGATCAACACGATACCCGGATTCACGCCGATCAGCATGTATCCGAAACTGTGGGCCGCCAGCGGGATTCCGTTCGATGAGCTCGTTTCCCGCCTGATCGAGCTGGCACTCGAACGCTACGATGAACAGAGCTACTAGACAGTTGTCCGGGACCAAATGACTGAACAGCACCAACGAATACCGGGACGAATAACTGAAGGTAGCCCGCCCAGACGGCGGACCAATCGACGTGCCCGCCTGCGAGCGCATACGGTAGAGCTGTCGCGAACAGGCCGCCTTCCAGCGTTCGTTCTCAGCGTGGGACTGGCCGCTATTCTTGTGGTATTTGCGGTCTCCGACGACTTTCTGGTTGACAACGTGGTCATTCGCGGTAATTCTATTGCGTATGCGGACACTGTTGTCGAACATTCCGGTGCGCTGGGGGAGTCAATCTTCCAGTTGAGCACGCATGAAGTGGCCGAGAATGTGGCTCGCCACCCCGTGGTCGATTCCGCGCGGGTCCGCGTTCAGTTGCCGGATAGAGTGGTCGTCAACGTGGTCGAACGAGTTCCGGCACTCGTCTGGCAGACCGGAGATCGAGCAGTACTGATCGACGAGCACGGCTGGGTGCTTGCCGAGGGAGAGTCGGAAGAATTGCCCTGGGTGGTGGAACTCGACGGATCGCTACCGCAGCCGGGAGACCACATTGACCCGGGCAAGGTTGCCGCTGCGCAGTACCTGTTCGAGGAGATCGGCAACACCGAGGTGCTCGAGTACGATGAAAGTGACGGGTTCCAGGTCCATCTCAGCGACCAGCGTATCGTGCTATTCGGAGACCCGGACGAGCTTTTGGTGAAGATGCAGGTCGTTTCTGCATTGAGTGAAAGCAGCGCCGAGTGGAGTAGACTGGATGTTCGTGATCCAGAACGACCTGTGTATCAATAGTCATCGAGAGTACCAGAGTGACAGAGTACTATCTGATGACACATGAGGTCTGAAAGTCTGCTAGGATGACGCCAATCACGCGAAGACATCAGAGCAGAACATACGAACGAGCGTGAGCGTCTATCGACATAATATTGCATTCAGGCGAATCAGCGACTTGATTGAATACCATAAAATGTGCCAAATTGGCACGAAGGTGCGGACGATCAGACGGTTGATTGGTAGACTAGGGGCACTGCGTGAAGGGTCGATCTGCGGCGCTTGATGACTGTTCCGCGAGTATGACGCCGATGAGTGCGACGGGGAGGCACCAATGTTCAACGTGAGAGATGACGACTTCGCGAATCACTTCGCGCGAATAAAGGTCATCGGCGTCGGTGGCGGCGGAGGCAATGCGATCAATCGCATGATCCAGGCTGGCGTTGAGGGTGTGGAGTTCGTGGCGGTTAACACGGATTCCCAGGCACTTGTCAATTCGCTGAGTCCGGTAACAGTCCGGATCGGCGACAAGCTGACCAAAGGCCTTGGTGCTGGAGGTCGACCAGAAATCGGCGAACGTGCCGCTGAAGAAAGCATCGAAGGACTCACCGAGGTGGTTCGCGGTGCCGATATGGTGTTCATCACCGCCGGTATTGGCGGCGGCACCGGGACTGGGGCGTCCCCGATCGTGGCACGCCTTGCGCGTGAAACCGGTGCGCTGACGGTTGGCGTGGTTACCCGCCCATTCGATTTCGAAGGGGCCAAGCGGCATCGTGTTTCTGAAGAAGGCATCACCGCGCTGCGCGAGCATGTCGATGCACTTATTACGATTCCCAACCAGCGGTTGATTACGCTCGTCGATCCAAAGACGCCGTTCTCCGAGGCGTTCAAGATCGCCGACGACGTTCTCCGGCACGGTATTCAGGGCATCTCCGATCTGATCACCAAGCCGGGCCTGATCAACCTCGACTTTGCGGACGTCAAGACCATCATGCGAGATGCTGGATCCGCCCTGATGGCGATCGGACGTGGAAGTGGCGACGATCGCGCAGTCGATGCTGCCCGTATGGCGATCGAAAGTCCGCTGCTTGAGATGAGCATCGATGGTGCGGTTGGCGTGCTCTACAACATCACCGGTGGTGATGACCTGACGCTCGCCGAGATCACCGAAGCCGCCGAGGTTATTCGCTCAGCGGCTGATGAAGATGCCGAGATCATCTTCGGCGCGACAACCGATGAAGCACTGGCTGGGGATGTGCAGATCACACTCATTGCCACTGGTTTCCACCAGATGCAGCAGAGCCCGCACAGCCCGCAGCAGCGGCCGCGCTCTGGCGAGCGTCGATTCCAGCAGCGCGCGGACAGCCCGGCACCAGCACCGCGGCAGCCTGCACCGGAGCCGAGCCGACCACCGGCCCAGCGTCCGAGCAGTGGGCGAGATCAGTCAACTCAGGGGCAACAGCAGGGACAGGGACCAGGTCAGGGCCAGAAGGGCGCTCCATCCCGAATCCCGGCTGAACAGAACTCGGACGATGAGTGGTCCGAGCCAGCTATCCTGAAGTTCCTCCGGGAGCGGTAATCTCGTGCGGTGCCCGTACTGTCAGTCTCAAGAGACGCGGGTAGTCGATTCGCGTGACATTGGATCGGGCGAGAGTATCCGCCGGCGACGGGAGTGCATTGCCTGTACCCGGCGGTTCACGACCTATGAGCGTGTTGAATCTGGCAGCCTGGTCATCGTCAAGCGGGATGGTCGCCGCCAGGAGTTCGATCCGCGCAAACTCCGGGACAAGATCCGGATTGCGCTGACAAAACGGGCCGTCGCGCAGGAAGATATTGACCGGGTTGTGGCCAACGTCGAGGGTGAACTTCTCTCACTTGGCACCGTCGAGGTTCCCAGCACCGCGATCGGTGAAGCAGTACTTCGGGAGCTAAAGCAGCTCGACGAGGTTGCCTATATTCGTTTTGCTTCGGTCTACCGGCAATTCGCTGACGTCGACGATCTTCGTCGGGAACTCGATACGCTTGCGGATTCGATTTCTCAGCGAGTTGGCAAAGAACCCGATAATTCCGCTTCCTGACCAACGCATTGAGATCCAAAGAACCCCCGACCCGGTTACCGGTTCGGGGGTTACTGTGCGAATTCGGAATCGAGCGGGAATGCCTGCTTAGCCCAGGTGTGGGTTCAGGGTCTCCATCAGGCGTTCCTTCGGCTGAGCACCGACAATGCGCTCCACCGGCTGGCCGTTCTTGAACAGGACCATCGTCGGAATGCTGGTAACGCCGTTCTGCTGGGCGCTCTGGCCGTTCTCATCGACGTTGACCTTGGCGATCTTCAGTGATCCGCCCTGCTCTGCGGCGATCTCATCGAGGACCGGCGCGATCATCTTGCATGGACCACACCATTCGGCCCAGAAGTCAACCAGCACCGGCGTGTCGGAATCGATTACTTCGCTCTGGAAGTTTGCGTCTTTTACTTCTACAGGCTTCGACATTACGAGACTCCTTCGTTCTGAAATTCGTTGAGAACACCGCTGCTTGCCGTGCCCTCGGCAACTATATTGAACGGGAACACAGAAGGTCAATTGTCTGGCATCTCTCCTGTCCCGATAATCTATAACGCATGGACCCTCTGCTATAATCCCACCCGTTATGAACGGGACCACCTTCACCGTCGGATTCGACGGACTCTTTCTTGATCAGACGGCGACCGGGGTCGGGATGTACGCCAGTAATCTCTGGCGCATCTTTGATTCCAGCGACAGCCTGTCCAGTCCGATCCACTTGCTGGTGCCGGATGTACCGTCACATGAGGGCATTTCCGGCGGCGGTGTGACCCGACTGGCGCCACCATCGATGTTCCAGTCCAGCAAGGCGGTGAAGCTGTGGTGGGAACAGTGGGGCATGCTCCAGGCAGCCCGTGCCGGAGCGGCGGACCTGGTGCACATTCCGCACTTTGCGGCACCGATTCGCAGTGATCGACCGGTGATCGTAACCATTCATGACGTTATCCCGTATGTCTACCCGGCGTATCGGGCGAGCGCCAGCATGCGGCTCTATCTTCGCCTGATCAGCCGGGCGACCCGGAACGCGGCAGCGATCATCACGGATTCTGAATGCTCCCGCCGGGACATCGAACGGTATCTGGGGATCGACCGGAAGAAGATCACGGTGATCCCGCTGGCGGCCGATGAACAATTTCATCCGTCGCACGATACCGAGGCCGATGCGGAATTGCGAGATCGATTCGACCTTCCCGGGCCAGTGATCTTCAACGTCGGTGGGCTGGATGTCCGAAAGAACGTGGAAGCGCTGGTGCGGGCGTTTGCCGCTGCGGTATCTGATATTGATCCTGCGACCCGTCTGGTGATTGCGGGAAGCGCGCACAGCGGCAACACGCGGCTCTATCCCCCGCTCGAACCGTTGATTGCTGAGTTGGGGTTGCAGGACCGGATCGTACTGACCGGACGCATCAGCGAGGCCGATAAATTGCGCTTATACAATCTGGCGGACCTGTACGTGTTTACGTCGCTCTACGAAGGGTTTGGGCTCTCTCCGCTGGAAGCGATGGCTTGTGGCACGCCGGTCATCTGTTCTAATCGTTCCAGCCTGCCCGAAGTTGTCGGGGAAGGCGGGATTCTGGTGGATCCAACCCCGCAAAAGATTGCCGGAGCCATCAGCACGGTGATGAACGATGGATACTTGCGGCGCCGTCTCAGCGCTAGCGGGCTCGAACAGGCTGCGAGCTTCTCCTGGGAGAAGACCGCGGCGATGACCCGCGCAGTCTATGAGCGCGTGTATGCTGGTGACAACGAATCCGTAACGACCGCTTCTTGATTCAATGGCAGGGACTTCTGTGCGAATCCTCATGATCTCCAAAGCCCTGGTGACCGGTGTCTACCAGCGAAAACTCGAGGAACTCGCGGCATTGCCCGGAGTCGAACTGATGGCTGTGGTTCCCCCGTACTGGTACGAAGAACGGGTAGGCGTTCAGCGATTCGAGCGGGCCTACTCGTCCGGTTACCAGCTCGTGGAATATCCGATGTGGTTCAACGGGCGGCACCATATCCACTTCTATCCCGGCATCGGCAAGATCATTCGTTCGTTCAGGCCAGATATTCTGCATGTGGATGAAGAGCCTTACAATTTCGTCACCCTGCACGCAGCGACGCTTGGCCGACTGGCTGGCGCGAAGGTGATGTTCTTCGCCTGGCAGAACCTGTTTCGTCGCTACCCGCCACCGTTCCGGATGATCGAGCTGGCGAACTACCGACTCTGCGCCGCCGGTGTGGCCGGCAATCGGGAAGCGGTGGAAGTGCTGCGCCGGAAGGGCTATCGCGGGCCGCTGGACGTGATCCCGCAGTTCGGCGTTGACCCGGATATCTATTCACCAGGACCGGAGCGGAAACCGAGCGACCGGCCGTTGATCGGCTATGCTGGACGGCTGGTCAACGAGAAGGGCGCTGATGTCCTGATCGAAGCTGCCTCCCGGATGAAGACCCGGGCACCGCGCCTGCAGATTATCGGCAATGGCAGCGAGCGAAGCCGCCTGGAGCATCTGGCGAGCTACAAAGGTATTCGCGATCGGGTGACATTTCGCGGTCAGGTAGCCTCGGCCGATATGCCGGAGGCGCTCCGTTCGCTCGACTTGCTGGTGGTCCCATCGAGAACTCGCCCGAACTGGAAAGAGCAGTTCGGACGGATCATCATCGAGGCGATGTCCTCTGGTGTGCCGGTGCTTGGTTCGAACTCCGGAGAGATCCCGAATGTGATCGGCAAGCCTGATCTGGTCTTCCCGGAAGACGATGTGGATGCGCTGACCAGAAAGCTGGAGCAGCTGGTTGCTGATCACGAACTCCGGCAGCAGTTGTCCGTCTGGGCGCGACAACGAGTGCTCGACAATTTCACGCAGGCGAGCATCGCCCGGCGCTACTACAATGTCTATCGCATGATGATGGAAGGCGTCCCGCAGCCGCGCAGCCAGGAATCAGGCCAGGAATGAGTCGGCAATCACTGGAGAATTCCCGCGGCCTCCGTCTGCTGGAGCCAGGTCCGGTGGTGCTGGTGACCAGTATGTACCGGAGCCATCCGAACGTCATGACGGCGGCCTGGGTCACACCGCTCGGGTTCGATCCGGCGATGATCTCGATTGCTATCCATCCCGGACGATTGACCCACGAGTTCATTTCGAAGTCCGAGACGTTCGGCCTGAGCATCCCGACGCTGGATCTGAGCAAGGCGATCCACCATTGCGGGGTGGCCTCTGGCAATGATGTCGATAAGTTCGAGGTCGCCGGGCTGACTCCTGAGGATCCGGAGGAGATCGATGCGCCGAAGATTCAGGAGTGCATCGCCCACATCGAGTGCGGGGTGATTCAGCGGGTCACCGCGGCCGATCATGACCTGTTCATCGCGCAGATTCTGAACGCATCAGCCGATGATGACTACTTCCGGGACTCCTGGCTTGCCGAGCAGGAACTGCCGCTGGTGTCGCACATTGCCGGCAATTTCTACGCCGGAATGACACGCGGCTATGGCGTTACCCTCGACGAGGATGACGACGAGTAGCCCCTGAGCTCTACTCCTGCTCTTCTCTGGCCATTCCAAACGAGACGACATCGGGATTCAGTGATGCCGGGAGCGACATCGACTGTCGGACTCGATTCGCCAGATCGATCCATCCTT
Source organism: Sphaerobacteraceae bacterium (assembly GCA_007695115.1). Taxonomy (GTDB): domain Bacteria; phylum Chloroflexota; class Chloroflexia; order Thermomicrobiales; family Thermomicrobiaceae; genus SLMJ01. Next base: position 20,931 of record REEK01000086.1, read on the forward strand.
TGCGACCACTCTTGGTAAGCCGTGGCTTCTGATCGCCGAGCAGTTCGGTCAGGTGTTCTCGATCCAGTCCGAGATCGCCGGAGATGTTTCGCCGTAGCTCTCTCCGTCGTTCGGTCGCCTGGGCCAGTGAGTCGCGAAGCAGCTTCACAATCGACTTGATTTCGGACTGGCTTGATTCCAGCTTCTTCGTCGGCGCCAGAAATACATGCGTGGGAACGGACATCGACGTCAGAATGAACCACGCCCGCACCAGATCCTCGGTGTATCCGTCTTCATGGCTGATCAGCGCTTCGGCTTCGTCCAGAATCGAGACATCGGACGATTGGGGCGAGCGGTTCCAGTCGACCACGTCGATGCCGTAAAAGTGGTGAATCGTTGCCCGGGCCAGCGCTTCGGCGGCCTGAGAACAATCACCGAGCTGAACGGTGGCGTGCTGGACTTCGTCGGGTCGTTCTGTGGTGCGCATCACGAACGGACCACGGTGCGTGCAGACCAGAGCGACATCGGCCACAACTGAGTGGGTTTCGAAGTGCCGGGTCGCTTCGATGGAGTCGACGAATGCGCAGGAATCTTCATCGATGAACTCGTCGGTGACGCGATCACGCAGAATCAGCCATTCCGGGGTATCTACCCATCCTGACTGGAATGGGTATGAAAACTGGCTGGTTGCCACATTCGCTTCGAGGTAGCAGTTGGTCATTCTTTCTCAATCCTGTCGGGCGATCGAGCCACTAGCTCAGATCTCCCATTCCGTCGATCCAGAATCGCTGGATCGCATGCTTCAACTCATTATGCTCTGGCAAGTCGAGTTCCGGGTCAACATCCAGGAATCGCTGTGCCTCGATACGGGACGCGTTCAGCGTCTTCATGTCGGTAAGACCGGCAAACGTGAGCTCGGGAATTCCGCTCTGGCGGGTTCCGAAGAACTCCCCGGGCCCACGCAGTTCAAGATCGATCTCCGCCAGCTTGAACCCATCCTGGGTGCCGACGATCGCGTCCAGCCGCTTCTGACTGGTTCGGCCCTCGGAATCATCACTCGTCAGGAGAATACAGTAAGACTGGGCAGCCCCTCGCCCGACGCGGCCCCGGAACTGATGGAGCTGCGACAGCCCGAAGCGTTCGGCCCCCTCGATCACCATAACGGTGGCGTTTGGAACATCGATCCCGACCTCGACCACAGAAGTTGCCACTAGAATGTCGATCTCGTGATCCCGGAACCGGGTCATCACGTCGTCTTTCTCGGATGGCTTCATCCGGCCGTGCAGCAGCCCGACCCGGAGATCGGGGAACACGTCGGTGCTCAGTCGCTCTGCTTCATTCGTGGCCGCTTTGACATCGAGCCGGTCGGACTCTTCGACCAGCGGGTAGATGATGAATGCCTGTCGACCTTCCTGAACCTGATCACGGATGAACTCGTGAACCTTCGCCCGTTCCGGGCTGGACCGCCGGGCCGTGACGATCGATTGCCGTCCCGGCGGCAGTTCATCGATGATCGAGACATCCAGGTCTCCATGAATCACCAGCGCAAGACTTCGCGGGATCGGCGTGGCCGTCATCACCAGAATATCCGGATTCAGCCCTTTGGCTCGCAGGCGGGCGCGCTGGCGAACCCCGAAGCGATGCTGCTCGTCGATGATCGCCAGTCCGAGTTGCTGGAAATCGACATGCTCCTCGAGGATCGCGTGGGTCCCGATCAGAATGTCGATCGAGCCGTCGGCCAGTCCTTCATCGATCTCGCGGCGCCGACCGGCCGGCGTGCTACCGGTCAGCAACGCGGAAACTGGCCGCCTGTCAGACGGCAACTCCCGGAAAATCTGACCGAATGTTTTTGCGTGTTGCTCGGCGAGGATCTCGGTCGGAGCCAGAATAGCCACCTGTGCGCCATTCAGAACCACGGTATAGGCCGCAATGGCTGCCACGACGGTCTTGCCGGAGCCGACATCTCCCTGGAGTAGTCGACTCATCGGCTCATCTGTCGCCAGGTCTGCGGTGATCTCCGCCAGCGCCGTTTGCTGGGCACCGGTCAGGCGGAACGGCAGTGAGCCTGTGAAAAAGTCGATCTGTTCCTGATCTGCCGGGAACGACTGTCCTTCCTGCCGTTTCCAGTCGACCTTTCGACGCAGGAGTCCGAACTGGAGCACCAGAAACTCATCGAACGCCAGTCGCTGTTTCGCGGCCCTGAATTCTTCCGCGTTTTGCGGGTAATGCAGCGCTTCTAGAGATCTGCCGAGATCGATCAGCCCGTGCCGCTCTCGAACGTGCGGTGGAAGCGGGTCCACGATGTGATCGCGGGCGATATCGAGCGTGCGTCGGGTGAGATTGCGGACCTGCTTCTGAAACAGACCACGAACCAGCGGGTAGAACGGAACCAGTCGCCCGGTATGGATCGATTCGCCCTCGAGGATCTCCCACTCCGGATTGCGCAGGCATGGCGCACTGTTCTGTCGCTCGATTCGTCCACTGACGGCGATCTCCTGGCCCTGCTTCAGTTGCTTGAGCACGTAGTGATTGAAGAAGATCACCGGCAATGATCCGGACTGATCACTGATCGTGACCGTGATCATCCGGCGGTTATTTCGGGTGCTCTGCTCCTGAATGTGTGTGATGCGGCCGCGTACGGTGTACTCGGCGTTGTACCGGACGCTGCTGATCGGGCTCAGACGGGAATAGTCCTCGTGACGCCGTGGAGCGAAATAGAGCATCTCGCGAACCGTCCGCACTCCGAGCGTGCGAAGCTGCTCTTCCCGGTTTTCACCGACGCCGGGAATCTTCGAAATCGGGTCATCGAGTGATGCGAGTTGCACGGCGGGCCGGCGTCTGGGCGCGGCCTGTTTGCGCGGTGATGCTGGCGCGACAGCCTGATGCGATGCTGATTCCGCTGGATCGTCGTCCATCGGGGAGACGCCGGGGACCGTCTGAATGATGCGTTCCGCTTCGCTGACCCGGGCTGGCCGCACCGATTCGGGTAGTTCGGCGTAATCACCGAGCGTCAACGATAATTCGCGGAAGATCTCGATACCGTGCCCGAGCTGTTCTGCTTCCTCTGCCGATTTCCGGACGAACGCTTCCAGACCCCCGGACATCGCGGTGTCGTTGAAGCCTTTCCGGCGTTCCAGACGCAGAACTTTCTGAAGAATCTCCAGTTGTTGAGTGAGCGTTTTCGCTGGTGCTCCGGTCATCGGCAACGACCTGTTACATCTCGCGTCCGCAATGTCGACGGGAGAATCTTACCCGAGCCAGTCCACTCAGGAACTCCGCACCAGTCCGGTGAAGCCGACCAGTCCCGGGCCGCCATAGGCTCCAATGACTGTCCCGATCTGTCCAGTGATGAGATTCACGTCTGGTTGAACCTCCTGAATGCGCTCGGCGAGCAGAGCAGCTTCGTCCGGTGCGCCAAGGTGGAGGACGGCCAGCTTTTCGAACGGCTGAGTCTCGGCATAGATCGCCGACAATCGCTGCAATGCTTTCTTGTAGGTGCGGACTCGTTGCACCGGTTCGACCACGCCGTCCTGAATCCGGATGATCGGTTTGAGCTGCAGCGCTGAGCCCAGCATCGCCGCCGCCCGGCCGATGCGTCCGCCTCTCCGCAGATACTCCAGGGTCTCCAGGGTGGCGAAGAGCCGTGTGTCGTGTCTGCGTTGCTCAACGTAGGCTGCAATCTCGGCGGCGGATTTGCCCGCCTGAGCCATCTCAGCGGCCTCGATGGCCATGAACCCAATTGCCATGGTTATCGTGGCGCTGTCGACAATATGAATCGCCTCTGTGTCGAGCGTGGCACGGGCCTGGGTGGCCGAGTTCAATGTTCCCGAGAGTTTCGGTGAGATGTGGATCGACACGATATCGTGCCCTGTATCGAGAATCTTCTGGTAGTGCTCCTGAAAGGCACCAATCGAGGGCTGGGAGGTCTTCGGGATCGAGCCACCGCGGAGATAGCCGACGAACTCGTCGGTGGAGAGATCGATTCCATCGAGGAATGACTGGCCATCGACATCGACCGTGAGCGGGACCGCAGAAATCGGGAGGTCTCCGATCCACTCCGGAATCAGATCGGCAGTGCTGTCTACGACGATGTGGACGGGACGATGGTTGGCAGTCACCGGGACACGCTCCTTTTCTGATTCAGGCCATTTCTCCTTCGATGAACGCTACGCCGAGGCCCCTTGGGCCGATATGCGTTGAGAGGACTGGCGAAATCTCTGAGACGATCAGATCCTGATCGCCGGTCTTGCGGATCAAGGTTTCCACAATCAGGCCGAGATCGTTGGAACCGGCGGTATGCAGCACTGCCGCAGATTCGATGATTGGAACTTCTTCGATGAGCTGCAGAATGCCGGTGATTGCCCGGTTTCTGGTCCGCGTGCGGGCCTGCGGAACGACGATGCCTTCTTCGATCGTCAGAATTGGCTTGAGTTGAAGAACCGAACCGATGATCTCGGCAGCGCGTCCGATACGCCCACCACGACGCAGATGCTCCAGCGTGTCGACCATGAAGATAACGTGCGTCCTGGCCTGAAGATTCTCGACAAGTGCCGTGAGTTGTCCGATTTCGGCTCCACACTGAGCGCGTTCGGCAACCTGTTTGACGATGAGGCCGGTACCCATCGATGCCGAGCCGGTGTCGATCACCGTGATCTCTGGTCCATCGAGGAACAGATTCCGGGCTTCAGTCGCGCTGGCGCAGGTACCACTGAGCCGTGACGAGATATGGATCGACAGAATCTGATCGTGGTCCTGAGCCAGCGCTTCGTAAACGCGAGCGAACTGCTGCACGGTCGGAGCCGTGGTGCTCGGCAAGGTCTCCCCGGAGGTCATCATCATGAAATCGTCCGGCATCATGCTGACCCGATCCTCCCAGGTTCGACCATCGACAAAGATGTTCAACGGCACAACCGTAATCCCGAGCCGGGTTGCCAGCTCTTCAGGCAGGTCAGCTGTACTGTCGGTCACGATGGCGACCCCTGGCATTATCCGTGTCCTTGTCTCGACCGTGCGGCTACTCGAGAGCGATTAGCAGGTCGTAGTGCGGCTGGTTGCCGGTGGTGACTTCGAACTCCAGGTCCGGGAACTCTTGTTCCAGCAATTCAACGATCGTCTCTTCGAGCGTTTCGTCGGCGGAATCCCCAATAAAGATGGTTGCCAGTTCATGGTTCTGTACGCTGGCGTTCTGAAACAGATGGCGGACGGTGCTCACAGCATCACTTCCGCTGACGCACGGCTTGCCGTCCAGAACCCCCATGAATTCGCCAGTTCGAAACTCGAGTCCATCGATAACCGCATCGCGCTGGGCCCGGGTAACCGCCAGCGCCCGAACGTCACCAGCAGCGGCTTCCATCGCAGCTACGTTGTCATCCAGCGCAGCATCGAAATTGAATGCAGTCAGCGCACCGATACATTGCTGTATCGATCTGGTTGGCACGACGCGAACATCGACATCCGACAGTTCGGCGGCCTGTCTGGCTGATGCAATGATGTTCGAGTCGTTGGGCAGGACGATCACTTGTTCACGGTTCAGCGAGGCGATAGCGTCCCGGATCTCGCCGGTGCTCGGGTTCATGGTTGCGCCACCGGCAACAATCACATCGGCGCCGAGTCCAGTCAGTGCCTCGGAGACTCCGTCTCCTGCGGCCACCGCCACGATTCCAATACCGAGGGCTGATTCAGGATCTCCGGTGGGTGCGGCCGGCTCTTTTCTGCCATCGGCAACGGCATGACGCTCGCTGAGCAACTGCTCGGTTTGCGAACGCATGTTGTCGATGCGAACGTTGTGAATGTCTCCAAACATCAATGCCGCCTCGAGGATCAGGCCCGGGCGGTTGGAGTGGGTGTGTACTTTGCACATCGTGGCGTCGCCGACGACGACCGTTGACTGCCCGAGCGCGTCCAGCGCGGCCCGCAGCCCGCTGGATTCCAGATCATCACCAGCAACCGCGAAATTGATGCAATAGCCGAACTCGTCCATGCCGTGGATCATCTCTGCCTGATCCAGAAAGTGCATGTCGGTGGCAAAGCTGGCTGGTGGATCGCTGACCAGCGTCATGCCCGTGGTATCCAGATCATCGGAGGCAAACTGCTCGAGCGCAGTGAAGATGGCAAGAAGTCCCTGACCGCCGGCATCGACAACCCCGGCCTGGCGAAGCACTGGAAGCTGGTCCGGTGTTGCGGCGACTGCGACCTCGGCGGCTTTCCGGGCCGTGGCGAGCGTCTCCAGGAGCGTTTCTCCCGGATGCTTTTCGCATGCACTGGCAACCTCACGGATGACCGTAAGCATCGTGCCTTCCACCGGATTGGTGACTGCTTTGTAGGCGAGTTCCGCGGCCGAGTTGAGCCCACGGACCATCGTCTCACTGTCGAGAACTTCAGCGCCCGATGCACCGGTATTCAATCCGGAAATGATCTGGTAGAGAATCACGCCGGAGTTTCCCCGGGCGCCCATGAGCGCGCCACGGGTGATCACTTTCATGACCTCATCGTATCGCTCTGGCTGGCCGTCCGGGTGATTATCGAGCTCGCTGATTGCCGCTTTGAGCGTCAAATGCATGTTGGTTCCTGTGTCCCCATCGGGAACCGGGAAGACGTTCAACGCGTTGATCGATGAGACGTTCGCTTCGAACCCGTGCACCACGGCTCGCAGAGCACGCGTCGTCTCCTGTCCGTCCCAGTTAAACTCCAGTGAGTTTGACGTGGAGTTCTGATCACTCGATGTATTGCGGCTGACCAACGACTACCCCCTGCATTCTGCACAGCGTGAGCTGTGGCGATAACGCTCCAGCACCGATTATGTACGCGAGATACCACGTGCGTGCTGCCCCGCTACTTCTCGCCGGAGTGTATGCAGTCCCCAGTGCATACGTCGTGCCAGTACTGCGGGTGGATGTTGGGGACAGGCTGTGCTATTCTTCATCGTTGCGGGCACGCGGTATGCCCCGTCGCACCGACCTGGTGCGTAATCTTAGATGACTTGACACAACGACGTAAAGGGGGCCGCTGTGGCCGGTAAGTGTGACGTCTGTGGCAAAGGGCCGGGGTTTGGCCACAAGGTCAGCCACTCGAACCACAAGACGAACCGAATGTTCAAGGCAAATATTCAGCGAGCAACCATTCAGGTTGATGGCCAGCCAAAGAAGGTGAACATCTGCACCCGTTGCCTGCGCACCATCACCAAGCCAGCTCGCATGGCATAGTCGCCAGACGGCGACGAACCCAACTGTTTGCGAACTCCCCGTATCGCCGATCGACGAACGGGGATTTTGCTGTGTCCGGAAATCAGTTGGTCTGAATGCGCAGGTAGCGGTCGTTTCCGGCGAGATCTGCGAGGATTTCGATCCCGGCATCTGGCAGGTTGGCCTGAGCGGCTGATAGCGCGAGATCCCGCTGTTCTGGATCGAGTTCCATGATCACGGCGCCACCGGCCCGGAGCTTGTTCGGGGCATCCTCGAGCAGGGACCGGTTCAACGAGAACCCATCGTCACCGGCGTAGAGCGCCACTGCCGGCTCATGCTCGATCCCGTCGTGAGCCTGATCGGGGCGAAGGTACGGCAAGTTCGCCAGAATCAGATCAACCGGCTCTTCGAGCCAGTCGATCAGGGAACCCTCGACGAATTGAACGATCGCGCCCAGGGCTTCAGCGTTCCGGGCCGCCACATCAAGCGCCTCAGGCGAGACATCCGACGCCAGCATGATGTGCTGGCTCGCCGTCTCCAGCGCCACCGAGATCGCGATCGCCCCACTGCCGGTGCCGACATCAACCACCCGGCACGGCTCTTCCTTCTGCTTCAGCCATTCAAGGGCAAACTCTACCAGGAACTCGGTCTCTGGCCGGGGCACCAGCACATGCGAGTTGACGATGAACTCGTGGCCGTAGAATTCCCGACGCCCGGTGATATAGGCGATCGGGATGCCATCAACGCGTTGCTTCAGCAGCTTGCGGTACGAGATAGCGGCCGCCGGGCGAACCGGAGAGGGAAGTGCATCGAATAGCTGCTCTCGCGTCGCCCCCAGCGCTTCCCGAAGCAGAATCTCCGCATCGAGGCCCGGTGATTCACTCACCGATTCCCGAAGCGTGCGGGTTCCTTCCCTGAGCAGATCAGAGACCGTCATTGCAGAACGCATAGACTCGTTTCCCGTCAGGCGCTAATGCCGGCTTCCTGGAGTCGCATTGCCTGATCAGCCGATCGGAGTTCGTTAACGAACTCGTCGATTCCACCTGCCAGAATGCCGTCCAGATTTCCAACGCTCATCTTCAGCCGGTGGTCAGTCACGCGGTCCTGCGGATAGTTGTAGGTGCGGATCTTTTCTGATCGATCGCCGGTTCCGACCTGCAATCGTCGTTCGCCTGAACGCTCGTCGTGCAGCCGCTGCTGTTCGAGATCGTAGAGCCGCGCCCGGAGCACGGACATCGCTTTCGTCCGATTCTTGAGCTGGGACTTCTCATCCTGGCAGGAGACGACTATTCCGCTCGGCATATGCGTTATGCGGACTGCCGAATCGGTGGTGTTGACGCTCTGACCACCATGACCAGACGCCCGGAAAACATCGACCCGAATATCTTCATCCCGTATGTCGATATCTACGTCCTCGGCTTCGGGTAACACGGCGACCGTTGCGGTCGACGTATGGATTCGCCCGCTGGACTCGGTAACCGGAACCCGCTGTACACGATGAACACCACTTTCGAACTTCAGGAAACTATAGGCGTTGCGTCCTGTGACTTCGAAGGTGATCTCTTTGAATCCGCCGACGTCGCTGGGGCTGGTATTGAGTATCGACGTTTTCCACTTTTGCTGCTCGGCATACCGTGAGTACATCCGGTAGAGCTCGGCGGCGAACAGCGTTGCTTCGTCTCCACCGGTGCCTGCCCGGATCTCCACGATGACGTTCTTTTCATCGTTCGGATCGGTCGGTATCAGGAGCAGACGAATCTGACTGATCAGCTCATCGCGCCGTGGCTTCAGCGAGTCCAGCTCTTCTTCGGCCAGCTCGGACATCTCGCGATCGCCTTCCCGGAGCATCGCCTCAGCTTCCTGAATCTGGGCGTCGGTTTCCCGCAGCTCACGATAGGCGGTGACGAGGTCTTCGATGTCGGCTCGCTCCCGGCCATACTCCATGAGCTTGTCCGGGTTGGTGGCGATCTCCGGATCGCTCATCAATTGTTCGAGTTCGATGAATCGTGATTCGATGTCGTCAAGTATTTGAAACAGTGCCATTTGTGGCGTACCTCCTGGGCGATTTTATCATCGGGTCAGCTGCAATCAGGGTTGCATCGCTAGCCGTGACCCGGTGCCTGTCGAGCGACGGCATCGATCGCCAGGCGGACTGCTTCGTTCGGGCTGGAGGCAGGCGTGTAGGAGGCATCGTCATCAGCAAAATGGGCGATGCGGTCTGAGTCGAGATCCCAGCTGTTGAGATGGATCACCGGTTTACCCATTTTGAGGGCCAGCCCGATCTCGGAGAGGGTGCCGAAGCCGCCACCCACGGCAATTACTGCATCACCAGACGCCACCACGATCGTGTTGCGAGCATGGCCCAGCCCGGTTGGAATCCGGTGTGTCAGAAACGGATTCGCATCCCGAGTGTCATAGGTGGGCAGAATGCCGATCGCCGTGCCGCCGGCTTCAGTTGCACCCTTTGCCACTGCCTCCATCACGCCCTGCCGGCCACCACAGACGACGGTGTGATCGGCCGAGGCGATGGCCTGCCCGATTGCGACCGCGTCGGCGTATTCCTGCTCCGTTGCCTCATTCGGGCCACAAACACTGATCATCATGCGGAACGGGTGTCCTCATCTGCGTCGTCTGCATCGTCGTCGGAACTTGTTGATTCTGATTCTTCGTCGGGCTCGATCCGGAACTCGTGACGTTCCCGGACTGGTTCCTCTGGCGGATCAGAGGCATCCAGGTAATCGAGCAGGGTTGGCAATGCTGGTCGGGCGTAGACGTCTTCATCACCATCGGAAACCGTGCCGTCTGGTTCGGCGAGAGGGAACGATTCAACAACCGTGTACTGAACACCACCTCGGCCGAACTTGCTCTTCACCAGGTTGAGATGATCCGGAACCCAGAAGAGCGGCTCATAGGCCCCGAATTCCTGAAACGCCTCGACTGCCTCATCTTCATCGACGTGAAAATCGTGCATGAGTCGACCGACGGTGAGATGCGGGCGATAGGGGCCCGGCTCTGGATCGATCCCGACGGCCGCGCTGGCATCGTCGACGGCTTGGCGAAGCTTGCCAAGCTGCTCGAACCGATCGTCGATACCCAGCCAGAGTGTGCGCGGGCGGTTCGGTCCCGGGAACGCGCCGACGCGACTGACCCGCAGTTCGAAGGCGGGTTGATTCGCCATTCGGGTTCGCAGCTCGTCCTGCAGCTGTTCAACGGTGGAGACTTCGAGATCACCGTAGAAGCGGACGGTCATGTGCATTCGGGATTCCGGTACCCAGCGACAACTCCATCCAGCTTCGTCGAGCGCCTGTTGGGTTCGCAGAATTCGATCGCGGATTGCCTCGGTCAGATCGATTGCGGCGAACATCCGCCACGTTTCGCTCATGCGCTTCGTCCTTTTCCGTGTCGGTTTCGGGCAGCATCATTTCCTCCGCCGAATTATAGTCAAAATCGCTATTCCTTATCCGCATGGGAAAAACAGCGCTGAAGAGCTGACTCGGGACTGATCAGGCGTTGACCTGCAGTCACATTGATGCCTATACTGCCCAGACGAGTCATGCCAGCATGGCTGGCTTGTATCAGGCGGGGGAGGGGGCAGAAACCGATGCGTATTGCATTCCTGGGCCCGGAAGGGACATTCAGCGAAGTCGCTGCGCTGGCGCAGGCCGAGCGCGACAACGGAACGCTCGTAGCGTTCTCATCGATTCCGGCGCTGGTCTCTGCAGTGGAGACCGGGCTGGCCGATGCGGCGATTCTCCCGATCGAGAATTCGCTGGAAGGCTCGGTGAGTACCACCGTCGACCTGCTGATTCATGAGACTTCCTTGAAAATCCGTGGCGAGTTGATGATCCCGGTTCGGCACTTTCTGACCGTTGTTCCTGGAACCTCCCTCACCGACATCAAGTCGGTGTCATCGCATACCCAGGCGCTGGGTCAGTGCCGGCGCTTTCTGGATCGCTGCCTTCCGGGCGTCGAGCAAGAGGCTGCACTGAGCACAGCTCTCGCGGTGTCGAGCGTTATGAAGAGCGGTGAGACCGACCGGGCCGCAATCGGAACCGAGCGAGCCGCTGAGCTATACGGTGCTGAGGTCCTGGCGCACGATATTCAGGACAACGATAACAACGTCACACGATTTGTGGTCCTGGCTCGTGAAGATGAAGATCGAACCGGTCGAGACAAGACGTCGGTCTGTTTCAGCATCAAGGCGAACGTGCCTGGAGCCCTGTTCGAGTGCTTGCAGGATTTCGCTAACAACGAAATCCAGATGACCAAACTGGAGAGTCGCCCGATGAAGACACAGATCGGCGCGTACTACTTCCTGGTCGATCTGGAAGGGCATCGAACCGATCAGAAGGTGGCTGAGACGCTGGAGCGCCTGAACGAGAAGTGTGCGATGGTCAAGATTTTCGGGTCCTATCCGATGGACCCAACCGTTCCCGCCTACGAAGGTGGTGACTGAACTGACTGATTTTCCGGCCCGGTGTGTGCGAGAGGTAATCGATGCGGGTCATTAGCGGATCCCGTCGGGGACGACAGCTACGCGCTCCCAGAGGGATGCGTACCAGGCCGATGGCCGACAAGATTCGTGAGGCGTCATTCTCGGTGCTCTGGTCTCTCGGGATCGAGCCAGTACGGGTACTGGATCTGTATTCCGGAAGCGGAAGTGTCGGAATCGAAGCGCTTTCACGGGGTGCCGAGCATGTTGATTTCGTTGAGCAGGCTCGGGACGCCGTGCAAGTGATCCGGCAGAATCTTGAATCGACTGATCTGGCTGATTGCGCGACAGTTCACCAGATGCCGGTCGATCGATTTATTGCCAGCGCACGGGCTCCGTATGATTTTGTGATCATGGATCCGCCGTACGCTGATGCCGACATTCAGGAGCGGATCGAGCAACTGGCGGATTCAGCCGCAGTGCAAACGGGGACCGCACTGTTGATCGGGCACGCGCCGTACCTCGATTTGCCGGAGCAAGTTGGCAGATTTGTGCTGTTGCGGAAGCGATGTCACGGGGATAGTTGCTTTTCGATCTTCGAGATCGATGACGAGGGGGCGTCCGGCTCGGAGCCGGATGGGGGAGCCATGAAGATTGGGGAATAGCGGTGCAGCACCGGGCGTTGTATCCGGGATCGTTTGACCCGATCTCGAAGGGACATGTCGACGTTGCCGAGCGAGCCGCACGGCTCTTCGATCACGTTGTCCTGGGAATTTATACCGGCGATGAAGTTGCCAGCAAGCGGGCGATGTTCGATGCCGAAGAGCGCAAGGAATTCGCATCGCAGGCTCTGGGACATGTCCCGAACCTGGAGGTGCAGATCTTCACCGGACTTACGGTGTCGTATGCGCGAGAAGTTGGTGCCCAGACGATCGTTCGGGGTCTTCGTGCGGTTTCGGACTTCGAGTACGAGTTCAAGATGGCACACATGAATCGCCATCTCGCCGAAGATATCGACGTCGTCTGCCTGATGACGAGTTCGCAGAATTCGTTTATCAGTTCGAGTTTTATCAAGCAAGTTGCCCTGCTCGGCGGCGACGTAACCGGCCTGGTGCCGGATGTTGTCGTGGATGCATTGACTGAAAAGTTTGGACCCGCCCGAGAGCGGTAAATGATTGTGACGGCCAGCGGTGGAAACACAGCAGCGCAATTCAGCAGCACCGACAACAGACATCCTGGAGTTGATCGACCGGCTCGAGGACCTCGTTGCTCAGGGGTCTCGTGTGCCCTGGGGTGGCAAGATCATGGTCGACGAGGATGAGGTGCTGGCGCTAGTCGACCAGCTCCGTATGTCGATGCCGCAAGAGATCAAGCAGGCCCGCCGGGTTGTGCAGGATCGACAAAAGATCATTACGGACGCACAGACTGAGGCGGACAAGATTCTTTCGGTGGCCAAAGAGCGCGCCGAGTATCTGATGAACGAGCAGGGCCTGGTCAATGAGGCCAAGGCTCGCAGCGAGGACATTCTCCGGCAATCGAGAGAACACTCCCGCAAGTCGATGCAGGAAGTCGATCAGTACGCCCACCAGATGCTTACCCAGCTGGAGCGGGTACTCGAAGAGAACCTGCACCAGATCCAGCAAGCCAAGGGTGTGATGGAGCGGTAGGGAATACCGCTCCGGGTAGAGGCGGCGACGCTAGATCGCCGCCAGTGACCTTAGCTTGTCAGTCACCTCCCGGATGTCCTTGCACATGTTGAACTCCCAGCGGCCCATCTTGCCCCAGTTCGTCACGGCTTCACACCAGCGTTCGGCGGCGACGTGCTTCTGCTGATCGGACTCCCGGACCTGTCCCTTCACTTCAAGCAGGAGGTGAACGCCGTTGGTCAGCTTGACGACGAAGTCCGGCAGGAAGTCATGCTGGGCGCCACCGAACTGATACGGGATCGCCAGATCGAGATGGTCGTTTCTGGCATACGACTCCACATGCTCTGACGCTTCAAGCTGATAGGCGACGGACGATTCCCAAGTGGTGGTGTCCAGCACAACGTGGCTGATGTGGCTCTTGACCGTATCCCGGCACTCACGGGATGTTCGGAAGTACACCTCGTCAGTCGTTCCGCGTGGTCGAAACCGCTCGATTCTCGGCAGGATCGTCGCAGCACCGCTCTCGTCTGCCGGTCGGATCGCTGTCGTTAGTCGCTCGATCACGCGCTGCGCGTACCGCTCAACGAAGATCTCCTGCGGTTCTGATGATCCATAGTCCACGCGTTCTTGCAGAAATTGACGCACGATGGTCAGCACCTGCGGGAAAAGAATGTGCCGGGCCCGATATTCAAATTCATGCTGGCCCAACAATACGTCGGTGATCTGCCGAGCGAACTCATATTCCACCTGTTGCATGCGGATCGACCGATAGAACTCCGAGCGTGTCTGAGTGACGAGACCACCCGGTCCCTGCAACGTCGGGTCGCCGATCTGATAGCCAACCTGCGGACGAGAGATTGTTGAAGTCGGTTCCAGGTTCGGATCGATCTTGACCGGCGTCACCTTGTCCATGTCACAGGTGATGCGGTCGGTAACGGACACCACATACCCTTCGACCCGCGGGAACTCGATTCTCAGATGCTTCCGCTCGTCCAGCCCTCGCACTAGCGTGGTCGGCGGGACAGGTGGCGGAGGCTTCGACTCCCGCTTCTTCACCGGGATCACTTCGAACGGGATGCCGTAGACGTCGACGTACTCCTCGTTCGTTGGAACTCCATCTTCATCAAACTCGAACTCGTAGTTCAGGCGCCTCAATCCTCGTCCGACCACCTGCTCACAGAGGAGCTGCGACTGAAATGCCCGGATGCCGAGAATCTGCGTCACGTTCTGGGCATCCCAGCCTTCGGTCAGCATCGAAACGGAGACGACGCACCGTACTGACTCACCTGGCTCTCCTAGCTTGCCGACGGTCGCGACCGTGCGTCGCAGATCTTCATTGGCCACTGCCCGGCTCCCGCTGCCGTGTTCGCGGTTCGCTTCATCCAGGCGCTTGCTGTCGATGTGAATGGTCACCTCGCCGTTCGGGCCGTTCTGCAAGTAATCAGGAAATGCTTTGCCCTCGTCGGCGATGTATTCCGAGACGACCTTGGCGATGCTGGTGTTGTCACAGACGACGATCATGCACGGTGGGACGGGATAGTCGTTGCTCTCGAAAGAATCGAACGTCTGCCGCCAGAGCCCGGCGATCTGTTGCAGCGCGCCATCTGCCTCGCGGAGCACCGCTTCTGGTTTCGGTTTGCTACGTCCAGTTCCCCGCTCTTTCGGTGACAACCGCTCCATAATCATCTGCCAGAGCCGGAAGTAGTGTGGCTCCGGACGTCCGGTGTCGTCTCTGACCGGCACGCGAGGAATCTTGACGATGCCGGACTCGATCGCGTCGACCAGCCCGAAGTCGGAGACGATCCATGGGAACGGCTGACCCTCCGGATGGCCGCTTCCCGAGATGTAGAACGGAGTCGCCGAGAGATCGATGCAGCGGCTGATCCCGCGGACTGCGTTGATCCGGTCCAGACCGGAGACCCAGACCGTTGCGTTCTGCTGTTCCTCCTCGATCGCGTCTCGATCAGCCTTCGCAAGTGCATCAAGTTCTTCGTCCGGTAACGGGGCTGGTCGATGAGCATGATGCGCTTCATCGTTGAGCACCATGATATTGCCTCGGCTGCCGAGATCGTGCAGTACACGGGAACAGAATGCTGAATCACTTTCCGCTCCCCGCTGAACGATCCCGCGACTGTTCGAATCGTCACGCAATTCAAAAATGTGCCAGTTGGTGATCAGCATCCGGGCTCGGCCGAGATCCGGCATAAGTCCGCCTGGCACCAGATCGAACGATTCGTAGTAGTTGCCCTTTGCGCCGGGAACGAGTGGACGGGCCGGGTCCTGTTCGATTCCATCAATCTCCTTCGGTGCGCCACCGAGTCGCTCCTTGACCGTCAGGTTCGGACAGACGATGAGGATCGCATCGGAGTACCGACGGGAATTCGGCGAGTTCACCTTATTCAGCACTGACCAGGCGATCAGCATCGCCATCACCACAGTCTTGCCGGAGCCGGTTGCCATCTTGCAGCCGAGTCGAACCAATGAAGCGTAATCAGGATCGTTGGGATTATCCGGAGGAACCTGATGAGACATCCGGCGACCGGCGTCAGTCTCGGTCAGCCAGATGACTGTCTCAACAGCCTCGCGCTGACAGAAGAAGAGTTGCCGATCTCGTCCATCACGCGTCCAGTGACTCAGCAGCCGCTGGGTTACCGCCGTTACTCCGGAATAGCCGTTCTCGCGCCAGCGTGAAACCTGAGATCGTATCTGATTGACCAGATCGAGGGACACCCAGGTCTCATCCGCAAGGAATGTGGTCTGTTCACGGCTCGCTTTGCTCTTGTCTCGGACGTAGTAGCCAGCTTCCCGCCGACCGGTCCCGATTGCCGGTTCATCGTTCTGATACAGCCAGTAGCGGGTTGGCTCGCGGAACGGATTGTTCAGAATCGGTTTATCGACTGCCAGGCTCATGAGTACGTCACCATTCGGTCCAGCGGAATCACCCGCATGACCTCGTTGCCGCGCTGGTCGATGACCTTGACCGCAACACGCCGATGGTCTCCGCCCTTGAATGGCAATGATTCCCGACTGGTCAACTGGTCGAACACCTCATCGTCGATCGTGCTCTTCAATGCTCGTTGGAGCTTGTTCCAGGCGCTCTTGTCCGGGAAGAATGCCTGGCAGATCGCGAACGTCCGTCCATCATAATCGGTATCCAGGAACCAGGCAGCGATGCGTTCCCCGCTGGCTGATTGGACGTCACCAGTGAGTGGGTCGTAGACATCCACGCCATTGAGCGTCAGCCGGTAGGAGTCATCCTCGGCGGTATGCAGTTCGACGTCTGGCTCGCCGAATACTGAGAACAACTGACTGTCCGCCGTGGTTTTCAGCAGGCTCTCCCCGCGCACGTCGGTCATGATGACGTCCGGTCGGATGTGCGACATGAATGCTTTGACATGCGGGTGCTGGACGTCGGTGATCGCCTGCTGGGCCTCGGCCTGGAAAGCGAACCCGGCGAAGATAACCGCGTCGTACCCGCCCATATTGGCTGACCGGAACCCGTCCTCCACCTGCCGGGACGAGATTGCCCCGTATTGGGGACCGAACGAGATGGCGACCCGGTTAAGAGTCTGATCGTCGGCTGGTTCACCTTCGGTATGGAGTACACCGGAGTTCAATGGTCGCAACTCGTTGAACGTCTACCGTTTGTTGCCGGGGAACGTCACTCCATCCT
>REEK01000036.1 GCA_007695115.1 Sphaerobacteraceae bacterium
TCCAGGCGAGCTTGTAGCTTTGTCCCCGGCTTCCATCGTCCTGACTTGGCGCTGGTGCTGTGCTACTCATATTGGTTCAGCCAGTATCAATAGGTGATTCCAAACACCCAGCTCGCAAGCGTAAACGCAACGATCGTGATCAACGTTACCGAAATGACGTTTAGAAATACGCCGGCACGAATCATCTGTCCTATCTTCAGATATCCGGAACCAAAGACGATGGCGTTTGGTGGTGTGGCTACCGGCATCATGAACGCGCAGGATGCGGCCAGCGCAGCCGGAATGATCAGGAGCATCGGATCGACCCCGATCCCGAGCGCAACACCACCCAGAATCGGCAGAAAGGTAGCTGCTGTCGCCGTGTTACTGGTCAGCTCCGTCAACAGCAGGATCATCGCCGCTGCTACTGCCGCGAGAAGTATCAAAGGCAGGAACTCCAGCACGGTGACCTGTGTGCCGATCCACTCGTCGAGCTCGCTGGACTGTACCGCTCCGGCCAGGCTCAACCCGCCGCCGAACAGAAGCAGAACATTCCAGGGGAGTTCCTTCGCCTTCTCCCAGTTCATGATGAACTCGCCCTTACGGGGCTGAACCGGAATCGCGAAGAGTGCGATGGCTGCCGCGATGGCGATCGTGGTGTCGGTGATGTTCTGGACCCACGGCGCTCGCTCGACCAGGACGCTCCATCCCGTCACTGGCTCGCGCAGAATCCAGGAGAAGGCCGTGAGCAGAAAGACCGTGAGCACCAGCTTCTCCGCCCTGCTCAATGGGCCGAGCGATTCGAGCTCGCGATCCACCAGTGCCTTGCCCCCAGGTATGTCGTCGACTTCTGGCCGATACAGCACGAACGCCAGCAGGAACCAGGCGATGATCAGCAATACGATCGCCAGTGGCACGCCGACGAGCATCCATTGCCCGAACCCGATCTCGATCCCGTAGGCTGATTCGAGATACGCCCGCATGAAGAGGTTCGGTGGCGTGCCGATGAGCGTTCCTACCGAGCCGATACTCGCCGAGTACGCCACCGCCAACATCAGGCCGGTCGAAAATGCCGGGGCACTTTCGGCAAACTCCGGCACCTCGATTGTTTCATCAACCTCGTCCGGCAAGGCACCCCGCCGCTGCAGTTGATCGATGACCAGCCCGACGATGCTGGCGGCGATCGGCAGCATCAGGACGGTTGTTGCGGTGTTGCTGATCCACATGCTGAGGAACGCGGTGGCCACCATGAATCCGGCAATGAGGCGTCGAGGCCGGGTGCCGACGATGACCACGATCAGCAGGGCAATTCGTCGGTGTAATCCCCAGCGCTGCATCGCGAGCGCCAGCATGAATCCGCCCATGAACAGGAAGATGATCTCGTCGGCATACGGCGCGGTTGCCTCGCTGATTTCCAGCACCCCGGCCAGCGGGAACAGGACGATAGGCAGGAGGGAGGTGATTGGCAGTGGCATCGCCTCGGTCATCCAGAGAATCGCCATCAGAATGCCGATCGCCGCAGTGGCCTGGGCCGCGCCAGATAGCGCGGCTCCATCAAGCAGTAGATAGACTGTTATGCTGGCTATCGGTGCGAAGAAGCGCCCGAACCACGGCAGGTAATAGCCCGAACCAGAGTTATCCTGGTTCGTCTGATCTTCCTGTCGGTTCCGATCACTCACGCAATTCCACCAGACTCGGGCGAATCGATACTCCGGTGTCGACACTTCTGACCATAGAACATCGAAGTGGCAACGGAATTGCAGGCAACGGCGAGGCATTGCAATTTCGTAAACCGATGGACGTGGATGGCCGGTGCTGGTTCACATCGCGGTAGACTGACGAGGAACTCGAATTGATGCAGTTACGGACATTTCACCGCACTTACGCGCACGAATCAGGAGCCTGGAATGTATCACGGTGAGTACAAGACGGTTGGCGGCAAGCTCGTCATTGTGGACTTCGATATCGTCAACGATCAGCTTACCAACGTCTCAGTGAGTGGAGATTTCTTTCTGGAACCAGCAGAAGCCCTGGAGCAGATCAACCGGGCAATCGAAGGATTCCCCGTAGCTGTTTCTCAAGAGATCCTGGCAACCGCGATTCTCGATGCGCTCGATCCCGGGGTTGAAATGATCGGCTTTTCGCCGGAAGCGGTGGCGATTGCGGTCCGGAGAGGAATTGACGGCGTATGACTGCTGATCGAACAAACTGGCGCGATCACGACTGGCAACTCATCCGTGGTGAACCGGTTCCGGTGGTGCTCAATCACGCGCTGGATGAAGTGCTGGTCCGGCGTGTCGGACATGGTGAGCGTTCACCCACCCTTCGTTTCTGGGATCGGCAGGGTCCAGAGATCGTTCTGGGGCGGTTTCAGTCGGTCCGCAACGAGGTGCAGGTCGAGAACACCACCGCAGATGGGATCGAGGTCAACCGGCGAATTACCGGTGGCGGGGCGATGTTCGTCGAGCCGCAGAACGCGGTCACTTACTCTATCTACGCCCCGGCCGATCTGGTCAAAGGCCTCGGTTTCGCCGACTCCTATGCCTTTCTCGATGAATGGGTGATCGAGGGGCTGCGCTCGCTCGGCATCGACGCCTGGTATGAGCCGATCAACGATATTACGTCAAGTGGCGGCAAAATTGGCGGTGCGGCACAGGCCCGACGCCACGGAGCGGTGCTGCATCACGTCACCATGGCCTATGACATGGCTCCGGAATCACTTCCGAAGTATCTGCGGATCGGTCAGGAGAAACTCAGCGATAAAGGCATCACCAGCGCAAATCGTCGCGTTGGGCCACTCCGACTCCAGACCCAGATGGAGCGGCTGGACATCATCGAGCATCTGATCGGGACATTCCGGGAACGGCATGGACTGACGCCTGGTCAGATCACTGAGGATGAGATGCAGGAAGCCGAAGAACTGGTGCGGACCCAGTTCGGCACCGAAGAGTGGCGTTTTCTGCTGCCGTAATTTTGGCCCTGGAATTGGGGGTCTTTGCCTCGTCGCTTCCGTGGCTCGTCATCGAGCTGTCTGACCTCTTCGGCTGCAATGGCATGCAGAATCGAGCCTTGCGGCAATCTGCCGGCTGCAAACACCTCCCGATATCCACGAACCTCGATCTTCTTATCTGCCTGACCCCCACCTCCTGTATCTCTTCGTCATCGATGTACGGATTCACTACTCCTTCCCCGAAGCCCCGATTGCTGGAAGTTGACAGTCAACTGAATTTCTGACAAACTGCTCTCAATCACACGTCATGTACAACAGAAAAGGTCAATGGCGACTGCACCCGAAAGGAGGCTCCAGAGCTTTCTCGAACCGGCCCGGGTGGATCATTTCGTCTCGCCAGGTAGCGCAATCTATTCAGTCCAGCGCCGCACGGTGTGTGCATCGTCGCGCTGATCCGAGAAGGATGGAAAACTCATGAACGATCGCGAATTCCTCTCCAGTCGCCTCGACCGCCGAAGCCTCTTGAAGCGAGCAGCACTGCTTGGTATGTCAGCCCCTGCCCTCGCGGGGCTTCTGGCTGCCTGTGACACTGATCCGGAGGATGAGGAGGAAGTTGCTGCCACTGATGATGCTGCAGAAGACGACCTCGAAGACGAAGTCGAGGTGGATGACGAGGATGAGGTCGAGGAAGAAGAGGAGGTGGATCCGGATGAACTGGATGACCTCGATGACGCAGACGTGGTTCCGGATGACGCTGATGTTGACATCGAAGACGTCGATGACATTCCCCGGGAACGAACGCTGTTCCTGCGCTGGGGAGGACAGGAAGGTCGCTATATCGACCACGATCTGTGGAATGGGTACGCGGTTGGTGCCAACCACCAGAATGGGCTCGGCATCTTCTATGAACCACTGGCCTATTACAGCTGGCTCACTGATGAGACGTACCCATGGCTGGCAGAGGACTGGGAGTACAATGACGACTCCACCGAACTGACGATCTACCTCCGCTCGGGAATCGAGTGGAGCGATGGCGAGCCGTTTACTGCCGAGGACGTCGCCTATACGATCAACCACCTTAACGAGATCGGATCAGAAGTTCGCTGGGGCAGCGATGTTCAGCAGTTCGTAGAGAACGCAGAAGCAACCGAAGAGCATACGGTGGTCGTGACATTCGAGGTCCCGGCTCCGCGATTCATGTTCTTTATGACGTACAAGTACGGTACAGGCCTCTACATCGTGCCCAGACATCTCTACGAGGATGAGGACTGGACGACGTACACCGCGTTCGACATCGATGCTGGACTCCCGGTGACAACTGGCCCGTGGGAGGTCGCATTCTCATCTCCGGAGCAGAAAATCATCGACCGCCGGGATTCCTGGTGGGCAGTCGAAGCCGGCGTCGTCGACGAACTCCCGCGTGTCGAACGAATCGTCTACCTGCCGTTCGCTGACGAGACGGGAACAGCTCAGCAACTGATTACTGACCAGATCGACTGTTCGCTCGATTTGCGCCCACTCACGATCGTGCAGGTGATGGCCGAGAATCCCAACATCACGACGCACACGGGGAACGAGCCGCCATATGGGTACGTCGATGGCTGGCCGATCGCACTGTTTGTGAACCATGACCAGGAGCCATTTGACGACGTCGACGTTCGCTGGGCGCTCAGCAAATACATCAATCGGGAGCAGATGATCGAAGTCGCTTACGACGGTGCGGGGAGCGTTCACCCGCTTCCGATGCCATCGTTCCCGCCGCTGGAGCCATATGTTGAGAGCGTCGCGGACATTCTGGAGGAGTACGACACACTGGCGTACAACCCCGAAGAGGGCGATGAGCACATGGAAGCTGCCGGCTGGGAGAAAAACGGCAACGGGATGTGGGAGAAAGATGGTGAGGTATTCGAACTCACCGTCAATGGCTGGACCATCTTCAATGACATCGGCCCGATTATCGTTGAGCAACTCCGGCAGGCCGGGATCGATGCAGAGTATGCAACTCCGCCCGACTGGTTCGACAACCTGGCGCAGGGTACCTATGGTGCCGGGTTCAGTGGCCATGCTGGTAGTGTGAGCGCGGATCCGTACTTCACGCTCCGGTTGTTCCAGAGCGTGAGCACGGCTACACCAGGTGAACATGGTCTGAACCAGACTGGGTGGCTGAACGAAGAGTATGACCAGATTGTCGATGAGATCGCCATCACGCCGATCGATGATCAGGAGCGGTTGATCGAGCTCTTCCGGGACGCTATGGAGCTCTGGATTCCGGAGTTGCCAAACATTCAGATTCAGGAGTGGTATCACCGCATCCCGATGAACCAGACGTACTGGACTGGTTGGCCGACGGAGGAAAACCCCTACGTCAACGCCGCCTTCTGGCATCTGACGTTCCAGCTCGTCCTGAACGAGCTCGATCCGGCTCAATAGAAACAGCAGTACCGGTTAGAGAATGTTTGCCACGGGTCACTTTCGGGTGGCCCGTGCTCGTGCCTGTCCGTGTTGATCAGTGGACCCACTGATCCTGCACCATTGCCGTGACAACACCGAAGAATATTCGCGAAGGGACAGCCTGAAGGTCACTGAGGTGTTAGCCCCAGAATCGAGAACCTTTGCCCCGACGCTTTCGGGATTCGTCATCGATCTGTTTGAGCTCTTCTGCGGTGAAGGTGTGGTTGACCAGGCGAGGGCGGATCCCACCCGCGGGCGAGATGTTCCGGTAGCCGTGGACGTTCATCTCCTCGTCGGTCTGCAGCACCACTACGTCCTGCATGCCCTCTTCGTCGATGTAGCGTCCGATTGCTCGCAAGATGTCTTCGTATCGGTAGATGCCCGAATCTCCGCCGTTTGAGTTGTCGCTCATTGTCTGCTCGTTCCCGTTGTCGGTCGCTCCACTCTGGTTGCGACATATTAGCCGATTCCGGCATCAACGAACAGGGTGAAACCAGGCGGCATATGCCGCCCGGAACCAGAGAGTGTGACGAGCCAGGTTCTGTTACCAGTTCGTGAAGCTTCCATCGACTCTTTGCAGCCTCGGAAGGTCAGTCATCTGGAATGGATGAGCTCTGGCAGCCTCACGGTCAAACTCGATTCCCAGTCCTGGCCGCGTTGGTGGAAGAAGGTATCCATCTTCCCAATCGGGTTGTACTGGAACGACGTCGGTGAGCACCGTTCCTGTCCGGCGTGGCTGTTCCTGTACGCCGAAGTTCGGCGTCGCAAGGTTGAGTTGCAGGCAGGCGGCGGACGAAACCGGGCCTAGCGGGTTATGCAGGGCTATCTGGATGTAGTGAGTCTCGCAGGTTCCGACAATCTTCAGAGCTTCAGTGAACCCGCCCACGATACAGAGATCGATTCGGGCGTAGTCGATCCACTCTTCATCGATCAATTGCCGGAACTCCCATTTGGAGCTGAACTGCTCACCAGCTGCCAGCGGCACTCCGGTTCGCGGTCGCAAGGTCTTGAACGAGTCGGGATTTTCCGAACGCAGCGGATCCTCGATGAAGTATGGACTGAACTTCTCCACTTCCCGGCACAGGCGCACCGCATCAGGCAGATCGAGCCGTGTGTGGACATCAAAGCAGAGCTCTATATCGTCGCCGACCGCATTGCGAACTGCCTCGAACTGCGCGATAGCGGTGTTGACTGCCCGTCGGGGGTTGAAGGCATCTGCTTCGGTGGGCAATCCCCAGCGGACGAATTTCCAGCCCTCTTCGGTCGTCTGTAGACACGATTCAACCAGGGATTCGATTGCAGAATCATCACCTGAGTTGTGCGGATAGCACACGACCTTGTCCCGAACCCGGCCGCCAAACAGGTCGTAGCAGGGAACCCCGAAAGCTTTGCCCTTGATGTCCCACAGCGCGATGTCGATTGCCGAGACTGCACTGCCGAGAATACGCTGAGCAGGGAAGAACCCCCCACGATAGAGAAGCTGCCATATGTGCTGTGTGTTCATCGGATCCTGGCCGATGAGCAGCGGCTTGAAGTGCTCGATCGCACCCATGACCGCCAGTTCTCGGCCGGTGATCCCTGCCTCTCCCACTCCGGATATGCCTTCGTCTGTGTCCACCGCCACGAACAGGAAGTTCCGTTGTCCGCCCCAGACCGGAAACGCCTCGATATTGGTGATCTTCATTCCGCTCAGCCTCTCAGCTAGCGCCTGAGTCTCCACTCCAGCGCGGTGCGTCTACAAGAACGCGTGTACAGAGTGCCGCGCTCAATTAATTTCTGATGCGAGTATGTCGTCACAGACTACCGGAGTGAGAAATAGCTGTCAACGATGGGCATTCATCGCCCAGAAAGGCGATGCGAATTCATCGTTGACGCGCGGCTGATGTTCATTATTCAGGCAAGAGGGATGTGTGATCTTGACGCCGCCTGAATATTACGCTAGTTTATTCAGCAAGCCTGAAAACTAGAATCAGACGTGTGTATCCTCGATCGATCGCCAGGATTCTCGGTGCGGAAGCCGAGTGCGTGTACGCAGCAGTGTGATTTCCGCGCGCATCCCTGTACTCATCGGCGAGAGATCACACTGCTGATCAAGCACCGGTGAAAGGTATTTCCACATGGGTAACTCTGAGCGAACGAACGGCGACGAAGAATTCTTGCTTCGTCGTATTGGACGGCGTGAGCTTCTGAAGCGTGCGGCACTTCTCGGCGTGGCAACCCCGGCAATTGCCGGTCTGCTCGCAGCCTGCGACGACGATGTTGCAGACGATGAAGAGGTCGCGGCCGTCGACGAGGACGATGAGGATGTCGATGACGACCTGGAAGATCTCGTCGACGATGACGACGAGGTGGAACTGGACGATCTCGACGACCTGGATGACGAGGACGAAGTCCCCGCCGACGTAGACGTAGACGTTGAAGAGATCACGGACATTCCCAGGGAACGCACCCTTTACCTGCGACACGGTGGCCAGGAGGGCCAATTCATCGAGCATGATATCTGGAATATGTACGCGGTCGGATCTAGCCACCAGATCGGCGGCAATCTGATCTACGAGCCACTTGCTTATTACAGTGCGTTCGCTGACGAAATGATCCCCTGGCTTGCCGAAGACTGGCAATACAACGATGATTCGACTCAACTGACCATAACGACGCGTTCCGGTGTGGAGTGGAGTGACGGCGAACCATTTTCAGCCAGGGATGTCGCGTTTACGCTCAATCACCTGCTCTCCATCAGTACTGAGGTGCAGCGGGGGGACGAAGTGGCGCGATTTGTCGAAAGCGCCGAAGCGGTCGATGAAAACACCGTTGTGGTTGATTTTCACGTGCCGGCGCCACGCTTCTTCTACTTCATGTCCTACAAATTCGATATCGGGCTGTACATCGTGCCGCAGCACCTCTTCGAGGGTGAAGACTGGACGTCGTTCACTGCGTTCGATATCGAGCAGGGGCTCCCTGTGACAACAGGTCCCTGGCGCGTGGCCCATTCATCACCCCAGCAAAAGATCCTGGATCGCGCCGATTCGTGGTGGGCAGCTGATCAAGGGCTTGTCGACGAATTACCACGAGTCGAACGTCTGATTTATCTCCCGTTTGGTGATGAAACCAACGTGGCTCAGCAGGTCATTGCAAATCAACTCGACACCTCTCACACACTTCAGCCAATGACTGTCCAGCGAATCATTCAAGAGAATCCAAACGTCATTACCCATACGTATGATCAACCGCCCTATGGGTACGTGGACTGGTGGCCGACTGCGGTACTCGTCAACCATGACGAACCTCCGTTCGACGAGCGGGATGTTCGCTGGGCGATGAGTTACTTCATCGATCGCGAGCAGATGATCGAGGTCGCCAAGGATGGCGCCAGTGGTATCTCTCAATTCCCAATGCCACGGTATCCGGGGCTCATACCGTTCTTCGACTACGTGCAAGATATTTTCGAGGAGTACGACACCACGGAGCATAACCCGGAGCGCGGTCAGGAACTGCTGGAGCAGGCGGGCTTCGAGCTAAACAGTGATGGCTGGTGGGAGCGCGATGGTGAGGTTCTTGGGTTTACGCTCAATGGCAGCATCTTCTTTGCGGACGTCGGGCCGATTGTCGCCGAGATGTTCCGGCGAAATGGTATAGAAGCCGAATATGCTCAGCCGCCCGACTGGTGGGATAACGTCGCAACAGGAAACTATCGTGTCGGCATGAATGGGCACGGCGGCAGCGTGGGCAATGACCCCTACGATACGCTGCGCCTGTTCCAGGCGAACACCGA
>REEK01000132.1 GCA_007695115.1 Sphaerobacteraceae bacterium
TCACCCGGCGGTTCTCGGCATAGGCACGCTTGGCGATCTCGGCACCCTTTTCGTATCCGATAATCGCGTTCAGTGCCGTCACCATGATTGGATTCTTCTCGACGACTTCCGCGATCGCTTCTTCGTTGACTTCGAACCCGGCGATTGCCTTGTCAGCCAGTACCTGCGATGTGCTGGCAAGTAATTCGGCCGACTGGACCAGGTTATAGCCGATCACCGGAAGCATGACATTCAACTCGAAATTTCCGTGCTGGGCACCGGTGGTAATCGTGGCGTCGTTACCAATAACCTGCGCCGCTACCATCATCGTCGCTTCCGGAATAACCGGATTCACCTTGCCAGGCATGATCGACGATCCCGGTTGAAGCGCCTGAAGCTTGATCTCTCCCAGACCACCCTGCGGCCCACTGTTCATCCAGCGCAGATCGTTGGCGATCTTCATCAGGGCGGTCGCATACGTCTTCAGTTGCCCGCTGACTTCCACCGCAGTGTCCTGGGTAGCCTGTGCCTCGAAGTGATTCTCGGCTTCAGTCAGATTCAGACCGGTATCGTTCGAAAGGAACGCCGCCACTCTGGCGCCAAGCTCCGGATGAGCATTGATCCCGGTTCCAACTGCGGTGCCGCCGATCGCCAGCTGACCCAGCCGCGGCAGGGTTGATTCAATCCGCGCTCGTGACTGGCGGACCTGCGCCGCCCATCCAGCCACTGCCTGTCCGATCGTGACCGGCATCGCGTCCATCAGGTGCGTGCGGCCCATCTTGACGATATCGGCAGTCTCCGCGGCCTTCGTTTCGAGCGTGCTCTCGAGATTCTTCATCGCCGGGAACAACAGCTCCTTGATCGCCAGTGCCGTGGAGAGATGAATGCTGGCAGGGATGACGTCGTTGCTGCTCTGGCCCATGTTGACATCGTCGTTCGGGTGAACCGGTCGCTCGGTTCCCGCAATCTGGGCCGCCCGGGTGGCGATAACTTCGTTGGCGTTCATGTTTGTCGAGGTTCCGGAGCCGGTCTGGAAGATATCGATCGGGAAATGCTCATCCCAATGCCCGTCGGCGACCTCCTGTGCGGCTGACTTGATCAGATCGGCCTTCGTCTGATCGAGCAATCCAAGATCGGCATTTGCCTGGGCCGCTGCTTTCTTGATCAGGCCGAGTGCCCGGATCATCTGACGCGTATAACGCAATTCACTGATCGGGAAGTTCTCGACAGCGCGTGCGGTGGTTGCTCCGTACATCGCCTCGGCCGGTACTTGCATCTCGCCCATACTGTCGCGTTCGGTTCGCATTTTCATCTCATCGGAAGCCACGGAACTCTCCTGTCAGCGTATGTATCGTCAACGTTGTCGCAGGTAACCCTGCTCTGTACTCTCGTCAGGCAGGATACACCAACACCGTCCTGTCATCACCAGTAACAACATCCGGCTGGATCGTGGCTAGCCAGAACCGGGACCGGATGAATCGATCTTCAATGCTAGAATCGACTGGAAACACGACCATTTGTCGAAACCGAACAGATTGTCCGATATCTGGAACGGGAGAACCAATGACCACCGGCGACGACTCCGCACAGACTCCGCATATTCCCGTTCCACTCGAGTTTCAGCGCATCTCTGCTGATGAGAGTTTGCAGCGATCACGTGACTTCCTCGAAACGATGCGAACCCGGCGATCCATCAGGCACTTCTCTCCGGAGCCGGTACAGTATGAGATCATCGCCAATGCGGTGGCAACCGCTGGCACGGCTCCCTCGGGCGCAAACCAGCAACCATGGACGTTCGTGGTGATATCCGACCAGTCCACCAAAGATCAGATCCGTCAGGCTGCAGAGAACACCGAACGTGATTTCTACGAACGCCGGATCTCAGAAGAGTGGCGGGGTGCGCTCAGACCGCTGGGCACCGATCATCAGAAGCCACACCTCTCTGACGCGCCCTACCTGGTCGTTGTGTTCGAGCATCCATTCGGCCTGGAGTTCGATGAAAAGGGCGAAGAAGTGAAACGAAAACACTACTACGCTCAGGAATCGGTCGGCATTGCGGTTGGTCTGTTTATTGCTTCAATCACCAACGCCGGATTGTGCTGCCTGACGCATACGCCGAGCCCGATGATATTTTTACGTGATCTGCTGGAACGACCACGAAACGAGCGACCGTTCGTAGTGATTCCGGTTGGCTACCCGGCAGACGACGCAACCGTTCCGGCACATGCAAGCGAAAAGAAGCCGCTCGATGAAATTCTGATACACGTTTCGTCGTTGAACGAGTCGGAACAATAGGACCACGGTATTTCGCTGATTGATATAGAGGAGTCTGAATGAACACCAAACCTGTCGTGCTGCTGGTTAACCCCCATCCTGACGATGAATCGCTGGGAGCTGGTGGGTTGCTCGCGGCCGTATCTGCCGCCGGAGGAACCCCGGTTGTGGTCACGTGTACCAACGGAGAGCATGGGTTCCACGATCACTCCACTATCGAAGACACACAGGAGTTGATCGAGACCCGAATCAAGGAGCAGAGCGCGGCGGCCGAGATCCTCGGGTTCGTGTCGGAGTGGCTCGGATACCGGGATTCCGGTATGGCTGAATCAGAGTCGGTCACTCATCCGGAGAGCTTCCACAGCGCCGATCTGAATGAGGCGACCGAGCGACTCATGGGTTTCATCGAGAAGTACCAGCCGCAGGTCATCATCACCCAGGCCGAGAACGGAATGTATGGCCATCCGGACCACATCAAGGCCTGGGAAGTGGCAATGAACGCGTTCGATGTCGCTGAGCGAATGGAAAACCCGCCGCAGAAGCTGTACTTCGTTACCACCGCGCACTCGAAGATCCGGGCGATTGGCCGGGCGATGAAGGATGCTGGAATGGAGTCCCCCTTCAACGACATGGCCGATGAAGACGAGATCCCGGTCGGCATGCCGGACGAGAAGGTCACGCTCACACTCGAAGTGGCACCGTGGGGAGACCTCAAGCAGCGAGCGATCCGACAGCATGATAGCCAGCTGGGCCACCGCGAGATGTGGCAGGACGCCCCGGAAGAGCTCTACACCACGTTCATGAGCCAGGAGCACTTCATTCTGGCCAAGTCCCGGGTCGATACCAACCCCGGAGAGCGTCACCCATTCGATGGGATCGCCGGGGTCGAAGAATCAATCGCTCCCCTGTTTCCCGCAAGCGAGCCAGCCCCAACGACTGGCCAGCACTAACGAAGAGCGCTATCGAACCCGGTCTGTGCCACTCTCTGGTGCAGACTGGGCACCTCACTCACGTCCAACCAGGTTGACAATACGGGATTTTTGAACTAGTGTAGGCGATGTTAGCTGACGCTGACAGTCGGCGTTTTATTCCCTGGAAGCAGGATCCGTGCGCAGTTTCGAGCGAGGAACATCCAACGTTCCATCTGCACGAACACGACCTCAACAGAGTCTTCCCACTATCCAGGTGCTGGCCTTCTGGCCCAGGATCTGTGAATGTATCTGCCGTCGACCGGCGGATCTCACTGTGATCTCACCTGCCGGTTGATGATTTTCCTGAAAAACCGAGCCTCGCGACGGCGGTTGCGCTCCTGACGAGTGCCCCCTGACAACCGTCATTTCGTGAACCTTGCACGCGTCATCCTGATGCCGGAATCCGGCGATCGAGGGGTGATGCCGCAACGGATCACGGACGCCCTCGGTTACTCAGAGAACACCCGTTCATTACTCCGTTGAAATCGCAGAACCGAAGAATGGTTGGGGAACCAAATGAACTGGTTAGCTCTCAGTAATCCTCGCGCCACAGTTCGGCACAGCCGTGGTTCAGTCGTCATCACGGTCGCACTGCTGACGGCGTTCATCATGATCGCGCAGATGATGCTCATGGCGAATGCCCGGGCAGACTCTCACGGAGACGGAAACGACTGGGAAGTCTGGGCACTCGATCAGGGGTCAGACATCAATCGCGTGCACGTGTACGCGCTGGAAAACGGCGAGTTCGTCGAAGTCGAGCGATTCGCCTTCGCTGAACTCGATGCGCCACACAACGAGGTGCAGACACCGCACATGATCGATTTCGATGATTCCAACCAGTACGCCGCGATTGCCAGCACGGCATCCGGAACCGTCAGCATCGTGCGGACATCGGACTACGAAGTCATCGAAACGATCGAGACCGGCGCAACCGCCCACATGGCGCTCTGGGCACCGGCTCCAGACAACTCCATCTGGGTGGCAAATATCGGCTCGAAGACGTTCACGCAGATCGAGGTCGACCTCGAGAACGAGACGTTCGAGATCGGCCGGGACATCCCGCTCTCCCAGCAGCTCCTCGAGGAAGACTGGCCGGGATGGGTCGACACCTATGGCGAAGATCTGGACGCCTGGCCCGGCGTGGTCTGCCACGAATTCACGCCAGACGGTCGCTATGCCTACGTGACGATGGGGCCAATGGATGGCGGACTGGTAATCGTGGACCTGGAGTCCGGCGAGATCGAGCACGCATACGATCCTTCGGAAGTTCGGGCAAACTGCGGGCTCGCCGTCAGCCACAATCACGACCAGATGTACGCCAACTGGAGCGGGCATCTCGCCGATCTCGAAGACCACGATCATGCCGAACCTGGCGAGTGGTATGTCTTCGACATCGACACCCACGAGCTTGTCGGCACCTACAGCTCCGAGGTCGATGGCGTTCGCGGCATCGATCCACACGGGCAGCGCGTCAGCCCGGACGGCAGCGAGATGTGGCAGGTCAACCGGGTCTCCCACGACGGCATCGTGGTCGATACGGCAACGCAGGAAGTCATCGACACGTTTGAGCTAGTAGACACGCCAGACATTATCGGGTTCTCGCCTGATGGTGAGTGGTTGTTCGTGTCACTCCGCGGCCCAAATCCGGCATCGATGCCCCACGTGGCTGCAGGGCAGACACCAGGGATAGAGGTGTTCGACGTGGCCTCTCGCCAGTCGGTGGCCGTACTTCAGCCGTTCGATGAGGACGAGGCAGAGGCCAGCGATTTCCACGGCATCAACGTTCGCGGCCCGATTCAGGACCCAACTGAAGCTGATGACTCGGTCGAGGCTGAGGCTCCGGCTGACGACGCGGCTGAACCTGATGATGACGCAACCGCCGATCTGGTACCAGCCACCGGTTCGGAATCCAGCATCACCCTGCTAGTGACCGTGATGGCCTTCGGTGCCGGGGCGCTCGCCCTGATGATCGGACTCGGGCTACGGCTGCAGTCAGCAGGCTGCACCTGCACGGATCCAGAGTCACTGACCGGTTCTAACCGGCATTGATCGGTAGCCCGGCGCCCCGTTCGGCTTCGCTCAGGACAGGCTCTCCTGTGGCCCAGCCCAGCGAACCGGCCTGCTTGACGAGGGGCAGACGGAGCTGCCCGGTCTACCAGATACCGGGAGACGTTAAACACGAAGCCGGGGCGCCAGTTGAACTGGCGCCCCGGCTGTTACGTTCGTCAATACGAGTCTAGTCGACGGTCAGGTCGATTCGGGCTCCCCGCTCGATCGCGCTGGTAACCCGGCGCAGCACTTCGTTGCTGACATACGTCATCCCGTTCGACTGATTCTCCAGCGGACCATCACCGAACCGGCTGACACGCACATTCATGAAGAGCGCATCCCACAGGTCTTGCGTGGATATGTCGCCAAGATCGATCCCGCCAGGCTCGTTCAGGATCGTCAGCTGTCGCTCGAACCGATCATCGTCCGGCCAGGCGTACACCCGAACCATGTGGGCGAAAACCGCCAGGTGCCGGTCTTCCACGCCACCATCGAAGCCAGTAACCTGCCAATGGCCAGGCTCGACTTCTTCGGCGCCAGTCTGCCCTGTGTAATCAGGCGCCTGGAAACTGAACGATGGCACAGGCCCGTGTCCCTCCATCGCGGCGATCAGCTCAGGGAACGCCTGCCGGGCGTCCTCGATCCCACGTCGAGAGAGTCCGACCACATCGTCCGCAGCGATCCGGAACGCTACGACATCTTCTGGATCAAGCGCACGCTCGTCCATCTGGTACCTATCCTTCGACCAGCAACCGGTAGAGCTCCACGGTTCGCTCGGCAATCGCGTCCCAGGAGAAGTGGTCCTCGACACGCTTCCGCCCGGCCTTGCCCATCTTCGCGCGAAGTTCGGGATCCTTTGCCAGACGGTTGATGCCCGCTGCCAGCGCCGTTGCGTAGCCAGCCGGGTCGACCGGTTCGAACGTGCCCGGCTTGAGAGGCAGATCGATCAGCAATCCGGTTTCCTCGGGAACCACAACTTCCGGAATCCCGCCGATCGCGGCTGCGACAACCGCGGTTTCGCAAGCCATAGCTTCGAGGTTGATGATGCCGAACGGCTCGTAGACCGACGGACAGCAGAAGACGTCTGCGTGGGAGTAGAACTGAATTGCTTCTTCCCGGGTGACCATCTTGTCGATCCAGATGATCCCGTCTCGCTGGCGAGCGGCTTCAGCGACCTTGTCGCTCATCTCCTGGCCGATCTCGGCCGTATCCGGGGCACCAGCCAGCAGAACAACCTGCAGGTCCGGATCGATCTGCGGGATCGCCTCGACCAGATGGATGATCCCCTTCTGCCGGGCAATACGACCAACGAACAGGACATAGGGGCGATCCGGGTCAACTCCATACGCTTCCAGCGCAGAGGTGTCGGTCGCCTTCACATACTCGGCCAGATCGATTCCGTTGTGGATAACGTGAATCTTCTCTTCCGGGATTTCGAAGTTATCGAGCACATCCTGACGGGTCCCCTGAGAAACGGCGATGACCGCATCGGAATTCTCCAGCGCGGTGCGCTCCATCCAGGAACTCATATGGTAGGCGTTGCCGAGCTGCTCTTCCTTCCAGGGCCGGAGTGGCTCCAGGGAGTGAATCGAGGCAACCATCGGCACCTTCCAGAGTTTCTTGGCATAGAAAGCCGCCATGTCGGCGTACCAGGTGTGCGCGTGAACGATCTGCGCATCGAGCGGATCCTTGGCCATTTTGAGGTTCCGGGACATCGCGTTCAGCGGCCCCTTGAAGCGTGGATCTGTCCCCTCGCTCAACTCGTCCCAGCCCTGGTATCCGCGAACCCGGAGATTGCCGTGATCCTCGTTCTGATCCCCGAAGGCTCGCACCTCGACGTCGATCAGCTTCGCCAGCGACTTGCTCAAGTATTCGACGTGTACTCCGGCACCGCCGTAAATATTTGGTGGATATTCATTTGTGAACAGTACGGCGCGTTTCAAATCCCCCACGTAGCATCCTCCCGATACGAACGAATGATTTGCCAATGCAGCTCTGATTATTACAGCAGTTGCCAAATCAGCGGCGTCGGGCCACTATCGTGTTAGAATCTGCGCGATTATTGATATGTTCATTTGCATGAACACGCGATTGCTTATGTATGGGAGCACCATGGGCACAGAAACACAATCACGGATTGAACTACCTGCAGATGTCGAGCAAGTCCTCGATGATCTGTTGACCGCTGAGGTATCAACCGTCGGAAAAGACGGAACCCCGATCACATGGCCGGTGGTGGTTCAGTACCGCCGCGAATCTGCCGACTTCCTGCTCTGCACCTCGATCGGCATGCCGGGAAAGATTTTCAACCTCCGTCGCAGTCCGAAGATCTCGCTCAGCTACACCGATCCAACCGGATCCGGACTGGTCAACCCACCGAAGGTTCTCGTTCAGGGAACCGCCGAGCTCGATAGCGAGGTTCGAACATCGGTGGACGGAGTCGAAGACTTCTGGGTAAACAAGGTCATGGGCCCGCAACCAGCCTCAAAGATGATGAGCTCCAACCCACTCATGCGCTGGTACATGGACGTCTACTACATGAGGATCTACATCACGGTGACGCCAACCCGAATCTGCTGGTGGCCGTCTGGCGATTACTCCGAGGCTATGCAGTCGATCGAGGTGAACAGCTATGTGGGATGAGATTCTCGACGCGCTGGAAGCGCACGATTCAGCGTTGCTTACCGGATACGACGAGACCGGGTTTCCGTTCAGTGTTCGCTGCATGCCGATGGCCGATCGCAAGAATCGCCGCCTGACGATCGAGCTTCCCCGGAATGCGAACCAGATCCAGCCGGGCAAGGCATCGCTCCTGATGCACAGCCACAACGAAGAGCTCTGGGATCTCGTGCAGTTCCTGATTCGTGGAACGCTGGTCAGGACCGGTGACGGTCATTACCTTGTTCCAGCATCGACAATCGGAGCGCCTCGTCCAGCTTCAGGGCTGGATGCGATCAAGACACTGCGCACGATCAGGCACCGGGGCAATGCTTATCTGAAGCATCGAAACATCGAGCGCCCATCAGTGCCGTGGGATGACATCCATCGACTTCAGGGGCGTGCTGAAGAGTGGCGAAAGCAGCGCAAGGCAGGCTGAGCTATGCGGTTCTGGCGAACCCGGCAACCGATATCAGATCAACCCCGTCTCGGCCATCGCACCGACGACGATAATCACGCCGGCGAAGGCAATCGCCAGCGAGCTGAGTACGGGGAGCAATCCAGGAGCACGGGTCTCGAACGAAAAGCGTTCGAAGACTGATCGCAGGTAAACCATCATCAGCCCGATGGCGGTCAGAACCGCAGCCAGTCCGATGCTGAACAGCAGGACCAGAATCAGCCCGAACTCGAGCCTCCCCAGTGCGATGGCGCCAAGGAGCAAGACCAGCGCGGACGGGCAGGGAACCATTCCACCACTGACACCGAGCGCGAGGAGGCTGCGCCACGTCACATCGCTGCCGTCTGCTCCAGGCGGCAGGTGGCTGTGTCCATGATGACCGTGGCCATGATCATGGCCGTGCGAATGCCCGTGATCATGGTCGTGGCTATGTGAGTGACCGTGCTCGTGGTCATGGTCATGGCCGTGATCATGGTGATGGTCATGGCCGTGATCATGGTGATGGTGATCGTGTGAATGTCCGTGATCATGACCATGATGGTGATGCCCATGATCGTCAGCGATGCCGGTGGTCTGGTAGGCACGATACCGCCGGTAGCCAATACTCAAGCCGATCAGGATCACCAGAACGCCAGACAGCATACTGAGATAGGGGAACACCGTCTCCGGCAAGATGAGGTGAGACAGCGTCAGAGCAACGATACCGAGCGCAAAAATCCCCGCCGTATGCGTGGCAGTCACCGTCAGTCCGAGGAAGATTGCATGCTTCGGAGTGCCGCGACTCCCGACCAGATAAGCTCCGACAATGGCTTTGCCATGCCCGGGGGAAAGGGCATGAACCGCGCCCCAGGCGAACGCACCCAGCATGGTCAGCAACACCGCTACACTGGATCCGCTCTCCAGATCCACCAGTCGCTCGGTTGAGTTCATCAGCCGCTGCAGCGTGCCGACAGCACTGTCCTCTCGCTCGACGAGCGCACCGGGCGACTCCTCAGCATCATCCGACGCTGGCGAAAGCGTGAAATCGACGTCGTAGATCTGCAGCGCCTCTTCTTCAGTCACGTCCGGATAGTCCAGGAGCTCCTCGGTGACAGTAGCCCGGAGCGCATCGGTTTCGGTTACCGCGATCTCGTCACCGGCCGGCATAACGACTTCGTGCCAGCCCAGACGCCCGGGGAAATTGCGAACCACGTATCGACCGGTCACGTCGTCGTCGATCGTCGCCGGCAGATCGCCAGTGGCGGTGACTTCGACCCGCAGGAGTTCAAAACCCCAGTTTCCTTCATGAAACCAGGCGTCACTGTCAATCTCCTGCAACTCGACCCGCTGCTCGGCGATCGTCAGGTCCAGGCCATCCAGGAACTCCGGGACAACGATCTCCAGGTAGGCGTCCAGATCCGCGCCGGCGACATCCCACTGATTGGCACCATCGATTTGTCTGATTTGCTCCAGCGTTGATAACTCGGCGAAATCGATGACATAGCGAACCGTGACCGTCTCCTCGGAGAATGTCAGCTCACTGAAGTGATTGATTGTCAACTCACCGAGTGGGTGAGCAGAAGCTGAGTTCGAACCCGGATGCCCAGAGGGAATTCCCGCCAGCAGCACCAGCATCGAGATCACAGCGAGAAGCCGAAGCAGGCGTCGATGAATCAAAAGTGAAGCTCCATTAGCTATGGATAGACGAAACCTCAATCTCCTGGATTTTACCGTCCGGGTTGGCAGAATTCAGCGAACCCAGGCAGCGATGCGTAACAACTGGCACAGCGTTTGCGTTCATGAGAAGTTATCGTCGCACTCTTCCCCCAACTCGGGGAATGCGGAATTCAGAAACGGAGCGCAGACACTATGGATCTTGAACTTGGAAAAGAAGTCTACGCAAGTGATGGCGAAAAGGTCGGTGAAGTCGAACGACTTATCGTCGATGCCGACGCGAAAGTGGTTCGCGAATTCCTGATCAAAGAAGGTACGTTCCTCAGCACTGATCGGGTTGTCGACATTGAGCTGGTGGCACGGATCGATGAAGACGGCGTTCATCTGAACGTCTCGTCGGATAGTATCGATTCACTCCCGGCGTTTGTCGAAGG
Organism: Sphaerobacteraceae bacterium; assembly: GCA_007695115.1. GTDB lineage: Bacteria > Chloroflexota > Chloroflexia > Thermomicrobiales > Thermomicrobiaceae > SLMJ01. Next base: position 10,476 of record REEK01000132.1, read on the forward strand.
AAGCTACACGGCACCAGCGGACCACGAGTTGAGCGAGATGCCGCATACGTGGATCGGCGCCGCCGGTGGTGCTGGTGGCGGACCACTCCTCTGGGGTCCAGCCGGCCCCGGACGTGGCGAACCAGGACAGGGTTCGATGTTCGAGCCGGGAACCGTCCCTGGTGGAGAGTCGGCACCCGAGTCGCCGATCGATGACACCGGGGTCGTCATCGAAGAAGGCACCCAGGTGATCGATGTCAACGACGAATCCGCCGGAACAGTAGCCGAAGTCCACTACGACACGATCGGTCGGATCTCTGGCTTTCTGATCAAGTCGGGGACACTGTTCTCGACCGAAATCAAAATTCCAATGAAATGGGTCGATTCGATGCAGCCGGATGCGGTCCGTCTGGCAGTGACTGCCGAGGAGGCCGAACAGGCTGGCAAGGTAGAAGACTAGTCGACGTCGACGTACCATATCCTCGATAGACAAATTCGGGCGGCCCATAATGGGCCGCCCGTTTGCTGTTTGGCTTGGGGCAGACTATATACCCTCTCCGAAGTAGGTGGTGCCTTCTTTGAGATGAGCGCGAGCGACATCTTCGTTGAGTGTCAACCCGTGGCCCGGCTTGTCGTTGAGGTGAATGAATCCGTCCTGGATTACTGGTTCGTTGACCAGTGTCTCCCACCACTTCACGTCGTAGGCGTGATACTCCATGACAAGGAAGTTCGACATCGAGGCGCAGACGTGCGCCGCCGCCACGGTGCCGATCGGGCTTGAGACATTGTGTGGGGCAATCGGAATGTAGTAGACATCCGCCCAGTCAGCGACCTTCTTGGCCTCCAGCAGACCACCCATCTTCGGAATATCCGGGGCGATGATATCGGCCGCGTGCATCTCGATGAGTTCCTGATAGCCGTGCTTGCGGTAGCGATTCTCACCAGTACAGATCGGCGTCCGTGTGTTGTTGGTCACCCGCGCCTGAGCCTTGATGTTTTCCGGCGGGACCGGATCTTCCAGCCACATCAGGTTGTACTTCTCGAGATCCTGAGCCAGCAGCGTGACGTCGTGCGTGGTGTAGCGCCAGTGACAGTCCATCGCCAGCATGATATCCGGGCCGACTTCTTCCCGAACGGCAGCACAAAGTGACTCCATGTACTCCCGCTGGCTTGGCGGGATCGTCCGGTTGTACGGCTCGAATTTGTGATGGCGCCCCAAGTCTTCGTCGACCCACAGCTTTCGTCGCTCGTCATTCTGCTGATCGAGATCGAACTTGATCGCGGTGAACCCGGCATCAACAACTTCCCGGGCCTTTTTCGCATAGGCTTCCGGGGTGTACTCATCACCGGCATGGCAGTCGGCATAGATTCTGATCTTGTCCCGGAACCGTCCACCGAACAGGGTGGAGATCGGTGTATTCAGTGCATTGCCCACGAGATCCCAGAGGGCAAGCTCAATCCCGCTAATCGCGGTAACCGTTGCCCCACCGATCGAGCCGGCACCGGACATGCCCCGGATCATCTTTTCGTACAACATACCGACATTGATCGGGTTTTCACCGATAATGAGCGGTTTGCACTTGTGCACCAGCTCGTTGACACCGACACCCCAATAGGCTTCGCCGAGACCGGTCACCCCTTCATCCGTGACGATCTTGACCAGTACCCAATCGAAGTTCCCGGTTATTACTGCTGTCTGAACGTCCGTGATCTTCACGGATTCTTCCCTTCCCGGCGCGTCCCGCGCCATGAATCAGGGCAACCGGGTTGCGGTTGCCCTGCATGAATTCGTCGGTTCACGCTTCGCTCCGAAACCCTGATGATCAGGCGGGTTGAAGCGTCTTCTTGCCATGGATCGACTGGCTGTTCAGGCCATCCTCACGAAGCACCTCTTCGGTCGCTTCATCGAAGATATGAATCCGATCATCTTCGAGGTCCACCCAGATCGGATCATCAGGCTCTGCCCGGAAGAACGGATCAGTGATTGCCACGTAGATCTGATCACCGATTGTAATATGAACGAATGTTGTGTCACCGGTTGGCTCAACCGTGTAGACACTGCCTGGAATCATGCCGGGATGTTCCTCCCGTGACAGAATCAGATTTGCCGGACGGGCTCCGATGATGATCCGGCCACTGGTGCAGTGACTTGCCTTCTGTGCGTTCGCGGGTGTCAGCGGATACACCCATCCCGGATCGCCCTTCACGCTGGTCACGCCGTTTTCGGTTGAGATTTCTCCATGCAGGAAGTTCATCGCCGGACTTCCGATGAAACCAGCCACAAAGAGGTTGGCCGGATCATAGAAGATCTCCTCCGGCGGTCCGTACTGCTGGACTCGACCATCGCTCATGACCGCGATATTGTCTGCCATCGTCATGGCTTCGAGCTGATCGTGGGTCACGTAGATCATCGTGGCATTCAGCGTCTGATGAAAACGCTTCAACTCGGCTCGCATCTGCACGCGAAGTTTGGCGTCCAGGTTGGACAGTGGCTCATCCATAAGGAAGGCTCTCGGATTACGCACCAGCGCCCGTCCCAGCGCAACACGCTGCTGCTGACCACCGGACAGCTCTCGCGGGAGTCGATCCAGAAGATGGGTGATCGAGAGCATCTCCGCAGTCTTCCTGACCCGCTCGTCGATAGCGTTCTTCGGCGTCTTGCGCATCTGCAGCGGGAAGGCCAGATTGTTGTAGACCGTTTTTGTTGGATACAAGGCATAGTTCTGGAACACCATCGCGATGTCACGATCTTTCGGGTCCAGATCAGTCACATCCCGATCGCCGATCCAGATCTCACCGTCGGAGAGATCGATCAGACCGGCGATCAGATTCAGCGTAGTGGTTTTGCCGCACCCGGAAGGTCCGAGCAGCGCGACAAAATCACCGTCCTTGATCGTGAGGTTGACATCGTCCACCGCAAGGACGTCGTCGTAGTACTTGATCAGTCCATCGAGTCGAACTTCTGCCATGCTTACACTCTCCGGTTCACATCAATTCCGTCTGGGTCGCTCGATCGATCAGCCAGTTCAGGATCAGGACTTGACCGCCCCTTCGGTGAGCGCCTGGATGAAGAAGCGCTGCAACACCAGGAAGATGATCACCACCGGGATACTCATGACGAACGACGCCGCCATCAGACCCGGCCAGTTGGTCACGAACTCATCGAAGAACCGCTGCAATCCAACCGGCAGCGTCAGCAGATTGCGACTGCTGAGGAACGTCAGAGCATAGACGTATTCGTTCCAGGCGATGATGAACGCGTAGATGGCCGTCGCGATAATGCCAGGCGTCGAAAGCGGCATGATAATGCGGATGAACGCCTGGAACCGTGAGGCGCCATCGATCCGGGCCGCATACTCCAGCTCCGTCGGGATATTGTCGTAGAACCCCTTCAGCAGCCAGATCGCCAGCGGCAGACCAAACGTCAGGTACGTAATGATCAGCGCCAGGTGCGTATCGATCAGCCCGAAGGTCCGCATCATGATGAACAGCGGAATCAGGAAGACGATCGCCGGGAACATATTACGGATCAGCACCGCAATGAAGAATCCCTGCCGTCCCGGAAAGCGGAACTTGGAGAACGCGTACCCTGCTGGCACAGCGATCGCCACCGCAGCGAGCGTTGTCATCGTGGATACGAAGATCGAGTTCCAGAAGTAACGAAGGAACTCCTGGCCCACCTCACTGCCAGGTGAGAGCAACCGGATGTAGTGCTCGAACGTAATGTTGCTCGGAATCCATTCCGGTGGCAACTGAAGCGCAGCAAACTGCGTCTTCAAGGATGTAGAGAGCATCCACGCCATTGGAACCAGACTGAACAACAACAGCAGAATCAGCGTAAACCAGGCCAGTACGTCGGACATTCGAATCTGGCGTTTCGGTTTTCTGCGTCGTGCACGCTCACGCCGCTCTTCAACGGACGTTGCATTAGATGCCACTATCGTCTCCGATCATCGCCGGCGGTCATCGCCTTGACGTAGAAATAGGCCATCGACATCATGATGATGAACAGGATGACTGAGAACGCTGATGCGATTCCGAACCGGAGTGACCGGAATGCGAGTGCATAGACCTCAGTGATCCAGATGTGCGTTGAACTTGCAGGGCCGCCACCTGTCATGATCCACGGCAACGTAAAGTGGTTGAGGTTCATCACGATGGTCAACAGCAGCGTAATAATGATGACGCCCTTGAGGTGCGGCAATGTCACATGACGGAATTGTGCCCAGGTACTGGCTCCATCGATCTTTGCCGCCCGGAGCAAGTGCTCTGGTACCGTCTGCAGACCCGCAAGCATCATGATCATGATGAACGGGAAATCTTTCCAGACATTGACCAGAATCAATGCCGGCATAGCCCAGGTAGTGGAGTCGAGGATTACCAGCGGAGACGAGATGATTCCGAGGTCCATCAACATACCGCTAACCAGGCCGTAATCACTGTGGAAGATCCACACCCAGATGTATGCAGTCGCGACATGACTGATCACCCAGGGTATGAGGAAAATACCCCGAACCAGCCCTCGACCGATAAACTCCCGCTGCGCCACCAGAGCAGCAGCCGTTCCGATGATGAATGCCAGGATGGTGGACACAATAGTCCAGTACATCGTGTTCTGGGTAATCATCCAGAATCGCTCTGCGGTGATGATCGAGGTGTAATTTGTCAGTCCGTTCCACACATTTTCACCGGCAGTCGGTGTGGAATAGAACGACAAATAGATGGTATAGGCAATCGGATAGGCAATAACAAAAAACATCGCCAGCAATGCCGGCATAATGTAGGTGTAGTCCGCCCATTGCCTGTATGCCCGCTGGAAGACGTTCTTCGGCTCGCGTCTGTTTCGAGTGGCAACCTGCCCTGTTGCCTGTTGCGGTGCTGAAACGGCCATAAGCGCGGCTCCGTTTACTCCCGGTACATATGACTGGCGGGCACCGTTGCCCGCACACTAAAGCGTGGGGCGGGCTGCGGAAATCCCGCAGCCCGCCCGGGTCGTCTCTTAGTAGCCTTCTCGTCCACCGATGATGTCTTCGACCTCGTCGGCAGCCTGTTCTGCTGCCTCGTCAACCGTCATCTGCTCGGTCAGAACGTTCTGCAACATTTCCGGGATCGTGATGTTCATGATCTCGGTAGCTTCCGGGATGACCGGGAACGGAATACCGAACGGGAGCATGGAACTGGCAACCTCCAGGAAGGCGATCTCATCCAGGCGCTCCTGCATCCAGTGGGTGCGGAAGCCACCCAGGTGACCCGGGTTCGATCCGGCCCAGGCCATCTTGATCGACCACTCCGGCGCGCACTGGAAGGCGATCAACGCCCGTGCAGCATCCCAGTCCAGGTCGTGATCCGAAAACTCATCCTTGAAGATGTGAACGTTGGATCCACCAAACACAACCGCACGTCGTGCCGGACCTTCTGGAATCAGCGCATAGCCAATGTTGTCGACAACCTGCTGTGCCAATTCCTGCTCTTCGCCAGTGGCATTATCTGCACGATCGACCATAGCTGCGTACTCAGCAGGATGACCGATATACATACCAAGCTGTCCACCGATGAACAGGTCAGTGTTGGCCGTGTTGTCGTTGGTCAGGGCACCAGTTGGAACTGACTGATCACGGACGTACATGTCGTAATACGCCTGCAACGCAGCCTTGGCTCCATCGCTGCGGAGCAGTGACTCCTGGTACTCCGGGCCATCCTCAGCCTCATCGAGCGCGCTGCCACCATAGGCCCACAGGGTTGGCATGAAGCGGAACGGAGTGTTGCCATGGTTGACGCGAGCCACCATACCGAAGCCGTGCGCACCAGTCTCTTCACTGATGATTCGGGAATATTCGACAACATCGTCCCATGTCTCCGGCGGGGCATCCGGATCCAGACCGGCATCCTCGAACAACTGCTTGTTGTAAATCAGTGCCATGGTCTCGTTGTTGGTCGGAATTCCGTAGAGTCTGCCCTCCCACATACAGGACTGCAGCGCACCAGGCCAGAAGTCAGATTCCGAGAACCCAAAGTCCTCGAGATTGATTTCCTCGAGCATGCCGCGAGCCGCGAATTCAACGCCCCACAGAATCGGCATACGGGCAACGTTTGGCGCAGCGTTTCCGAACGCGGCAGTTCGAACCTGGTCGAGCATGTCGCCGTAAGTGTGGCTCTGAACGCTATCGCCAACTTCCAGCGGAATGCCTGGATACGTTTCGGCCCATGCTTCCCAGAACTCCTCATCGAAATCCCATGTGACCTGTGGTGAGGCCTCGGTTGGGCCAATGTAGGAAAAGGTTACCGATCCCTCGTAGTCCAGCGGAACAATACCGGCGCAGAACTCTGCCGTATCAAAGTCCATCGTTCCGGCGATCTCTTCGATGTACTCAGGGCTCCACTGTGAGACGTCGACGGTCATGTCCTCTTCGTCGGCATCATGATCGTCGTCTGGCTCTTCTTCTTCTTCCTCTTCCTCTTCTTCCTCTTCCTCGACCTCTTCTTCTTCGTCATCAGTTTCTGGCTCGGCTGCTACATCTTCGCCGTCATCGTCATCTTCATCAGCACAGGCAGCCAGGAGCGATGCTCCAGCAAGGCCAGCAGTGGCCAGACCAGCGGTTCGCAAAACTGAGCGGCGGCTCATTCGATATCCGAGGGGCAGTGTGAAACGAGATTCTTCGGTCATTCTTTTCTCTCCTCAATCAGCACGTCATTGTGAGACACTTGCGTTCATGGCGTAGTCCGATCCGGTGCCACATCGTTCTCCGGTTCAGACATTGGCTATTGCGTAAGACTTACCTCCTTCACTACCCCGTGCCGAAGACCGGGGAAGCTGGTTCTATCTCCGTTATCGATGAGTTGTCTTCTGGTTGAACGAATCCGAACTTCTCTGAGATACGCCGCCCAGTCTCCCGCAATGCCACGGCGAGCTCGGCCGCACGATCTGGTGTTATTCGCATTACAGGTCCGGAAATACTGATCGCAGCGATCGGCACACCGGTGTTCCCCATAATCGGGACTCCCACGCAGCGAATACCTTCCTCGTTCTCGACATCATCGATTGCGTATCCACGTGTGCGGATCATGTCCAGGTGATGTTCGAGTTCGCGACGACTGGTTATCGTATTGGGCGTCCGCTCGGTATATGAAATTCGCCCGAGCAGCAGTTGCTGCTCTTCCTGAGGCAAGAACGCCAGAATCGCTTTCCCGAGTGATGTGCTGTGAAGTGGATTCCGGGTTCCGACAACTGAATACATATGAGCGGCTCGCGCGCTTTCGACCTTGTCGACGTACAGCACCTCATGGTCTTCGATGACCGCCAGATGAACTGACTCACCGGTTGCCTGACAGAGCGCCTCCATATCCGGACGGGCGATCAATGGCAACTGAGCGTGTTCGATGAGTCGTTTGCTGAGACTGAGCATCTTGGAACCCAATCGGTACCGTCCATCCTGTCCCGTTGCTACATACCCCCGGGCAACCAGCGTGCTGATCAATCGGTACGTGGTGGGACGGGTGAGACCACATCGTTCGGCAACTTCAGGTGCCGACAGCGGTTGAGCTGAATATGCGAGCGTTTCAAGGACGTCCAGCGCCTTGAGTACCGTGCGAGACACTGCTGCCCTCCCCGCATCGCCACCATCGATCCAGACGTGATCCCGCCAGTTGGCGTAAAGACAACGTCTCATCGGAGCGTACGCATTCATTGATATAGCTTGAGTTCGTATGGTCACGGATTGCGGTAACGCAGCCTATTGCATACGCCCTCACGATTTGAACATGTTTTCAATTTTTGAGCTCGCTCGACGTGTATTGCCATTAATAGCATCACCCTGCAGTCATGTCAACCCTTGGAGCTAACAGATTCTCAACGAACGGGAATTCACATACCGGATTCGGCACTCTGAATACGCGTGAGTACGATGAAAATATATTCCCCAACAAGGCCATTGTTTACATTGCAGAATGCCTATGAGTGACATGCAACCTGTTTTCCGATCGTTGCTCTCACAGCAGTATCCGGTTACGATGGATGAATCCGTTGACGCAACATCTGTTGCCAGTGCAAACGAATTCTGATTGGCCTTGCACTGTGCTGCTCAAGAGAGGTGCATCCGTGAAGGTAACTGACGTCCGAACAGCAATGGTCGGGGTTGACCGGCAGAACTGGTTATTCGTGTTCATCGATACCGATGCCGGCATCACCGGTGTCGGAGAAGCGTCTCTGGAAGGGTTCGAGCGAACCGTAGAGACGGCAGTCCATGAGTTGTCTCGTTTCCTGGTAGATCAGGACCCCCTGCGAATCGTTCACCACTGGCAGTCGATGTACCGGCACAATTTCTGGCGGGGCGGGGTGACGCTCAATTCGGCGCTCTCGGGAATTGAGCAGGCACTGTGGGATATTCGTGGCAAATCGCTCGATGTGCCGGTGTACGCCCTGCTCGGCGGACCGACGCGAGACCGCGTTCGTGCCTACACGCACTGTCACGGAGCAACGCCGGAAGAGGCCGTGGCCGATGCGCTCGACATCGTCAGTCGGGGTTTCAACGCCTTCAAGATGGGCGTCAGTAATGTCCACGCCGAAGATGATCGCGAGGCTGCACGTCTCGCCGTGGCCCGGGTTGCCGCGGTGCGTGAGGCAGTAGGTCCGAAGATCGACATCATGCTCGATAACCACGGGCGAGCTATCCCGCCGGACGCCGTCGAGTTGATGGATGCGCTGCAACCGTACAGTTTGCTGTTCTATGAAGAGCCAACACCCCCCGACAACATTCATGTCCTGGGGCGTTTGCGGCAAGCCGGGAGCTCGGTTCCTCTGGCCACTGGAGAACGACTTTTCACCAAGTTCGGGTTCCGGGAACTGCTGGAACAGCAGTTCGTCGATTTCATTCAGCCGGATATCTGCCACGCCGGTGGAATCCTGGAGATGCACTCGATCGCCGCAATGGCCGAGGCCCACTACGTGAAGCTGGCTCCGCACAATCCGAACGGACCAGTGGCAACGATGGCCTCGATTCACCTGGCCGCGTCGATCCCGAACTTCCTGATTCTGGAGCAAGCGAAACAGACCCCGGCGTGGGAGGATGTTTCCGGCAAGACAACGACGGTGGTCGATGGATACTTCCAGTTGCCCACTGCTCCAGGGCTCGGTGTCACGATCGACGAGGCCGCGATCGAACGTCATCCATACCGACAGCGCGGATACAACCAGCGATTCGGTGCCGACGGATCAGTGCTCGACATCTGATCCAGACCACCGACACCCAACTGCCAGACGACGACAGAACCAGGGCCGGTCAAATAATGACCGGCCCTGAGCCATTGAGTGATCAACAGCGGAAGTTAGTAGCCCGTTCGCCCTTCGACGATGGCTTCGATTTCGTCCGCAGCGTTTTCTGCGGCCTCTTCGACCGATGTCGATTCCGTCAGAACGTCATGCAACATCTCCGGAATAGTGATGTTCATGATCTCCGTCGCTTCTGGAATCGTCGGGAACGGAATCGAGTATGCAAGCATTGAACTGGTCACGTCGAGGAACCGGATCTCGTCCAGTCGCTCCTGCATCCAGTTCGAGCGGAATGCATTCAGATTACCAGGGTTCGTGGTCGCCCAGGCCGGCTTGATCGACCACTCTGGCGAGGACGCGAACGAGATAAACGCTTTGGCTGCGTCCATGTCGAGGTCGTTATCGGTGAACTCGTCTTTGAAGATGTGTGAGTTCCAGCCCCCGAGAACGACCGCACGTCGGACTGGTCCCTCAGGAATCAGACCGTACATCGTGTTGTCGAGAACCTCCATCGCCATCTCGCGTTCCGAGCCTTCGGCCGCTTCGGCGCGATCGACCATGGCGGCGTACTCCGACGGATGGCCGATGTACATCCCCAGATTGCCGGCGAAGAACAGGTCGGTATTCGCCGAGTTGTCATTGGTCAACGCACCGGTTGGAACGGACTGATCACGAACATACATATCGTGGTAGGTCTGCAACGCTTGCTTGGCGCCTTCGGTCCGGAGCATCGATTCCACATACTGCGGGTCATCCTCAGCTTCGTCCAGTGCGCTACCGCCGTACGCCCAGAGCGTCGGCATGAATCGGTATGGGGTGTTGCCGTGATTTACCCGGGCCACCAGACCATAGCCGTGTGCTCCGGTCTCTTCACTGATAATCCGGGAGTACTCGACGACATCTTCCCACGTTGCCGGCGGGTGATCGGGATCCAGCCCGGCTCGCTCGAACAGATCACGGTTCCAGAGCAACCCCATCGACTCGTTGGTTCTCGGGATTCCGTAGAGACGGCCTTCCCACCGGCAAGACTGCAGAGCACCCGGCCAGAAGTCTTCTTCCTTGAATCCGAACTCTTCCAGATCGATCTCCACCAGCATGTCTCGCGCGGCAAACTCGACACCCCAGAGCAACATCAGGTTTGCAACATTTGGTGCCGCGTTACCGAAGGCAGCGGTGCGGATCTGGTCGACCATGTCGCCGTAGGTGAGGCTCTCGACGCCACTTCCCTCTGATAGCGGAATTCCCGGATACGTTTCGTTCCACGCTTCCCAGAAGGCAGCGTCCATGTCCCAGCTGATCTGTGGTGATGCTTCAGTCGGGCCATTGTAGGTGTAGGTCAGCGATCCTTCGTAATCCAGGGGAACGATTCCGGACACGAACTCTTCAGTGTCGAACTCTGTAGTGCCAGCAATCTCATTGATGTATTCTGGACTCCATGCGATACGTCGACTGACATGTCATCACCGTCATCGTCGACGTCAGCGCCGTCATCAGCGTCTACTTCATCGTCATCGCTGACATCCTCTTCGACATCTTCGTCATCATCTTCCTCAGTCGCGGCGCCGACGTCTGGTTCATCGTCGTCGGCATCGCAGGCCGCCAAGAGCGACGCAGCGGCCATTCCAGCGGTGGTCAGGCCAGCGGCACGCAACACCGAGCGGCGGCTCATGCGCGTGCCGAGAGGAAGATGGAGGCGCTTTTCTTCAGTCATGTGGTCACTTCTTTCCGGTCTCTCCTCCGCACCGGAAGATCGCGACATCACGATCCCCAACCGGGCACTCCGGCGCAGTAAATCAACAGCCTCGCGTGTCGTGTCCGAATCGGTGTACCTCCTTTCCGGAGAGGGGCCGCATTCACCACGTGATTAGCGATCAGACAAGTACAGAATCATCGTTCACTCTGCTGCAATATGATGATCACCTTTTCTCCAGATTCAACAGGAGGGTGCGACCATCAATCCTGTAGCGCACCGCTCCTGAACGAGCGATCCGTTAGAGCGGAGCGACACTCGCTGCACACGTGCAACGGCTGTCAAAGCGTGGTGCTGACTGGATTTTTGGTACGTATCAGTTTGTTTAACACCTCAAGCAAAATATGTCAACCTCAGGGGCCGAAAAGCGCCATAATTTGCGGAGCTACTCAGGAAAGTCGCGAAAATTCCCACCGATGCAGTACAGTTACCGGCAATCGTCCGTACGGCGGAACCGATGGGTCTGGCGCGATGTACCATTACTGCTATTACGTTCGCGCCCACGCTGGACCCGGGTTCTGCAACACAGGAACTCGTTGTGCAGTAATACGTATCAATGAGTTGAGTGGTGGCTATTGTGACAACTGACCCCGGTGCGGTGATCAGCACCGCGGTAAGCGAATCGGGTGGAGTAAACGTGCCAAGACAACGTCCTGTCCGGGGATTGCCGATCTGGGAGCAAATTACGCTGCTGCCGAATCCGCTACCTGAAATCGATGAAAGTCATGTCGATCTCAGATGCCGCGTTCTCGCACACAATCTTTCGATGCCGGTCATTATCGAGCCGGATGGTTCACGCAGCTCGGCTCGACCGATCGCGCTGGAGAGACTTGCCGCAGCCGCTGCACGCCACGGCGCGGTATTCAGCCTCGGAGACCTCCAGCCAGCGTTCGACAAGCCGTCCGTGTATAGCGAACTCAAGACAATCCGGGACGCCCACCCGGAGCTGGTGATGGTCGCCGAGCTGCCGGCCAGTCGTCTGATTCCACAACCTGATACACCATTGCTGGAGCTCCAGCAGGTGCAACGGGCGGTGGTCGACCTCGGACTGCACGGGCTGCTCATCAACCTGAACGGCATTCAGCAGTCGTTCAAGAGTCGCTATGGCGCGACATCAGCCGGAACACTCCAGATGCTGGAAGAGCTCTGTCAGCTCATGGAAATCCCGGTGATTGCCCGTACCCTGACGGGGATGCCCAGGATGCTCTGCCGGATGATGATCGAGCGCGGAGTATCGGCCGTGATGGTCGGTGGAGCCGAAGTCGTGGATGACTGGTTGAGAGAGAATCGCCCCACTCAGGGAGAGCTCGCTGAACGCTATCGCCAGAAGCATGAAGCGTTTGCCGGTTGGGGATTGCCGACGGTGGCCGCAATCCGGATGCTCCGTGGAGTTGGTATCCCGATCATCAGCGATGGCCGGATCGATACTGGGCTTGATGCCGCAAAAGCAGTGATCCTGGGAGCCGATCTGGTTGGGTTCAAACTGGCGGGAAGCCGTTCCGGTGAAGACAGCGACGAAGCGATCGAGCACGATATCGCCAGTTTCACCGCTGATTTCCGGACGGCGATGTTCCTCAGTGGGGCAGCAAATCTGGTGACACTGCCGCAAATCCCGTTCGTTGCCGTCGGGGAAACCCGAGAATGGCTGGAAGCCGCTGAATCACTCTGGAAACAGGATCAACACTGAGCCTTAGCCAGACCTAGCGAGGCTCTTCAGGGTCTCGCTTGTGGCAAAGACGGTCGACTAGCGCTTCCTCGAACGAAGCACTCGGTTCAGCGGGTGTCACCGATCGATAGGCAACCACCGCACGAGTCAGCTGATCTTCAGCCTCGTGGCAGACCGGGCATATCTCGAGGTGCTGCTCCACTTGCTCGACCAGTTCCGGATCCGGGTTGTCACCATCACATTGCTGAATCAGAGCTTCCAGCTCTGAGCATCTCGTCTTCTGAGTAACAGATTTCTCACCTGTCATTGGGAACCCGTACCTTTCGGTGGCGCAGCATCGACGTAACCAGCGAGGTCCTTGCGTAAGGCCAGTCGCGCCCGGTGCAATCGCACCTTCAGCGCGCTCTCGGAGATCCCCAGCGTTGCAGCAGCGTCATGTGTTGACATGCCTTCGATATCCCGCAATACGAAGGCGATTCGCAGAGATTCCGGTAGTCGCTCAATCGCGGCAGACATCCGGTCGAAGAGTTCAGCACCGAGAACCTGCTGGCCCGGATCCCGGGCGCCGCTCGAGACCGATTGCCAATTGCTCTCCGGCCCATCGGCGATCACGCCTTCGATGTCGTCGGTTGTGACGGACTTCCGGGCACGCAATCGCATCAATGCGGTGTTGATGACGATCCGGTGAAGCCAGGTCCCGAGTCCACTCTCGCCCCGAAACGAATCAATCCGATCACAGGCACGAATGAACGCCTCCTGCAAAACATCTTCGGCCTCGTCGGCATCTCCCATCAACTGACCTGCCAGGCGCAGAAGACGCGGAGCGTAATATTTCAGCAGGCAGGTGCACGCCATGCGTTCACGTTGCCGCAGCCCGTGCAGCAACTCACTCTCATCGTCATACACCTGCAGATCGATATCCCAGGGTTTCTCCATTACGCCTCGTTATCTCTCTTCAACGTCATCTTCGCCCCGAACGGTTCATTGGCTGGAAGTTTCTGATTGATCGCCGCCACGGCTGCATTTACCGTCAGATGAGTCCGATCTGGCCCGATCATCTGCATCAACAGCGTCCGGCGCAATCGTTCCAGTACCGTTGCCTTGAATCCTGCCAGATGCAGTGTCACCCCTGCTGACGAAAGCTGCAAATTGAGTTCCTCGAGCGTCTCAAGTGCCGAGGCATCGATATCGTTGATGGCAGTGCCAACCAGTACCAGGTGGTCCATCTCCGGCTGGCTATGCAGGCGCGACGTCACCACATCCTGCAGGCGCTGGGTGTTCGCGAAATAGAGGCTCTCGTCGACACGTAGCAGAAGCACGCGAGGATCAACAGTGGTGGAGTGGCGATGAGTTTCCCGATAAACATCGCTGCCGCGTATGAGTCCCAGTTCCACGATGGCCGGGTGGCTGGTTCGCCAGAGGTAGAGCCCGATACTCGAGAGGATCCCCGCGATGATCCCCAGTTCCACGCCAATCGTCAGGACGGCAACGAAGGTGATGATCAGCGTCAGCGCGTCGGCCGGTCGGTACGACCACACTCGCCGGAAGGTCGTCGTCTCGATAAGCCCGGCCACGGCAACAATCACAATTGCTGAAAGCGTTGCCCGCGGGAGATAGAAGAACAGCGGCGTCAAAACGAGTAGCGATGTCAAGACGATTCCGGCCGTGATGATCGACGCCATACCGGTTTTCGCACCGGTCGAATAGTTCAGAACCGAACGACTGAAACTCCCGGTAACCGGAAATCCACCGCCGAACGTTGCCCCGATGTTCGCCGTTCCAAGTGCCACAAGCTCCTGGTCCGGATCAATACGTTCTCGCTCCCGGCTCGCCAGTGACTTGGCAATCGATATGCTCTCCATGAACCCGACGAGGCTGATGAGAATGGCGGCGGGAATCAGCGCCTGAACCTGGGAAAGCTCAATCAATGGCAACGATGGCAATGGCAGACCGGATGGCACTGCGCCCACTACGGTAACGCTGGAGCGCTCATCGAGCGAGAATCCCCAGACCACCACCGATGCAGCTGCCACCGTCAGAAGTGGGCCGCTACGGGCAAGGAAATTTGCCGGCCCGGCCGGAAAGCCGAGCGCTTCGAGATGTCCTCGTGCCAGTTTCTGAAAATACAGAAGCGCCAGAAGGCTGGAGACGCCGATCACCGTGGTGGTGAGGTTGATCGTTTCGAACGCGCCGCCGATCTCGATCATTTGTCCCAGAAAGGTATCGGATCGTCCAGCTGCCAGGCCGAACAAGTGAGCCAGCTGAGACGCGCCGATGATCAACGCGGCGGCGTTGATGAAGCCGGACAGAACCGGGTGGCTCAGAAAATTGACCACAAAGCCAGCCCGTAGCAACCCGAGAACGATCTGGATAACGCCGACCATCAGCGCAAGGATCAGGGCCAGCGTGATGTACTCCTGAGTGCCCTCTGCGGCGAGCGCACCGACGCTGCTGGCCGTAAGCAATGCAACGATGGCTACCGGCCCGATCGCCAGCGCCCGACTCGTTCCCATCAGGCCGTAGATCACCAGCGGGATAATGCTGGCGTACAGACCGGCCTGTGGCGGCAGGCCCGCCAGCATGGCATAGGCCATTCCCTGGGGAACCAGCAACACCGCCACGATGATCCCGGCGATGAGATCTCCAGAGAACTGTTCCCGGGTATAGCGAGGTATCCAGCCAACTGCGGGGAACCATCGCTCGAGGGTAGCGCGGGAGAAGCGAAATCGTTCCACGAGTCAGGATCGCCACTGTGGCTGAGACCGGCCCACCGGTGTTTTCGACTGCTGCGTCATGGTTCCCTGCCCCGTCCATGAACGGAATTGCCGCTCCTATCTTAGCCGCGGGGCAAGATCCTCACAATCGCTGCGGCCGGACTGTCGATCACTCGTCAGACGAAGACCGCGCCTGCTGGATCGCATTGACGGCGTCGGCCGTCGTCAGATGGATACGGTGGGAACCTATCAGCTGCATCAGGTGGGTATGCTGCAGCCGATCCAGAATTGGTCCCTTGAACGCGGCCAAATGAGTATGAACCCCGGCCAGCTGAAGCCGGATCGCCAGCTCTTCCAGCGTCTCCAGCGCACTGGTGTCGATCGAATTGATCGCTGAGCCAACCAGCACCAGATTGCTGAGTTCGTCTCTCTGCGCCACGGCATCGAGAATCGTCTGTTCCAGTCGATTGGCATTCGCGAAGTACAGGTTCTCATCGACCCGGATGATCAGGATCGCGGGATCGACATCAGTACTGTGACGGCGCACGTTCCGAAAGATCCCGGTTCCAGGAATACGGCCAAGTTCGGCGGTATGCGGCTGGCTGGTATGCCAGAGAAAGAACACGATGCTGGTGACGACTCCGGCTGCGATGCCGATTTCGATCCCCATCACCAGGACCGTAATAAAAGTGACCAGCAGCGCGACGACATCTGGTCGATTGTAGGCCAGTGCCCGGCGCAGGGTTCTGGTCTCCAGCAATCCCAGCACCGCCACGAGAACGACCGCCGCCAGGGTGGCCCGGGGCAGGTAGGTGAACAGTGGCGTCAGCACCAGTACGGTGAGCAGAACGATCGCCCCGGTGAAGATAGAGGCCATGCCGGATCGGGCTCCGGCAGAATCGTTCACCACCGAACGTGAAAGGCCACCGGTAACCGGAAAACCTCCAGAGAATGCGGCACCAAGGTTCGCTGCTCCAAGCGCCACGAGCTCCTGATCGGGCTCGATCTTCTCCCGTTTCCGGCTGGCCAGGGTCTTGGCAACCGAGACGCTTTCCATGAATCCGACCAGGCTGATGACGAACGCAGACGGAAGCAACTGGAGCAAGACATCCGGCCCCAGGTCCGGCATCGTCAGTCCGGGCAACCCACTCGGAATTTCCCCGGTGATGGCGATGCTGGCGTTGCGATCCAGACCAAAGATCCAGACGGCCAGTGTGGCTCCAGCCACCGTGAACAGCGTTCCAGCCCGGGCGATATGTCCAGCAATCCCCCGTGAGATCCCCGCCGCCGTGAGATGTGGAGTTGCGTAGCTCTTGAAATAGAGCAGGATCATCAGACTGATCAGGCCGAGGAGTACCGTTGGAACATGCAGATCAGCAATATTCTGAACCAGCGACCAGGCCTGCTCGACGAACGTATCTCCCGGGATATCGACACCTAGAAAGTGCCTTGCTTGCGAAGCCATGATCACCAGCGCCGCGGCGTTGATGAATCCGGAAAGCACCGGATGGCTGAGAAACGCGACCAGAATGCCGGCCCGCATGAACCCCATACCGACCTGGATCAACCCGCTTAGCAGCGCCAGCGTCAGCGCCAGGGTGAGGTAATCGGCACTTCCTTCTTCGGCAAGTGGAGCAATCGTGGTGGCCGTCATCAGCGAGATGATCGCCACCGGCGCCACGGACAGGGGCCGTGACGTGCCCATCAGTCCGTAAATAACGAGGGGAACGATCGATGCATACAATCCAGCCTGGGGAGGGAGACCGGCCAGCATGGCATAGGCCATCCCCTGTGGCACCAGCATGACTGCCACAATGATCCCGGCGATGAGATCGCCCGTCAGTTGTTCACGCGTATAAGAGGGAAGCCATTCGAGTGCGGGCACCAGGCGTTTCAGGTGCCGGGTCCATCGAGATGACGAGTCACGGTTGTTCACGAATTCTCTTTCTCCACCAGGAAATCCTGTTTCGGTCGGCTCGGTTTCCACTCATTTGATGCCCGAACAGGTCCGCCGGTTACACGTCGCACGTCATTCGGGCGGCACAGATGTCGCGCGAAATCCGACCGACCCTGATGTAACCACGTTGCGGTGCAATGCATCGAACATTCAGTGAGCGAAGAACGGCGCATCGAAATCAGGATCACACAGGATGATGTAACCGTTTCTTTACCGCGTGCATCAAACGATCAGTTGCGGCAGAACGCCAGTCGCACCGATTGAACGCGCAGTAGATGTCCGGAGCGAGCGCTCCGGCAGAAATTGGGAAGAAACGCACGAACTCATGGAGGTTCAATGACTGCTACGACACAGCTTCCAGCTTCGGTCTCACCAGAACAGGCCACCGAGCTGACCAGCCAGGGCGCCCGGATACTCGACGTTCGCACGACCGGCGAGTTCGAGTCGGTCCACATCCCGGGCAGCTACAACGTTCCGCTCGATCTGCTCTCGGAGCATCGGTCAGAACTGACAAGTTCAGTCGACCAGCCAGTGATTCTGGTCTGTGCCAGCGGAATGCGCGCCAAGCAGGCCGATAACGCCCTGCGAGACGCAGGACTGGAATCGATAACGGTGCTGGAGGGCGGGATCAACGCCTGGGAGCAGCGTGGTCAGCCGGTCGTCAAAGGCCAGCAGAAGTGGTCTCTGGAGAGACAGGTACGTCTCGTGGCTGGCTCACTGGTAGTTGCAGGGGCCGTGGGTGGCTTGTTTGTATGGCAACCACTGACACTACTCTCACTTTTCGTTGGCGGAGGCCTGGCATTTGCAGGAATCACCAACACATGCGGCATGGCGATGCTGTTGGCCAAGCTCCCCTATAACCGGGGGCAGGCATGCGACGTTCGCCAGGTCATCACCGAACTGTCCGCCGAGGCTCGCTCCTAGATACCGAGCAAGTCACACTCAGAAAGGATCGAATGTGATTCTCCGACATCTCTACCACGACGATCTGGCACAGGCGAGCTATCTGGTCGGGTGTGCAGCAACCGGCGAGGCACTCATCGTTGACCCGAACCGCGATATTCAGCAGTACATCGATCTTGCCGCACGCGAGGGTCTCAAGATCACGAAAGTCACCGAGACGCACATCCACGCCGATTACGTCTCGGGTGCCCGTGAACTCGCCGACGCAACCGGTGCCCAGCTCTTCCTGAGCAAAGAGGGAACCGACGACTGGCAATACGGCTTTGCCAAGGAATCAGGCGCTGAGCTCATCGGCGAGGGTGATGTGATCACCGTTGGCAATATCAAGGTCGACGTTCTTCATACACCCGGACATACGCCTGAGCACATCTCCTTTCTGGTCACCGATACAGCCGGTGCCGATAAACCGATGGGGATCTTTACCGGAGACTTCGTCTTCGTTGGCGATGTTGGACGACCGGACCTTCTGGAGAAGGCCGCCGGATTCGCCAACACCATGGAAGATGGCGCCCGGCAGCTGTACCACTCGCTGGAGCGATTCAAGAAGCTCGAAGACTTCGTCCAGATCTGGCCTGGTCATGGAGCCGGCAGTCCGTGTGGCAAAGCGCTCGGCGCCGTTCCGCAGTCAACCATCGGATACGAACGCCTGTTCAATCCAGCACTGCAATTCAACGCTGAACAGGACTTTGTCGACTTCATCCTCGATGCCCAGCCGGAACCGCCGGTCTATTTCAAGCAGATGAAGCACGTCAACAAAGTCGGACCCGCCCTGACCCGGGAGCTCAACACCCCGATGCAGGTCGGAATCGATGCGATCGAACCGGCACTGACGGCCGGTCAGCCGATCGTCGATCTCCGGCCCGCCGATCAGTTCGCCAGGGGACACATCCCTGGAACGATCAACATCGGTTGGGCAAAGGGCTTCGTTACCTGGGCCGGCTGGTTGCTTCCGTTCGACCGACCGTTCCACGTCATCGCCGATCCGCAGAGCATCGACGAGATCGCTCAAGAGCTGAGAATGATCGGTCTCGATACGCTGGAGAACTTCTTTGCACCATCGATCATCGATGAATGGAAGGCCGCCGGGCACGAGCTGGCCACCATCGAACAAGTCACAGTGGATCGTCTCGACGAGATCGGCGATTACCAGGTAGTCGACGTCCGGGGGATCACTGAGTTCGAAGAGGGCCATATCCCCGGTAGCCGGAACCTTCACCTGGGCTACGTCGGCGAACAGCTCGACCAGGTACCCAGTGACAAGCCGATTGTGTTCCAGTGCCAGACGGGTCGGAGATCATCAATCGCAGCGAGTGTTGCCGCCGCTCATGGCCGAAACGACATCTACAACCTTGTCGGTGGTTTCAGCGCCTGGGAGAAGCAGGGCTACCCCGTCGAAACGTCTGAGAAGGCTACCGCCGCAACATCCTGACTGAAATCGGGCACTACCGGAAATCAGTGAGCTCAGCGAGCCAGTCCCCAGGGGCTGGCTCGCTCGATGTGTGCCGAAATGCTGGCCAGCATCATGCATATTCGCTGGCGGGAAGGGCAATCGCTGAAGGGTCTGAACAACAAACCATGATGAGTGTTTCGCGTGATGCTGCTCGCTTCCTCGCTCCCGACATGATGGGTTCCCCCGACCTCTGTGTATCCGCTACCGCACATGTCCGAATCAATGCTCCGGTGGACGAGGTCTACGACTGGTTCTGTGGCCTCGATATCAGCCGGGTTCTCAACGGATACGGCCCGCTACCCGGTGTTGAGCGTACTACCGAGCAGACCGGAAGCTGGACAACACCCAGAGAAACCCGCAAGCTCGAGATGTCCGGGAACATCCGCGCCCGACAGGAGATATTGATCGCCGAGCGACCGTTCTTCTTTGCCTACCGCGTAAGGGAATTCACCCACATACTGAACCTGATGGCCTATGGTGCCGAAGCCCGCTGGTGGTTCGAGCCAGACGGTGATGGCGGGATGACACTCACCTGGACGTACACCTTCTGGCCCCGCTCTTTCGTCGGAAAGCTCGGCATCTACCCGGTCATCAAAACGATCTGGCATCGGTACATGGTGGTGACGATTCGTGCAATGCGAGACCTGGCGGAACAGGAAATTCACAACTGACCCCGTTGCGCAGTATGAGCAATGCCGTTAGAGTGGCACTGCGCCAGCCTGAAGCGTATTGCATCAACTGGCTTGCCGTGGATTGAGGTTCACGGTAGTCAGGCGATTGACAAATCACCCGCGCATTGCTGGCCCGAATACGATCGACCCGAATCGCCGGCGCCAACGCTGGCGGATACGGCGCGACAGGAAGGAGGCTGACAATGGCGACATTCGTTCTGGTCCACGGAGGATTCACCGGTGGCTGGGTCTGGAAACCAGTCCGTGCTTATCTGGAAAGCAAGAAGCACCGTGTCTACACTCCGACGTTGACAGGGCTCGGAGAACGATGCCATCTGATCAGCCCGATCCTCGACCTGGACACGCACATTCAGGACATTGCCAACGTGATCCAGTATGAAGATCTTAGCGACGTCATCCTCGTCGGAAACAGTTACTCGGG
Source organism: Sphaerobacteraceae bacterium (assembly GCA_007695115.1). Lineage (GTDB taxonomy): Bacteria > Chloroflexota > Chloroflexia > Thermomicrobiales > Thermomicrobiaceae > SLMJ01. The sequence continues at coordinate 31,333 of REEK01000132.1, forward strand.
CATGGTCATTACCGGCGTTGCCGACAAAATGCCGTCTCGCATTGCGCAGGTGATCTACGTTGACGCCTTCCTGCCTGAGCACGGAGAATCAGTCTTCGATCTGGTCACGCCGTCGCTGCGTTCTCAGTTCGTGGCACAGGCAAACACTCAGGGTGACGGATGGCGCGTTTATCCACTCTCTGATGGCGATCCCAGACGCCTTGCCATGCCAATCAAGACACTCCAGCAACCGATCAACCTGTCCGGTGCTGATCAGAGCGGTATCGCGCGGACATTCATTCGTTGCACAGACCCACGCTCTCCAAGCCTCGACAGCACAGACAGTCGTGTCCGGAACAATTCCGACTGGACCTACCTGGAACTCGAAACCAGCGGCCGTGCGCCCTCGCAGGCTCCGAAACGTCTCTCTGACCTGCTTATCCAGACGGTTCAGCCAGGCGCCTGAACTGCCAGATAGATGGCGTGGCGATGACGTATCACGCTGGCTGGCGGATAGCGATCGGTACTGCGATACTGGGCAACATGCTGACGGCCGCCCAGCGCAGAAAGCAACTGATGTTCGAGCCATCTGAGTCACCGGAGCTTCCCACAGCAGCAGAGATTCTGGATGCAGACGATGAGACCCTCGAAGCCCTGATCGTGGGATATGTCGAGGCACGCATTGAGCTGCACCCCTCCACACCGTTCGATACGTTCGCGTCGCTACCTCGCAAAGTGCAATACGTTTACGCTACGGCCCTCCTCGAAGGTGAGGTCGAGAGCGGTGGGTTCAACCAGTACTTCTACAATTCATCCAGCGACTTTGCCCTTGAGGCGCTGGCAGGCTACCGGGCAATCGGAGCTGCTGATCACGCTCGCCTGCTTCGAAAAGCAATCGAGGTATTCCACACCGAGCGCTGGTTTCACTTCCGGATACGCCAGCGACGATCGCTCGATGCCTTCTTCGACTCTTATCAGTTCACCCGGCTGTCGCAAATCGACGAGCACTTTCTCGAAATCGAGGATGACCCCATCGTTCTCCGGGCGAGTTATATCCGGGATCATCTGGGGGAATTCTCGTCACCGTAACCACAAACCATGGCACACGCACCCCAACGCTGTGCGTCGCTCAGAATTGTTTAAGGTTAAAATCAGCTCCAGACGTTGCCACCCGCCAGTACCTGTGGATTAATCGAATTTGGCCCCTTCCGGGCTGCGGTAACGGCGCGATAGACAGCGCGCCAACACCGGGACAATTCGCGCACTGGCCACCACAATGCTCACTCTTTCTGAAAGAGGCCAGCGTTCACCCTCGATCGCCTGTTGAGATCGACCATCCCCGGTTCGATCGACGATTTGGCCCTTCACGTGGTGTATCCCGATTCCTCAGCATTGCGCAGCTCGATGCCCCTCCGGGTGCATCAATCCCTCCTTTGCGGACGACTGCGGGTTCACACCATTCTGATTTGAGCATCGGACAGATTCCCGTTGTGGCAGCCTTCGTGCGTGATCGAATTTTCATGGTTGTCATTGAACGGACAATCATCCCAGGAGAGACGCAATGAGGCCGGGTGGCCTCACTTGTTCGACGAGATCGATTGGAGATCAGAAGACGTGTCGAGATTTGCCTTGCTGTTGCTGAGTTCCGCGCTGATGCTTATCGTAGCGGCGTGCGATACGAACGGTGACGATGCAACCGACGATCTGACCGACGACACGACCGAGTTGCCCGCTGATGATGGCGCCGCCAACGGCGAAGATGACTTCGCCGCGCCAGAAGAGGCTGACGACGCACTTGGCGCCGAAGACGATGCCGCCGTCGAAGCCGACGATGACATCGCCGCACAGCCAGAAGACGATGCCGAAGGCATGGAGCCGGAAGACGATGCTGAAGGCACGGAACCGGACGACGATCCAATGGCGCAGGACGACGAGATGGCGTTCGACGATGAAGACGCCGCGGTCGATCCGGAAGACATGCAGCCAGACCCGGATCAGGGCATCTTCTTCGATCTCTCGGCCGAGGAAGCCAACGACATGACGGAATTCAACGTGGTCGAGCCGGAATACGTTCCGGAAGGCCTCGAGTTCCAGACGATCATCGGCATGGCCGCGACGGAAGCAGATCCTGAGGAGATGGACGAAGACGAAGCGGCAACCATCACCTTCGCCTATCAGCAGCCTCCGGAAGAGGAAATGGCGCAGGGACTGCCGGTTGAGTTCATGCAGTCGAGCGAGCTGGACATGAGCGAAGGACTCGGAGCAGAAGCCGATACCGAAGAGATGACGATCGGCGACCGCGAAGTAACCCGCATCTCCGTTGTACAGGAGATGGGCGAGGAAGTTATCGCCTGGGTCTGGAACGAGAATGACGTTCACTACTCACTGGCTGCCATCCTTGGTGAAGACCTCCCCGAGGAAGAGCTGGAAGAGATGATCGCGTCAATCCCGTCCGCCTAAACGCACCGCAATAGCCACGAAGATTCAACCCCCGGAGCAGCATCAGGCCGCTCCGGGGGTTTCCTCATGCGCGCCAATCGGTAGAATGTTGCAGTGGAAACGAAAACGCGACACGACAGAATGGATATTGCCCGCATGAGCAAAGACACATGGACCGCGGTCGACGAGTATGTCAAGGAAAAGCTGATCGGAATCGATGACGCTCTGGATGCGGCGCTCACCAACAGTGAGATGAGTGGCCTGCCAGCAATCAACGTCTCGCCAGCCCAGGGCAAATTCCTGCACCTGCTGGCCGGGATCCAGGGAGCGAAATCGATTCTGGAGATCGGAACGCTCGGCGGGTACAGCACGATCTGGCTGACCTGGGCAATGCCAGACGGCGGTCAGATGGTCTCACTGGAATACGATAAGAAGCACGCCGATGTGGCTCAGCAGAATATCGAACACGCCGGACTGGCGGACCGTGTGGAGATTATTCACGGAGCCGCGCTGGATACGCTACCCGATCTGCTCAACGACAAGCGCGCGCCATTCGATTTCGTTTTCATCGACGCCGACAAGCAGAACAACCCGGCCTACGTTACATGGGCACTGAAAATGACCCGGCCCGGATCGATCATCATCGTCGACAACGTGGTCCGTGGCGGCACACTGGCCGAAACCGGCAGCGACGACCCGAACGTCCAGGGCGCCCGGGCGCTATTCGATCTGCTCGAGAACGAGCCAAAACTTGATGCCACCGCTCTTCAGACCGTCGGCATCAAGGGGTATGACGGGTTCGTCGTAGCAGTGGTGACAGAGTAGCGACCGGCACTTCAAGTGTCGTTCCGCGCAAATCTCGGATGACTTCTCCCCTCTCCCAGCATTGGGAGAGGGGTCAGGGGTGAGGGCGGTTGTCCCGCGAATATCGATGTCGGGGCGTACGACCCTGTACGCCCGTTGTTCGTCCGGAGGACCCGGGTCGACAGAGGCGCCGACCCCTACACAGGTTTTTCAGCTGATGCCGGGGGTGAGGGCCCTCGGCGAGGTCTACCGTCCCACCGGCCCATTCGCATCGAATGCGGTCGGCAGCGGCTTGTACGGCCGGAGCAGCCAAAGCGGGCGACGCAGGTTGTTCGGTCCCGGGGCCGGGCGAGTCAGGCCCAGCCAGCGCCGGTACGCCTCCTGTGACTTGTTGGTATCGACAACGATGTCCCCGTATCGATCCTCTGCTCCGCCTTTGACCACGGTGACTTTCTGATGCCAGGCGTGTGAGCCGCTGATCGGGTCTGGTTGCACCGGGAAGGTCAGATTCTGATGTACTCCCGCATCGGACCACCAGATCTTGCTCGAGTCCGGGTCCGCACTCTCGAACGGCCCGACTCCTTCCAGTTGGCGCATCCGATAGAGGCCATCACTGGGGTTCTGGATCTCCACCATCGCTGAAGACCAGCGTTCGTTGGAGTTCTCCGCCAGCCGCCATCGTCCGAGATGATGCGAGCAGGCTGCCACTCCAGGTCGCAACCCTTCGGTGACCCATGCCCGATCGACGAAATAACCGATCTCGGTCTCGACTCGCACCAGATCACCTGTCTGCACGCCGATCCGCTTTGCATCGGACGGATGGAGCCAGAGCGGGTTCGAGTGACTGATCTCGTTGAGCCACTTCGAGTTGTTCGAGCGTGTGTGAATCAGCGTCGGAATTCGATAGTTCGGCAGCAGGGTCATCTCACCCTGACTGCGATCGAGGTTCGCCAGCGCCACGTGCGAGTGCATGTAGCTCGGGATCGCCAGTTCCGGCCAGCCCCAGTCATGCAGCGTTCTGGAGAAGAACTCCAGCTTGCCGGATGGCGTCGGGAAACCTTTCCGGGCTTCACCATCGACCACCACGCCAACCGCACGGCCATCCGGGCCCGGTGGATTTCCGGGCATCGGGGTGATCTCCGGACTGGCGGGCTTCGGCGATGGACTCATCAGCACATTGTTCGATTCCACGCGGCTGCCATCGAGGTCAGCCTCGGAAACCGGATCATCGTACTGCTTGAACGGCTGCTTGGTGATCTCGTAGGCACCGTACTTCCGCATGTACTCCAGCGGCGTCAGCCCTTCAGCGGCCGCATCTTCCGGAAGGCCAGGAATCGAGTTCTCGAACATCCACTGATAATACTCATCGACCGTCACCTTCTCGCCGGGACGGTAGGGTGATTCGTACAACTCCTTGATGCCGAGCGATCCATCGGGATCAATCCGCCAGGAAAGCTCGATCCAGAACTCGTTCTCTTCCCAGACCTCGCCGGGGTTCGCTTCGTGGGTGTACTCGACCCGGTTGCCCATGCGTTCCATCGCCACCCGAACCACAGGTTGCCGGAAGCCGATCCACTTGGCAGCGTGCGTCTCGTAGGAGTGGGTGTCGTGACGCTCGGCCCCGAGCCCCATCGGCAGCACATAATCGGCAAAGAAGGCCGTCTCACTCCAGGTCGGGCTCATCGCGGCGTGGAGCTCGATCTTCGACTCATCCTTCAGCACATCCATCCAGGCAAAGCCGTCCGGGTTCGTCCAGACCGGGTTGTAGACACGGGTGAAGTAGGCCGCAACTTTGCCACGTCCCTCTTTCAGGAAGTACGGCAACAGGAACGACATCTCGTGGTGGGTCAGCGGATACTCCAGCGGCCAGGTCAGCTCGTTCCAGACATTCTGCTTGGCTGGCTCCTTGAACGGCTTGGGCACGAACTTGTCCCAGACGTTCGGAGCGGTGCCGCCCTCGGTGCCGATCGAACCGGTCAGTACGTTGAGAAAGAAGAGCGCCCGCGGAACGGTCCAGCCACCCAGGTGACCGGCCGCAGCAGCTCGCCAGTTATGGGTCGAAAGCGCCGATCCAGCGGCCCCGACCTGTCGGGCGATCTCCACGATCTGCGCGGCGGGCAATCCGCTCTCCTGCTCGGCGTACTCTGGGGTGTACTCGGCATAGATCTCACCGAGAATCTCCAGAAACCGCTCGAAGGTTGCCGGTTCACCCGGGTGGACAACCTGCATGAACTCGTCCCAATTGGTCCATCGCCGGACGAACTCCCGATCGAAAAGACCCTCCTGAATAAGCACGTTGGCCATCGCCAGCAGAACCGCGGCTTCAGAACCGGGCCAGGCTGGTAGCCAGTGATCGGCCATCGAGGCAGTGTTGGACAGACGTGGATCGATCACCGCGATCTTGGCACCCTTCTGCTGGGCCTCGATGATCCGCTGGGCGTGCGGGTTGAAATAGTGCCCGCTCTCCAGATGTGCGCTGATCAGCAGAATGAACCGGGCGTTGGTGTAGTCCGGAGATGGTCGATCGATCCCCATCCAGAACGCATAACCGGTTCGACCGCCAGACGAGCAAATGTTGGTGTGGGAGTTATGTCCATCAACCCCCCATGACTGAAGAACTCGCTCCATGAAGCCGTCTTCACCGGGTCTACCGACGTGGTACATCACCTCGTTATGGCGTTCTTCTTTGATTGCGTTGCGGATCTTCTCGGCGAAGGTATCCAGAACCTCATCCCAGGATGTGCGCTCCCACTCACCGGAACCACGGGGACCGACACGCTTCATCGGGTAGAGCACGCGCTCCGGGTCTTCCATCTGGTTCTTGGTGGCTGGCCCTTTGGCGCAGTTACGACCACGCGATCCGGGATGAAACGGGTTGCCCTCGAGCTTCTGCACCTGCATCGTCTTCTTGTCGACGTAAGCTAGCAGACCGCATGCCGATTCACAGTTGAAGCAGACCGTCGGCACCAGGGTGTAGTTGCGCTCTACCTTCCGGGGCCACGAGGTGGGATCGTACTCGGTCCAGTCATCCCACCGATCAGCCGGGGGAAACGATGACAGACCGCTGGTTCGATCGGGGGTAAACGGCTCCTGAACCTCCCGAGGGGGGCGTCGCTCCGCCTGCTTTTCATCAGAGGCTGTCTTTTTTGGGTCGGTGATAGTCATAGTGAGAGTCCTCTACACCGGTGAATCGGAAACATGGTCCCGGGCGGATACCAGACCCGCCCCTGTCGAATGTTCGTCATTGTTAGCTCAACGGAACGTCTTGCCCGGCACTGACCCAGATGCGCTCGTAGGCCAGCAGACCGGCCAGCGCTGTCAACGAGGCCAGCCAGCCGAACAGAACCAGCTGATCGGTGATCAACGCCAGCAGCACGAAGCCGAGTGGCGCAACCGTTCCAACCAGCCCGACAACACCGTAGAGCAACGCCGAGTATGGTCCATCAGTGATCAGGTGCACGGTCTTGCGAACATGCGCGTTGACGTGCGGCATCGTGAACTCAGTTGCAATCAGTGCAACGGAAGTCACGACTCCGGCTGCCAGAATCCAGACGAGAATCCGGAGATCAGACGAAGCCAGATCCATGATCGATCCGGTAATGATCAGCGCCGCAGCGCCAGCCGTAACCGCCTGTGCAACCAGATGTGGCAGCACCGTCGGGCTCTGCCAGTAATTACGTCCCTTGGCCTGCCCGAAGAGGAATGCCGTGTATCCCGCGGCCGCGATCGCTGCGAAGATCGACACGATCATCAGAACATCCTGGAGGCCACCTAGTCCGAAGATCGCCGCTGCCAGCCAGAGAAATGCGACCGCCCCGAAAGCAGTCAGAATCCAGCCACCGATCACCAGCCATGAGCCGGGATTCGGGGTCACCAGCAGATACCAGAACCGTTCCGGGCGCTTGAGATCGGTGATCAGGAGCAGCGTTGTGATCACGATGAAGATCATGCCGATCATCGGTGCCGCGTAGTTGAAGGTATCGCTGGCCGGAGACCAGCCCATCAGCAACAGAATTGCCGCGATGAGCACCGCTCCCGCGCCAATCGACTTGGTCCACAGGTAGCTGGCTACTTTCCAGCCCCACGGTTTCTCGTGGTGAACGTCGTAGACAGTCTCGGCGTTAGTCGGTCCAGTGAACTGCTCATCGGCGGTGACCGCTTGCTGGGGACGTCCATCTTCACGGACTTCGCCCCACAGGTAAGCCTGTCGCCTGGTCAGCGCTTCCGGCGTCAGGCTCGCCTCGTCAGCCCCGATATAGAAGACCTTCGGCTTGGTGCCTTCCTCGGGTTTCCGGACGCTGATCTGTTCACGGGAGATGATGTGATTGATCTCGCTAAACGGATCATCGATATCTCCAGCGATAATCGCCTTCTCCGGGCAGACCACCACACAGGCGGGCAGCAGGCCCTGATCGACACGATGCGCGCAGAAATTGCACTTGGCAGCAGTGTTCTGATGCGGATCGATGTAGAGCGCATCGTATGGACACGCCTGCATGCACGACTTGCACCCGATGCAGAGATCGGGGTCGAAATCAACGATTCCGTCGTCGCGCTTGAACAGTGCATTGGTCGGGCAGATGTTTACACAGGGTGCATCTTCACAGTGGTTACACCGAAGCACGGAGAAGAACCGTCGCGAGTTCGGAAACTCGCCCTTCTCGATGTATTTGACCCATGTCCGGAAGACGCCGAGCGGCACTTCGTTCTCGGATTTGCACGCGGTCGTGCAGGCGTGACATCCGATGCACTTGCGATGATCGATCGCAAATCCGTATCTCATAAGCGGGATTTCCTGTCTCGACGGACCGGCTTATGGCCCCCACCACCTATCGCGTGAGTACAGGGAAACTAGCAGAGATAATGTCGCGTGTCCAGCACGAACGTTTTCCGGAAATAGAGAACGCCCCCGGAAACGAGTCGAAAACGATGAAGCCCGCCCGGAGAGCTCCAGGCGGGCAACTGCGATCCGACGCTAAAGACCTAGTGGTCGTGATCCAGAGCTATCTGACCACGGACCTCACCAGCCGGAAAAGCTTCTGTGTGGACATTCACGTACGTATTTCCGGCGATCATTGCATCGATCAACGCATTGATACCTTCGCCGGCAAGCGGGCCGACCAGATCACCAGCGGTAATCGTTCCCGAAGCAAGCACACCGCTGAAGGAACCGGGGATGAGTTCTGCCGGCGGTGAGTCAGGATACAGCCATGCAACGACTGGACCATTCTCACCGACGCCAGCCATGTGGATGTGTGCCATCGTGGTGTTGCTGAGATTTTCGAGCGACACCTCGAACGAAACTGAGTTTCCATCCTGACTAACCACGAAGGTGGCACTTCCCGTTGCTGACGTCATAACCGCCGGCACTTCTTCGTCACCGCTCATTACGGTCGAGAAGGTCTGCACTACTGGGTCTGGGTCCGGGTCGACGTCAGGTGCCGGCATACCGAAACGGACAACTTCAGCAAACGGGGTGATTGAAAGGTGCGCGACGTACAGCTCGCTCGCGGCACCTACCGCAAGGCCGGTCCCGACGTAGACACCCGGGATGCCGAGGTCGGAGTGAGTTCCATCATCCTCGATTCGAACGATTCGACTTGCTGCGGACGAGAAGTCGCCCACTTCGATGGCCTCGAAGTCCAGAGCCAGGAATCCACCGGCGACGATCTCCAGAATGTGCAAACGTCCATCGCTATCAAAGTCGATTGCGCTGAGCATGGTGAAACCCTCTGAGTAGATCTCGACGTCACCATCTGGCGTCACCTGGAAGACGCGTGCTTCGCCAACCGGGAACGGGAATCCTGTCAGTTCACTAACGTAGTAGTTGCCATCCGGGCCAACGACCACATCAGTCGGAACTGAGTCCATCGGGATCATTGCGCCCTCGGGAAGCCCGATGAACGGTGGTGCCAGTGCTTCGCGCGCTTCGAACACGGCGATGGTCTCGATCGAACCATCATCCGGATCAACTCGCAGGAGGCTGTTTCCGCCAGCATCAACCACGATCAGGGATTCGCCGTCAAAGTCGATCGCGTACGGGTTTGTGTCAAGCATTTCGCCGTCCGGGTTTTCAGTGGCTTCGTACTCACCCAGATCAGCGATGATCGTCGGTGTTCCATCTTCCTCGATACGGACAACGGTTGCGAAGTACTCTCCAAAGTCTTCGAAGAGGTCTCGATCTTCCGGCGGGCCACCAAAGCCCATCACGACATACATGGTGCCTTCGTCGTCAAATGCAACATCGTGCGCCCCGCTGCCATCCTCGCCAAAAAACAGCGAAGGAAGATTGTCAACGACCCGGCTTGCGCCTTCGTCATCGATCAGAGTAATGCCCCCGGAGAGACCGGCGCAGATTTCGAACTCTTCGATCTCGCCATCGTACTCTTCTTCGATGGTCACGCAGATATCGCCGCCATCACCGGACTCGGCGACAAAGAGGCCGTGCTGGGTGTAGGTCACGTGACGCGGCTGGACGAGCCCCTCAGCGAGGAGCGTCACCGGTACCAGCGGACCTACATGCGTTTCCAGCCATCGATAGTAGTGCTGGCCAACGTTACCGGCTTCGACCATCCAGCCCACCGGGTTACCCGGGGTGTAGGTCAGGCAGCGTCGCTCGAAGCACTGCACCAGAACGTCGTTGTCGACACCGGCAACCTTGACATTCGTCCAATAGGCTTCCGTTACTGGATACCCAACTGCGTAGAACGGATCCTGGAAAAGTTTGCCTTCGGAATAGTCTCCGTCCCAGATCAGTCCTGAAGAGTTCATGAACTCCCAGAACGGTGACGCGACTGTGTGATCGATCCAGTCAATCTGGACGTTGTACTCAGCCGTGACATCGTAGTTTGCGAGTTCGTTGTCGGTGGTAATCGTGCCGTCGACCGCGAGCCAGTCAACGATGTAAGCGCCCTCAGCGCGCGCTTCAGCGTCCATCAGGCCAGCCATCGTGGCGTAGGTTGGACCATTCCCCGGTCCCGGATCGCCAGCCACGTTCTCCGTCGAGGCGCCTTCGCTATGCGGCGCGAATGCATTGTCCCCAACCTGTACCTGACCCCGGAGCATGTCCAGGGCGAGGAGGCCCTGCGTCACCGTCCAGATACTGGTGTCATCGCTGTCTGGATCATTGAGTTCCATTCGAGACTTGTCGAAGTACTGAACGAGTCGTTCACCACCTGGGGAGTCCAGATAGGGCTCCATCATCCCTTCGGTATAGGGGGACGGTCCCCAGATCCAGGTTCGAGCCACTGCAAGGGTGCTTACCGGCAAATCCGTGCGTGCCCACCGATTCTCGAAGCGAGAATCAGCGAACTCGTGCTGGACTTCTTCATCTTCATGATACGCCCCGACCGAGGCAAAACTCACAATCGCAAACAGTAGAGCCATCATCACTGATACAGACCGTTGAGTACGTATACTCATCGTTGTTTCCTTTCTGATAGCGGAAACGAAATCTGTGTTCCCCGATACTCGGGCGAGGACGTCCGGCACCCTGTCTCCGGAGCAGTTGACCCGGTGTCTCCTGAACCCTGCTTCTTAACACGATCCAGTATCCAGACAGACCCACGTGTCGCAGCACCAGTCCACGTGCGTGTAACCCCGGAATTACCCATGTATGGCTGAGAACTGCTAACTGTTGAAATGCCATACAGGCGAACGAGTTACGCGATCAATCACGACCGGGGAGACCCCCGGCGATTGACGGTGGAATTGAGAAGAATCTCGATAACGCCATCGCAGGCAATCAATACGAATGATGTACCCGCTTGATTCAGCGCTCGAATCGTCTAACCACAGAGAACGCCCCCGGATTGCTCCGGAGGCGCCCCTTCCTGTTCCAGGTGCGCTTATCGCGAACCTGACAGTTGCCTAGTAGAACTGGACAACCTGAGCCATCGGAGTGATCGAGAGGTGCACGAGATACATCTCATCGACCTGGCCGAGTGCCAGCCCGGTCCCGAAGATCAGGCCAGGAACTTCGAGGATCGTGCGAGAGCCATCGGCCTCTATCCGGACTACCTGTCCGGCTGCGGTCGACAGATCCCCCTCCTCAACGGCCTCGAAATCGATACCCAGCAGACCGCCGGCAACCATCTCGAGGACCACGAGTCGGCCCTGGCTGTCAAAGGCGATAGCGCCGATATTGGTGAATCCATCCTCGTAGACGGAGATTTCACCGTCTGGTGTCACCTGGTAGACATTTGCCCCACCAACCGGGAACGGGAACCCAGTCAGCTCACCCACGTAGTAGTTGCCATCAGGACCAACCACGACATCAGTCGGAACAGAGTCCATTGGGATCGTTGCGCCATCGGGCAAGCCGATGAACGGAGGCGCCAGCGCCTCACCCTGTGGGAACACAGCGATGAGCTCAATCGAACCATCGTCCGGGTCCACCCGCAGGAGAGTGTTTCCACCAGCATCGATAACCACGAGCGACTCACCATCGAAGTCGATCGCGTACGGGTTCGTATCGAGATCTTCGCCATCCGGGTTTTCAGTCGCTTCGTACTCACCCAGGTCAGCGATGATCGTCGGTGTCCCGTCTTCCTCGATGCGGACCACGGTGGCGAAGTACTCACCGAAGTCTTCGAACAGATCGCGTGCTTCCGGCGGGCCACCAAAGCCCATCACGACGTACATGTTGCCTTCATCATCGAACGCAACGTCGTGGGCGCCGACTCCGTCTTCACCAAGCCAGAGCGACGGAAGACCGTCGACGACTCGGGTTGCCCCTTCATCGTCGATCAGGGTAATGCCACCGGACAGGCCGGCGCAGACTTCGAACTCCACGATTTCGTCGTCGTATTCGTCTTCAATCATCACGCAGACATCGCCACCGTCACCGGCCTCAGCGACATACACGCCGTCACCGGTATACAGCGCATGACGCGGCTGAACCAGTCCTTCGGCGAGCAGCTCGACCGGAACGACCGATCCTACGTGAGTCTCGAGCCATCGGTAGTAGTGCTGACCGACGTTGCCGGCTTCAACCATCCAGCCCTCGGGGTTGCCCGGGGTGTAGGTGAGACAACGTCGTTCGAAGCACTGCACCAGAACGTCGTTGTCGACACCGGCAACCTTGACGTTGGTCCAGTAGGCTTCGGTCACTGGATAGCCAACTGCGTAGAACGGATCCTGGAAGAGCTTGTCTTCCGAATAGTCACCGTCCCAGACCATTCCTTCAGAGTTCATGAACTCCCAGAATGGCGAGGCAACGGTGTGATCGATCCAGTCCACCTGCACGTTGTAATAGGCAGTTACATCGTAGTTTGCCAGCTCGTTATCGGTGGTAATAGTGCCATCGGCCGCGAGCCAGTCGACGATGTAGGCGCCCTCAGCGCGCGCATCAGCACCCATCAGTCCGGCCATTGTGGCGTAGGTCGGGCCGTTATTCGGACCCGGATCACCAGCCACGTTCTTCATCGACGCGCCTTCGCTATGGTTCACAAAGGACGCATCGCCGACCTGGACCTGACCAAGGAGCATATCGAGCGCCAGCAGACCCTGGGTGACAGTCCAGATGCTGGTATCGTCGCTCTCCGGGTTGTTCAGCTCCATTCGGGACTTGTCGAAGTACTGAACCAGTCGCTCACCACCTGGAGACTGCAGATACGGCTCCATTCGACCCTCGGTAAAGGGGGATGGTCCCCAGATCCAGGTGCGAACGGTGGCGCCCTGCTTCACTGGATAGTCGGTACGTGCCCACCGGTTCTCGAAGCGAGAGTCAGCGAACTCGTGCTGGACTTCTTCGTCCTCGTGATACGCCCCGACCGAGGCAAAACTCATGATCGCAAACAGCAGCGCCATCATCACTGATACTGATCTTTGAGCACGTCTGCTCATCGTTATTCCCTTCAACGGAGAAAAAGAGGCCTGAGTACCCGGATCGTCCGGAACAGGCTTACGGCATCCTGATGCCGGATCAGCCACCTGATTTCTGCCGAATCCTCCTTTTTCACGACATGTCGCCACCCAACCAGATACAGGCGCTGCAGTGAGTCTGCCCTGTGATCAGGGCGCCAAAATGCTGCGGCGTTCTGCTGACGTATGGAAGGCGCGTCCGAAGAAAGAGTTACGGAGAGGTGGAGGATTCGGCAGACTGAAACCGGTAGACGGTGGAGTTGAGGAGAATCCAGATGTTCCCATCCCGCGCAATCACATTTTGATAGCGAGGCGGGCCGGCGATCGCCTGGCTGGATTCGAGCAGTCGCGGCTGGCCAGGCTCGGAAATGTCGAGCTTGTGCACCGCAAACCGGACCTGGTTGCCCTGAGACAGCCGTGCGCTCAACGCAACTGCCACGTCGCCATCCAGCGAGACGCTGACGACCCGGCCATCGAGGGTCATCGAGCTGATCTCATCGATCATGTCCTGTTCCGGTGCTTCTATCAGGAGAACGCCATCGTCTCCGTTGGCAAACGCGATGATCTCTCCGTTCCGCTCGACATCGAGAATTGCCCGTCCGGGGAGGTTTCTGGTGAACCCCTCATTACCCAGAAGGAACTGATCAGGCGTGGGAACGAACTCCGGCTGCTCCCAGCCCGCCCGATCGTAGGAATCGATCAACTGGGGGCTGTCTGCCGTGTGCATGTCGTAAGTGAAGACCCCGGCCGAGTGCTCCACCAGAAGCGTCGAGCCCACCGCACTGAGTGTCGGGGGCATCTCAACGGGTACCTTGAAGGAACCGATCTGTTCCGGTTGATTGCCCTGCTGGATATCGTAGATGATCAGATCATCGTCGAATCCACTGGCCACCATCCAGCCGTCTTCCGAGGCGGCAAGGCTCCGGATCGGCATCTCGGCATTGAGCAGATTCGCCTCGAACGGTCGATTCGGATTGCTCAGGTCCACAACCCAGAGGGCTGGCCGTTCGATCCCTTCCCGGGTCATCCCGACATAGACGTGCCCGTTGGCGTAGGTCAATGCTTCCGGGGGTCGCTGGATCGACATCGAGGTGTGGATCCACCCTGCCTGTTCGATATCTTCATCGGGATCGACCGAGATAATGCGTAAATCGGCCGTTTCTATCCGCTCATTGTCAGCCTTCGACAGCAGGAGCAGATACGGGCTGCCATCGACCTCGACATAGGTCGAGGCTGACATCGGGGCAGAGAGCCGCAACTCATCGCTTCGGTCAGGGATTTGATAGATACGAGGTTGTTCGTCTGACTCACGCCCACGGGCCGCGTTGAACACCAGGACAATCACGATCCCGATCAGAAACAGATTGATCAGGGCATTCCGCCCCTTGAGCATCGAATCGTGCATGAGTTCCTCGCGACGCCGGAGTAAAACGGACTGGTATATCTGAGCATATCAGGAACCGGTGCCAGCACCTATGTAAAGCTCACCAGTTCCTGACATGCAGTCCTGTCGCGAGTGATTGCCCTATTCCTCCAGGGGCACGGGAAACTCCATTTCGGATTCGGCAACCCAGATCTCCACGATCACGCGCCGGGGATCATCAGTTACAAGATCGTCGATATCGGTTTCATAATCGACGCGGGAGTCCGTCGGAGCAAAGTTCTCGTCGAAACCCGATCCAGTGCCGCTCGGTTCGATCATCGTCCCATCGTCATCCTCGATTGCGATCGACCCGACATATCGGCGACCGGCCGGCTGGATCTCGATAGTCCGCTCGCCAACACTGAGAACCCGGAACTCACCAAGTGAAGTCCTGACGAACTCATGATCGATCGTCGCCTCGTTATCTTCATCCGCCAGCCAGGTAACTGGTTCGATCCGGATCTCCATAATCTGACTGTCAGTCGTACCGTCATCCCGCTGACCGGTTGCGGTTACCCCATCTGGTCCGGGCTCGATCATTGCTGGCGTCTCAACCCCGTCGTCCCAGACCACCACGACCGACCCCGCTGGCCTGAGTTGAAGGTCGCCAATATCGATGCGCACTTCGACATCGATGACGTCACCGTCTTGCTCGGTCTCGATCGACTCGATTTCGAGCAGGTCGGCAAGATCAGGAATCGCAGGGAGATCCTGGTCGTCCGGAGCCTCCGGCGCGTCAGCTCCGGTCGGTGGATCACCCAGCTCGGGCGCCTCACCGATCAGAATCGGTTCGGTGGTCTCATTGGGAATCACATACCGGAAGTTATGAGAGACGTATTCGGCTCTGGCAAGTTCGGCATCTTCCTCATCCAGCGGGCCGACAGCAACATCCTCGATGACCAGCTCTATACGTTCCGCACCTTCTGGTACTCCGACCAGCAACAAGGTTGCGCTGTGTGACTTTTCTGGAAGGAACTCCAGTTCATCGCCACGTTCGGCAAATGCCTCGAGATCATCGTCCGTCCAGCCCGGCAGGGTCAGGATGCTGTCGCTCAATTTTGCGTTTGTCCGGAGCACTTCGACCGGACCCGAATCGTCTCCGGTTGACCACTGCATTGCGCCCAGATCAATCTCGGTGTCGGTTCGGAGATGGCTACTACTCCAGTCCCCACCGGCAAGCGTTGGAACTGGCATTTCGTGGAAATTCATGAAGATCTTCATGCCCTCAGCATCAACCCCGGTGGCCATAGGGCCGATGGAAAGCAACGGCATTCCGATATCGTCTGGCTCAATGCTTGAGTCCCATTCCAGGCGTTCATCATGTCCCATGCCGATCGAGCCACCCTCATCGGGACGCTCGGCATGATTCGCCGCAGCTATTAGCTGGCGATCGCCTGGATCGAACCGCCACTGCCCGTCTTCCTCAATCAGTACCGAGCGCACGCCCGGATAACCTGTCCAACTGACCAGTACATAGCCGTCGTATGACTCGGCTGTGAACTCATGATCAGGGTCTTCGACCATTGCGACAGTAGGAAAACTCGTTGCCAATCTTTCTACCCAGTGTTCAGCGAACTCGATCACCTGGAATCGCTCCGGCAACATCGAGTAGACAAGCTCGTGATCCATCGAATCCGGATCGACGGCAATGTCCCGCATGACGTCAACCGGATCCTGCTCCAGGCTAGCATCGATGGATGGCTCGATAGCATCTGAATCGCCTGCTTCGGACGAGGCTGGTTCTGTCGGCTGCTCGGTGGGAGTCGGATCAGTGGCCGCGTCACCATCGTCACTTATCCACTCGTCTTCATCACCGCATGCAGCGACAACCAGGACCAGACCGGCAACCAGCGTGAGAAAACTCCACCGCATACCAACTCACTTCCCGGTGCGCAGCCGGCTGACCCTGAAAAAGAGCCTTCAGACAGGCCACGCACCCTCTGACTGCCTCACTCATCGAACGTCAGGACGATCTCAGGTTCGGCCACCCAGATCTCGACTCTGGCTGGCAGTGGCTCATCGCTCAGCACGTCTGCGACATCCTGGTCAAATTCCATACTGAGATCGTACGGCCGAAATTCTTCATCGAAACTCGTGCCGGCCCCACTCGGGCGAATCATCATTCCAGCGTCATCGATTGACAGATCGCGAAGATATCGCGGCCCGAGCGGTAGCAGATTGATGCGGTTCTCCCGCACGCTCACGATCGCGAACTCTCCCAGCGAGGTGCGGATCGAACTCTGATCAATCAAAGCCTCGTCCTCTTCACCGGCGAGCCAGAGAATCTGCTCGAACCGGACCTCGATGACTTCGTCATCCAGCGAACCATCTTCGCGAATGCCACTGAGCAACAGCCCATCCTGATCAAACTCGATCTCGGCGTCGGTTTCAGTGCCATCATCCCAGATCAGCGTCGTTCTCCAGGCAGGTTCGATCCGGGTATCGTCGGTGACCACGCGAACTTCGGTATTGATCGCGTCCCCATCCTGCTCAAGTGCGATCGACTCGATCTCCAGCAACTTCGCAAGATCCGGAATCGGCGGCAGATCGTCCTCACCAGGCTCTGGCTGTTCAAGCGCCTCGGGAACTTCACCGAGTTCCGGCGCTTCGCCTATCAGGATCGGATCGGTGGTCTCGTTGGGGAACACGTATCGGAAACTGTGCGAGACGTATTCGGCTCCCGCAATTTCAGCATCTTCATCATCCAGCGGACCGACGACTACCTCGTCGATCACCAGCTCTACCTCTTCAGCATCCTCGGGTACACCCGGCAAAAAGAGTGCTGCTCCAACCAGACGCGGCGGGTGATGATGGTCTGCATGCTGCTGATTCGCTCTAATGGACTCGATCGCTTCATCCGACCAGCCCGGGTTCTTCAACGCGTCATCGTCCAGAGCCCCGCTCGTCCAGACCACCTCGACCGGGCCAGACTCACCAGCCGCTGACCACTCCATGTTCTCGAGCGGGATCACTGTGTCTTGAAGCAGGTGTCCATCGAACCACTCGCCACCTTCGATAGTGCGTCCAGCTTGTTCCTGCAGCTCCACATGGACTCGCATGCCTTCTGAATCGCTACCGATAGCAATCGGGGAGATCAGCAGCAGCGGTCTCTGGATCTGCTGTCGATCGATCTCAAACTCCTGCACGATTTCGTCGCGCAGTTCCATCCCTACGGTTATCGATTCACCCGGACGTTCAGCGTCGTTGGCGGCGACGATCAGCGGCCAGTCTCCCGGATCCAGTCGCCACTCGCCATCCTGCTCGACCAGCACCCATCGGATCTCCGGATTCTGTAGCCAGATGACGACACTAAAGCCGTCATAGGATTCGACACGCAGATCATCCGCCTCGTCCAGAACGGTTGTGGCAGGAAACGATATGCTGGCCCGCTCCACCCAGAACTCGCCGAACTCGATCACCTGATATCGATCGGACAGCATGGAATAGACAAGCTTCAGGTCAGGATTCTCACGATCTATCGCGATCTCGTGAAAAACGTCCAGAGGATCTCGGTCCACGCTAGCATCGATGGGCGGTTCGGGAGAGTCTGAACTCTCTGGGGATTGTGTCTCAGTGGCTGCAGGTGTCGGTTCCGAGGCAGGACCTTGAGCGTCGGAGATCTGATCGTCTGTTTCCCCACAGGCGGTGATCAGAACAATCACGCCGAGCAGGAGGAAAAAGGGGAGGTATCGCATTACACTGCACGCCTCGATTCAGGTTGGAAACGCTGAGCATCGACCCACATGTTGTGGGATGGACGCATATTCGCGTTACTGAACGCACTGCAGAAGTAATACTGGCACGCTTGCTGTCATACGTCAATTTCCCGTAACATACGCGCCGATGAATGTATCGTCAGACGGCTCTTCCTCACCCGGCTCAGGCGGCTCGCCGGACATGACCGGGTCCGTGGTCTCCCGAGGGAAGGTGAACTCCCACGTGTAGGTAATCGTCTCCCCCTCGAACTCGGGGTTGTCCGGACCGAATGGCCCGACGATGACTTCATCGAATCGAAGAAGGATCTCCTCGGCATCCTCAGGAACACCGAGCAAACGAAGCGATGACCCATAGCGCGGCATGGCGTAGACGCCCGAGTCACTCGCCGAGGATTCGGCCATCTCTTCACTCGGCCAGCCGGGCAGTCGGAGCTGGTCTTCCTCATGAGCGCCGTCTGTCCAGGTGACTTCCACCGGCCCGGACTGATCACCAGCCTCCCACGAGATGCTGTCGATCGGCACCGTGACATCGCTGAGCAGGTGGCTCTGAATCATCCCGTCGTCCTCGGTGCGAATCAACTCGTGCTCCCAGATCAACGAGACATCGACCCCGTCAGCGTGAACCCCGACGCCCTCCATTCGGGCGCGGACGAACGGCACCACGGATCCATCATCCGGCTCACTTCGGGAGCGCGCATGATAGTCCTCCAGCAACATCATCCCGTAGCTGAACTGGCTACCAAACCCTTGCTGGATCTGTGCCGATGCCATGAGCAGATAACGATCGCCCGGATCGAAGCGCCACTCGCCATCTTCCTCAACGAACACCCAGCGATTGAGCCAGTTCGTCACCGAACGCACCACGACATAGCCGTCGTACTCCTCGACGTTCATCGCGTCCGGATCGGGCATGAACCCGGTGGGAGATGGTGGAGCGACGATCTCCAGCCAGTCTTCGCGGAAATCGAGTAGCTGAAATCGTTCGGGAAGGTACCGGTAGACCATCTCTGGTGGGGGACCTGTCGGGCTCTCCAGCATGTCCGACAACACCTCGCGGGGATCCCGATCCGCGCTGGCGTCGATCGCGACCTGCGGAGTCGGTTCCGGTTCCGGAGTACCCAGCGGATCGACCTCTTCGGTGGCCGGTTGTTCCGGTCCAAAGAGATTCTCATAGGTCCGAGATAGATCGGGGTCGAAGATTACCAGTGCGATGACCAGTGCAAGAACGAACAAAGGGAAGAGCCAGCGCATCGATCAGTACTACTCCTGGGTTGGGCGTGCTGCGTCGTAAATCAGTGAGGACCCTGTGTAATGATGCCACCGCTAACCACCATCGCACATTCATGTCCCAGCCTGGAACCAGCAGAGCCCCCACCCCTGCCCTGTTCGACGCACCTCGTTCCGGAAACGTGACACCCCATCCGGAGGGGTTGACAGGCCGAGCCGCCGCGACACCGGATTTCTATGCGGATAACATGCAAATTAACACACTGAGCGACGTTTCCGGATGAGTGTACGTACACTGCAGTCTGTTGAACGCAACCGTCGCTTCAGAACGCCGAATTCCCTGCCAGAATCAGCATTCTACTGCGCTACATACAGATATTGCGGATAATAGTTCGCCCGGTCTGCGGATAAGATAGCCATCCGGCCAGCAATCGGCTACCGGCCTGGTCGTTCCTCAGAAATCCATGTCTGGATACGGCTCGCGATATCGTCTCGCACCGAGCGGAACACATCGCGCCGTTCATCATCGGAACCAGTGGCAGCCGAGGGATCCGGGAACGACCAGTGAATGCGCTCGGATCGACCCGGAAACATCGGGCAGGATTCCGCGGCGCTGTCGCACACCGTGATCACGTAGTCGAACTCCTGCTCGATGAATTCATCGAGGTGCTTCGATCGAGCACCGGAGATATCGACCCCCAGTTCACGCATCACATCGACCGCAAACGGGTTTACCCGTGTCGCTTCCGTGCCAGCGGAGGCAACGAGAAACCGCCCGTTTCCATGCGTTCGGAGCAGCGCTTCCGCCATCTGAGACCTGGCGGAGTTGTGGGTGCAGAGAACCAGCACGTTTATCGAAGCGGGAACGGAAGGTGGTTGTTGTTCGTCGATCATTGTTATCACCAGATACCTTGCATTAGATCCGAACCGCCCGAATCCAGCGGCCAGCCTGATGATAGGACATCCAGGTTCCCGGACGCAGGAATTAGCAATTCTCTAATGGATGGAGGCTCTGGATCGTGGCGATGATTACGGTCGCATCGACGCATACATCGGAATTCCGTATGGAATCTCCCCAGACGCTGCGCTATCGTGGTGGATGATGGCGAGCTATCGATGTAGGGGCGTACGCCTCTGTACGCCCGGTCAGTGCCGGGACACCGGGTCGACAGGGGCGTCGACCCCTACATAGGCATTGCACATAGTGTCTCCCCTCTCCCAGTTTTGGGAGAGGGGTCGGGGGTGAGGGCCGCTCCCCTACCCCTTCAACATCCCCTTGATGATCCCGATCGCCTTCGCGATCTCATCCTCCGTGTTGTAGTAGTGAACCGAAGCCCGCACCATCTTCTCCAGTCCGCGTTGCTCCATATCGAACCGGGTCGATCGCACGCCGGAGGTGTTGGCGTTGATCTTCTCCTTCGCCCAGGCCGCCGCAATGTCGTCCGGATCCAGCCCCTCAACTGTGAAGGTGACGATTCCACCCTTTTCGATTCCGAGGTCATGCGTCTTGCCGCCCGGTAACGATTCGATCTCACTGCGGAGCGTCGCCGCCAGGGTCCGGAGTCTGGTCGATCCGGCCTTGATGCCGACCTCCATCGCGTAGTCGCAGGCCACACCCAGGCCGACCTTCCCGGCAAAGTTCGTTTCCCAGTTTTCGAACCGGCGAGCATCGTTGCGGATCTCGTAGCGATCGGCCGACACCCACGTCGCGGCATGGAGATCGAGCATCACCGGATCGAGGGCCGGGATCACTTCTTTGTTAACGTAGAGGAAGCCGGTCCCACGCGGACCACGCAGGTACTTGCGACTGGTGGAAGCGAGCATGTCGCAACCGATCTCCTGCACATCGACCGGCACCTGACCGACCGACTGGCAGGCATCCACCATGTAGAGCACGCCTGCCTCCCGGGCTATCGCTCCGATCTCGGCCACCGGCTGGATAAGCCCGCCGTTGGTCGGGATGTGGCTGAGCGAGATCAATCGCACGTTGTCGTCGATCATCGTCTTCAGCGCGTCAACCGACATCTGGCCGTGCTGATCGTTAGGCACTACCACGAGCTCCGTACCGAATTTCTCGCAGACGTGCAGGTAGCTGATGACGTTGCTGGCGTACTCCGAGACCGACGTCAGGATCTTGTCGCCTGGTTCGAACGGTATCGAATAGAAAGCCATGTCGAATGCACGAGTTGCGTTCTCGATCACGGCGATCTCTTCGCGATGCTCAGCGTTTATCAGCTTCGCGATGGCATCGTAGGTGTGCTCCAGCTTATCGCCCCACTCTGCCGCTGCCTCATAGCCGCCGATCGAGGCTTCGAGATCGAGCATCCCCTTCGTGGCCTCGAGGACAGGCTGCGGCATCAATCCGGCCCCGGCGTTGTTCAGATGCGTCACATTCGCGCACCCAGGCGTCTCGCTGCGTACCTTGTTGATATCGATGTCGCTCATGTTCATCCTCCGTATGCGGTGTTATCGATCCATATGTACCTATTGTCGCATGCGGACGAGATCTATCGAACACATCCTGCTACTCGACAGATGCGATTCCATACTGACTGCTTTGTGCAACCATATGATTCTCGTTCGTTCTACCTGTAGATCAACTTGTTGCTGATACGTTTCAGGCACAGATGTCGATATACGTACAAAGTAGTCAAACGGATAGAGTAATTCATTGCGAGTATGGAAGTTCGCGGCGCTGGCGTCAGTCGTCGTCGTTGCAGCACTAGCGCTGGCTTCGAATGACACGCGTGCCGATGATGGGTCAACGTTCGTCGATTACGGAAACATTCCCGTCACTGACGGGGAATACCTCGTCTGGACCCAGGAGTCGTTTGACGACGTCCCGCACGGAGAGCGTCGCTATCACCTCTTTTCCCAACACATTGGCACCGGCGAGCGGGTTCAACTAGTCGAGAGCAGTTCATCGGTCAGGGAGCCTGCGGTCACCGGCGGGGTGGTAGTCTGGGCTATGGAGGACTCGGAAACATCGAACCTGTCCGTGTTTGGCTACGATATGAACTCGGACGAGCAATTCATGATCAGTGGCGCCGGGCACTACAACGCCCGTCCGGCGGTATCTGGCGACGTGGTTATCTGGTTTCAAATGGTTCACGAGGGGAATGAAGAACACTCCTACTCGATCCTCGGCCGGAACATACGAACCATGGACGAACCCTTCGTCATTCGAGAAGGCGATATCTCGAACAGACTGATCCTCGATGGAGACGAACTGCTCTGGTTCGAGCGAGACCAGACAGGTGGTGGACGGCTCCTGACGATGCCCGTAGACGGAACCGAGCCAACCCTCGTGCTTGAGGTGAACATTCCACCGAACACGCCATTCTCCTACGGTATGTCGGGGGATCTCGTTGTCTACACGTGGCTAGGATCTCCGATCACGGCAGTCAATCTGGAAACCGGCCATGAAGTTGCAATACCGGCCGAGCCGTATGACTCTCGGCCCGTTACTGATGGACGCTTCGTGTTCTGGAGCGGCAATGATCCGGATGACTCGATGCGCAGCGTCTTGAGTGGCTATGATCTCGAGTCCAGCAGTCGATTTAATGTCCACGGCACAGGCAGCGAGACGAGCCCATCAGTGGCGATGGGTGGTGACTATGTCTCCTGGACAATGGCAGCCGAAGACCCCGGCGTCAGAGAAGTGCATCTGGCATCGATCAACGAGATAATTCCGTCCGCTGGACATCCTCAGCCAACCGACGACAACCCGGACCGGATCTGGTTCCCGGAGACAGGCCACTCGATTATCTTCGGCTTCAAGAACTTCTGGGAGAACTCTGGTGGACTGCCCGTCTTCGGATTCCCCCTGACTGGGGAGTTCGACGAACTGAATCAGGACACCGGCGAATACCACACGGTGCAGTATTTTGAGCGCCAGCGCTACGAGTACCACCCAGAACATGCCGGTACACCGTATGAGGTGCTGCTGGGACGTCTGGGACATGAAGACGCCGCGCGCCAGGGAATGCTCGATCACGACGCCTTCCAGCCAGTCGATGAGGAATCTGTAGACGAAGATCGGTGTCACTATTTTGAGGCCACCGGATTCACAGTCTGTAACGAATTCCTCGACTACTGGGAATCGCACGGTCTCGACTTCGGGGATGACGGGGTCTCCTACCGGGAGTCACTTGCGCTGTTCGGCTACCCGATCAGCCAGGAATATTTCCCGGAACCGGGAGATGGCGCAGAACCGGTGACCGTCCAGTATTTCGAACGAGCACGCTTCGAATTCCATCCGGACAATCCGGAAGAGTACCGGGTATTGCTCGGACGCCTCGGCGCCGATCTCCTTCACCAGCGGGATTGGTAGCCGAAGGATCCTCCCGGCAGGCGCCGGCCCGACATCAGTTGTTTCGATCCTTCTCGCCTCTCCCAGTTTTGGGATAGGGAGGGAAGTTCGACGAGCTCGATCAGGACTCCGATTCTCAGACTACACCTGTCCAACCAACGAACAAGCCATATACGTTGCGCCACTTATGCGGGTATTGTCGGGTTGGCCGTATGTCCGCATTCAAAAAATTACGTGATTTCACGGATGACTTCACTGGTGTTGACCTGTCATTTTGGAGACATCGTTGCACACCACATCAACCGCTGCGGTGAAGGGAGCATTCACAAGGGGCACAGGACGTTCAGTTTGCCTGGAATCACATCGGGACACTCGAAGACCATGACTCTCGGACGTCTTCCCCCCAGGGTTCGTCGCGCCTGGATTTCCGACAACGCATCGAAGGAGGGTGACCATGGGTGACACCTACAGGACCACGAGCACCGGCCTTTCCCTGGCGACGGTCGAGCAACTGCGGAGGAGCCTGAGCGGGCAAATCCTGCTCCACGGCGATCCCGGCTACGACGAGGCCCGCACCGTCTGGAACGGCATGATCGACAAGCGGCCGGCATTGATCGTCCGGTGCACCAGCACCAGTGATGTCGCTGCCGGTGTCAAATTCGCCCGCGAGCAGGAGCTGCTGGTCGCGGTGCGCGGTGGCGGCCACAGCGCCGCTGGACATGCCGTATGCGACGACGGCCTGATGATCGATCTCTCCCTGATGAACGATGTTCAGGTCGATCCCGAGAAGCAGACTGCTCGGGTCGGCGGAGGCGCGCTCTGGGCCGACGTCGACCGTACGACCCAGGGTCATGGCCTGGCAACCACCGGCGGGACGTTCTCGGGGACCGGGGTCGGCGGCCTGACGCTGGGCGGCGGTTTCGGTTTCCTGAGTGGCAAGTATGGTCTTGCCTGCGACAATCTCCTTTCCGCTGAGGTGGTGACCGCCGACGGGAGCGTATTGACTGCCAGCAATGACCAGAATGCGGACCTGTTCTGGGGACTGCGGGGCGGCGGCGGTAATTTCGGTGTCGTCACGTCCTTCGAGTTTCAGCTATATCCGGTCGGCCCGACCGTGCTTGCCGGAATGGTGGTCCATCCGATTGAGCGCGCGAAGGAAGCGTTCCAGTTCTATCGAGAGTTCACCAGAAACAATCCGGATGAGCTAAATGCGATCGCCGGGATAGTGCCGTCCCCGGAGGGCATGCCGACTTTCGTCATCCTCGCGTGCTACAACGGTTCAATGGAGGAAGGCGAGGAGGTAGTTCGCCCACTCAGAGAGTTCGGGCCTCCGTTGATGGACGGGATTGGGCCAATGCCGTACACGACACTCCAGTCAATGTTCGACGAAGCGTTCCCTACCGGGCTGAGCTACTACTGGAAGGGACGCCTTGTCGAAGAGATCACTGATGATCTCATCGACACCATCATCGAACATTATGAACACGCTCCGACGCCGTTTTCTGTGATCAATCTGCAGCAACTCGGCAACGCCACCAACCGTGTCCCGAAGGAGGCAACGGCCTTTAGCCATCGCGACGGACGATACGATCTGTTAGCGATGGGAGGCTGGCAGGACCCATCGGAAGCCGACGCCTCTATCCAGTGGGCACGCGACTTCTACGAGCACACTGGTCCACTTACCTCTGGCGGTCTGTACGTGAACAGCCTGATCGAGAACGACACGTTGCAATCCGCCTACCGCGACGAGTCCTTTGAGCGCCTGGTCGCATTGAAAGACAAGTACGATCCGACCAACCTGTTTCGGAACAATGCGAACATAGCGCCGTCGGCCCCAATCTCCTCGACCAGCGAGATTGGTGATTGAACCACCACCTGGTAGATGCCAGCCGGACACCAGTTGTCTTGATCTTTCCCCCCCTCTCCCAGTTTTGGGAGAGGGGTCGGGGGTGAGGGCCGTCCCCCTGTGCTACGATTCCACGGTCAAACTGGTACGAACTCAATCGCAAACCCACCCGTGGAGGCTGCATGAACGCGAACGAACTCAATCTCGATCTGGTTCGGAAACTTCTCGATGCGCCGGGAATCGCCGGTCGTGAGGACCAGGTCCGCGCGATCGTCAAACAGGAGATGGAACCGCTGGTCGATGAGATAACCGTCGACGCCATGGGAAGCGTCATCGGCGTCAAGAAAGGGTCCGGCAACGGCCCGAAGGTGATGCTGGCGGCTCACATGGATGAGATCGGATTCATGGTCCGGTTCATCGATGAAAACGGATTCCTCCGCCTGCAGAACGTCGGAGGGTTCGATCCTCGTGTGCTCCCGGCCCAGCGGGTCAACGTTCACACGCGCTCCGGCGAAGTGCTGATCGGTGCTCTGCAGCTCGCCAGCAAGCCGATTCACCTGCTCGGTGCCGGGGAGATCAAAGCACCGAAACTCACCCAGATTTATGTCGACCTCGGGCTTACTGCTGACGAAGTCAACGAGAAGGTCGATATCGGCGATATGGTCACAATGGACCGCTCGATGGTTCCGGTAGGCAACAACCTGATGAGCCGGGCCATGGATGATCGGATCAACGTCTTCGTGATGCTTGAGACGCTCCGGGCACTCGGCTCGCACGATTGTGACATCATCGCGGTCGCCACTACCCAGGAGGAGATCGGCCTGCGAGGTGCCCAGACCTCGGCCTACGGCGTCGATCCCGATATCGGCGTAGCGCTCGATGTCACCGTCGCCGGGGACAGCCCGGGTGTCGACAAGCAGGACCGGGTGACGAAACTCGGTGAGGGCGTCGCCATCAAGGTGTTCGATTCGTCCCACATCCCGAACTACAAACTGGTCAATCATTTTCGGGACATCGCCACCGAACGCGAGATCCCGCACCAGGTCGAGATGCTGTCCCGCGGCGGTACCGATGCCGGCGCCATGCAACGCTCCCGGGCCGGTATGCCGGTGATCACGCTCTCGATGCCGACTCGCTACCTGCATACCGTCAACGAGATGGTCAGCAAAGACGATATTGCGGCAGCCATTACTCTGCTGACCGCTTATCTGGAAACGGCCCATACTGGGGACTATCGCCTGGACTAGCCGTGCTTGGTCAGATCGGGATGCCCGGTGACATACAGTGTCCGGGTATCCCGACCGAAGAGAAAATCGATCGCTGGACAATAACTGGAACCAGACGATCGGTTACAATCAGACGCAAACAGAGGGTCAGGTCGAGGCGAAGGAGATTTCAATCGTGCCAGCGCGAATCGTGCGCGCACTCATCCTGATGCTGATTACAGCATTCCTCATAAGCCCGTCTGTCCTGGCTGACGATGAAATGTCGGATCAGGGCGACGACGCGGCGCTCCGATTTGTCGATGTGGAGATCGAGCCGGACGAGCCGACCGCTGGTTCCGTGGCGACGATCAGCTTTCGCATCGAAGATCCGGACGGCAACCCCGTCTCTGGCCTCAGAGCCAGCGGGCTCCTCCGGGCGCCATCGACCGCGCAGGATGTCGCACCACCCCCACCTACCGTCACCACAATCGGACGAGAACTCAGCGATCCAGGTTCCTACGAAGTCGCCGTGGCCCTCAATCAGCCCGGGCGATGGTGGATCGAAATCCGGGTCGATGATGACAGTGGCAATATCGCCCGGTTCGATCACTTCACAATCGTTGATGCCATCGACGATCCGGCCCCGGCCACAACCTCCGAGCCGATCTTCATCCGTAGTGGCGAATGGAACACGTTTTACCGGGTCGATCCCGACACTGGTGGTGTTGTGGAACTGCCTGGTGAACACCTCTTCGATGTCGGTGGTCGCTGGTGGCTAGCCGAGATCTCGATTCAGGAACGTGGCTCGATTTCCAGCAACTACGGCGGAACCTGGCGGCTTCACGTCTCCATCCGGGACGCGATCAGCGGAAACTCGCTCTCCACGATCAATCTCGGCGATGTCCGGGCAAACGTCTACAGCGGCAGCCAGCAGGAACCGGCAATCGCCACCGCAATCACGATTGCGTCAGACGGGAGCGCTGCTTACATCTACTGGGCACGCCAGCTTGGCGATGGCTGGATCTCATGGGTCGCCGAGGCCGATCCGCTGACCGGCGAAATCCGCAACGAGCAGGTGATCAACGGGGCGATTGCCAGCAACGGCTTCTGGGCCGAGATTTCGATCCGGCAGGATGGCCGGGTACTCGTCACAGAGCAGGTGGTGGAGCTGGCCAGCGTCAGTGGGTATCGGCTCTCACTGATCGACCGGGACACCATGGAGATCAGCACGCAGTATCGGCGCACCGATGCCCGCGAGGACTCCCTCACCCACTGTATGCTCGCCTATCCGGGACCGATTGGCGATGTGGCCGGTGATGAGCCGGTTCGATATTCATTGTGCGCACCACCGGAGTCGAACGGCTCTCAATCGCTCGTGGTCTGGGACCCGGTAACCGGGGAAGCTGATTACTCGATCGATCTGGAGCCAATTGCCGGGGATCACCCCGGTGCGGTCGATGGCGTGGCCAGTCCGGATGGGACCAGCTTCTATGTCGTCAACACACGATCCTTGCGGATTGCCGAGATCGATCTGCAAACGGGTGAACTTACCCGGCAACGGAGTCTGCTTCCGGAAGAGGATGATGATCCATCAACGCTGGATCGATTCTTTGACTGGGTATTCGGTGCCGCAGCACCGGCAACGGCACAGGCGCGTGGGTCCATTGAGCCGTCTGTGGCGATCAGCCCGGGCGGAGAGTACCTCTACGTGGTGGCAAACCCGGAAGACCGGGAGCCGGGCGTATTGGTGGTCGATCTGGAACAACTCGAGATCATCAACAGCCTGAAAACTGGGGAAGTCGTTGATGGGATCATCGCCACATCAGACGCCCGACTGGTGGTAATTCAACGGGAATCCGACGCCGATGGTGACGCGGTCACCATCCTCGATCAGGATGGACGCACCCGGGTAACCTTCACGCTACCTGGCGAAGCAGACGTTGTTGGAATTCGACGGTAATTAACCGTAACCCTTTATGTCTGGCTGGATTATCTCAATTAGAAGCAGTTATCCCGCTGCTTCCGGGCGTCTATCCCAACGCCCAAACCCAATCCCTTCCCTCCTGACGCCCCGGTTCCCCCACCGGGGCGTACGTTTTAATTTGCTCGTAGTACAGCTCTTCTCAATCGTTGACCGTCATACAATTGACTGTTACGGTGCGACAAACCTTTATCTGTTGGATGCAAGCATTCGGTGAAGTTGGCCATGAGGCGAACCGTATTTCGGAACCAGGGATGGCCTGATGGGGATCAAATCACTGGTTGTGGCAACTATGCTGCTGAGCATGCTGGCCGCATGTGGCGAAGGGTCGGACCAGTCCGGCGACTCCTCGTCAACCGGCAACCAGCCCGATGATGACCGTGCCGCAGACGTCCTCAGCGAAGTGCAGAGCGATGTCGATTTCCAGCTATACGCACCATTTGAGCTCGGCGGGCTGGAGCCAGTGAGCCCGGTTGTGTCCGGGCCAGACTCGGCACCGTTTGTGAACCTTGCCCTTACAGCGCAAGAACCGGAGGGGCAGCGCATGTACTTCACGCAGAGCCAGGATGGGTTCGGTGAAGTTGCCCCGCCACCTGGGATCGAGGAAGAACGTCAAGTGACGATTCAGGGGAACGATGCCGAGCTACAGATCGGTAGCGAGAATGATCGCCCGATGGTGCTCTTGATATGGGAAATGGATGGGATGCATTTCAGTCTCTCGGCGGTTGAGGTCGAAGAAGATACGGTACTGGAGATCGCGGAATTGACCAGACCGATCGACGACTGAAGACGCGCCCGGATCGACTGGCAGATTGTCAACGGCCTGGCGGGAAATCGGGGCGTACGTTTTTGCTCAAATAGATCCGGATTCGTAATGAGCCAGGCGTGATACCCCGAGAGATCGATCGTCAGGATCTCGGCTCGAATCGGGATGACAGTGAGGCGAAGAAGTGTTTGGTGCACCCATGCACGACGCGGCTGGCCGCTGTGCTACTATCCCGCTAACATGCCGGTGTCAGATCCTGGCGCAGGCTGCACTATCTCCCTACAGATGGACTGTCGTCAGAGAGGAGATCCCCATGTCCCTGAACATCGAGATGACGAAGACCGAACGCGTGATGTCCGCGGTCCACGGTCACGAAGTGGACAGAGTTCCGGTCTGCTTCTGGCACCATTTTCGGCCGGAAGGCTCGGGCCGTCTCATGGCCGAGGCGACCTACGCGTTCTTCGCCGAAGAGTTCGATCTGGACATTCTGAAGGTCATGCCGGACCTCCCCTACCCGTTCCCTCACAAGTCGATCCATTCGCCGGAAGACTGGCGCCTGATCGAGTCGATCAACATCGAGCGCTCCCGTTTCTTCAACCAGCGAGTCAGCGCGATCCAGGCTCTGCGCGGGGTGGTTGGCGACGACACGCCGATCATCATGACCGTCTTCAATCCGCTCTGTGAGGCGTTGAACTTCGCCCAGACTCGCGAGGATTTCGTCAATCAGCTGCACGACAACCCGATAGTGATCCACGAAGCGCTCTCGATCATCGCCGAGAACCTGCGGGCTCATATGCAGGAGTGTATCGATGCCGGGGCCGATGGCATCTTCTTCGCCCTGCAGGGGTGCACCACCGACCTGATGAGCCGGGAGCTCTATCGGGAGTTCGGTCGGCCCTATGATCTGATGGCGCTGCAGGGAGTGATCGACGGCTGGCTCAACATCATGCACGTCCACGGTGACGACAATCTGATGTTCGATGATGTGCTGGATTACCCCGTGCAGGTGGTCAGCTGGAGTGATCGACTGGCTGGTCCGAGCCTGCGCGAGGCCCGGGCGAAAACCAGCAAGTGCCTGATGGGCGGCTGGCACGAGTTCGGCCCGCTCTCCAACGGACCCGTCGAGAAGATCCGCGAAGAAGCCGAGGATGCCCTCAAGCAGACCGGCGGGCGAAAGTTTATCCTTGCCAATGGATGCTCGGTTCCCGATGACACCGATCACTCCTGGCTGACCGAAGCCCGAAACATCGTAGACACCCTGGAGATGCCAACGAATGAGTGAACCGCAGAGCGCTGACAAGATCGTGGTGATGATCCGGGATCTGTTCTTTTCGGTGAAGGTAAAGAACGAACTGACGAAGGCGGGATACGAACCGCTGCTGGTCAAACGTGAACCTGAACTGCTCTCGACGGTGGAATCGTCAGACCCAGTGCTGGTGCTGATCGATCTGGGAGCGAAACCCGACTGGAGCGCGCTGGAGCCGATCCTTGAGTCGGAGAGCGCCCCGCCGATCGTTGCCTTCGGTCCGCACAAGGATCTGGACGCACGCAAGGAAGCACAGGCGGCCGGCGTCACCCGTGTGGTGACCAATCAGCAGATGCACCGGAATCTTCACGAGTACGTGGAGAAATACGCCAGAGCGGTGTGAGGGGACAACGGCCCTCACCCCCGGACTCCCTCGGCTCCGCTCGGAACAGGCTCTCTCCCAATGTTGGGAGAGGGGGACATTACACGTTTCCATTTAGGGGTCGGCGCCCCTGCCGGATTTGTCATCTCGACCGAAGTGGAGAGATCTCTGACGTCCGGGGCAAAGATGTCCCCATGCAGGTCGATCGCTGGCGAGACTCGTAGATCCCTCGACTCCGCTCGGGATGACATCTACGCTGGACGACAGGTGCCTGCCCTAATCCGCGCCGATTGGTGGGCGGTAATCGCCGAAGGCTTCCTGGTATTCGTCTGCCACTTCCATCGCTGTCTTGTGGACATAGATGCGCGTGGTGGCTGGCGATGCGTGACCCAGGATCGTCTGCACGGTGGACTCTCGCACTCGACGTCGAACCAGCTCGGTAGCCAGTCCGTGCCGGAAGGAGTGCGGCGTAATCGGATTCTCTACACCTGCCGCTGAACCGAGGTCGGCGACGATCTGCTCCACGGTTCGTGGGCTGATCGCGTTACCGGGTTCACCGATCCGATCCCGGCCGCTGAATGCCGGATAGTTCCCCATCGCTCGTCCGACGTCCTTACGGGCCGTCCAGTAGGCGACCAGCGCTTCGGCGGTTTCAGCATCAAAATGCACGGTTCGACTCTTACCGCCTTTGGCCCGGTAGATCCCGGCCGTCCCGGCGTTGAGATCGACATCCCGCCTCCGCAGACCGCAGAGTTCGGATACCCGGACTCCGGTTCGATACAGAAACAGGATCATCGCCCGGACTTTCCGACGTCGCAGCTCTTTGCTGGGACTGGAGTCATGCGGCATCCGTTTGACGTACTCGACAATCAGGTCAAGATCCGACGTATGGACATCAGGTGGCGGCGGCGAGAATCGGGGCATCATCGCCTGAATCCGGGTGCGGAGCTTCTCGGTCGAGATATCCGGATTGAGATCATAGGAAGAAAGATAGCCGTAGAACTTCCGAATCGCCGCGAGTTGCGTCTGAGCGGTGCGCATCTGAGAGACCTCTTCAGGAGCCCG
Source organism: Sphaerobacteraceae bacterium (assembly GCA_007695115.1). Taxonomy (GTDB): domain Bacteria; phylum Chloroflexota; class Chloroflexia; order Thermomicrobiales; family Thermomicrobiaceae; genus SLMJ01. The sequence continues at coordinate 63,588 of REEK01000132.1, forward strand.
GATATCGGCCGGCATAATTCGCGCAACGAAATCTGTTACGTGCTCCTCGTTCAGCGCCAGAACGGTGCGCCCATTGGGATCAAGGTCATGCTCCTCATGCACGAATGCCAGGAACCGATTGATTGCCGCACGATAGGTCTTCTTCGTACGGGGAGAAAGCCTGAGATCAGCAAAAAACTGCTCTACTGTCTCGCTGATCGTCAGATCGGACGCCACATTCATCACGGTTACCCTCCAGAAGCGTTACCAGACCGCCAGACTGTACGTACACGCGTTCGTACAGTATTCTAGGGCACCGCGAACAATTCTGCAACCTCACTGTAATCGGGGTACATGAATTGCTCTTATACAACAGGAATCAGCAACTTCTGAGAATCGTTGAAACGCGTAACCGTGGTACTCCATCAGGAGTTTAGTATGAGGCGGGATGTTCGTCTCAATCGCACCACTTGACCACGCTACCCTCATATGCTCGAACATTCGATGCAGGAACACAACGGAAAAACTGTTTGAACAACACAGGTACTCGCGATCAGCGAAATCAATACAGCGCCGGATATCTGGCCAGACGAGGTGTCCTGGAGATCACCATCGTCGTTGGCCTGTTCATGGCGTACTTCACGACGCGCGGACTGGTATCGGGGCGCTCTGCCGACGCGTTCCACAATGCTCATCAGCTCATGCAGCTACAGAACTGGATGGGGATCTCCTGGGAGCTCAGCTTTCAGAGCTTGATTCTGCAGCATGACTGGCTTATCTGGGCCGCGAACTCGATTTATGTCTATACCCACATGCCGGCGTTGATCCTCTTCGCCCTCTGGGTCTTCATCTGGCACCACGATCGTTACCCGGATGTACGAAACATCTTTCTCGGGATGCTTGCTGCGGGATTGATTACCTATACGCTGATTCCGATGGCTCCTCCACGATTCTTCACATCGAGCGGATTCGTGGACACGCTGGCTGCGTATAGCCCGGTCGACTACCACCAGAACAGTATCGAGATGCTCTACAACCCGTATGCGGCTATGCCGAGCCTCCACGTGGGATTTGCGGTCTTCGTCGGGATCGGGGTCATCGCTATCGGGCGACAACGCCGGCACTGGATCCTCGGGACGATCTTCCCGATTCTGATGAGCCTTGCGGTTGTCGGAACCGGGAACCACTTCGTGCTCGACGTCGTGGCCGGAGCAGCCCTCGCCTTTACAACCTGGTTCCTCGTGCCGAGACTGGTGACATCGATTCGGGAGTGGCGCAGTCACTCCGGAGAAACCGCGCAGCCGAAACAGGTCGAATACTCCTGATCGCGGAATCCGGCTGCGACATACGGACCCCCTGACTGGCAAGATTGAGAGAGACGATGTTCGATCCCGAGCCGTCTCCGCTCGTGAATAGTTTGAAAGGATGATTGCCAGTTATGTCGATCAAGCGTGCGCTACTGATTGTCGATGTCCAGCACGATTTCTGTCCCGGCGGTGCACTTCCCGCTGAAGATGGTGATGCCGTGGTGCCGGTCCTGAACAGAACCATCGAGAAGTTCCAGGCTGCCGGGTATCCCGTGGTGGCTTCGCGGGACTGGCATCCGGAGCAAAGTGCTCATTTTCAGGAATGGGGCGGCCCGTGGCCTCCACACTGCATTCAGGGAACCACTGGAGCCGAGTTCCACAAAGATCTGGAACTGCCTGCCGATGTTGTGGTGATCACTAAAGGAGACGATCCGGAAGAGGATGAAGGCTACTCCGCATTCGAAGGCAAGACGGACGATGGAAAGTCACTAGCCGAAACGCTGCATGACGAGGATATCGAGGAGGTCTTCGTTGGTGGACTGGCTACCGATTACTGCGTGCGGGCCAGCGCTCTGGATGCCGTAAAAGCCGGCTTTCGGACGCATCTGATTGTCGACGCTGTGCGTGGTGTCGATGTCAATCCGGGAGATTCAGGTCACGCCATCGAAGAGATGAAGCGTGACGGGGTACACATCACCATTAGCGATCAGATCAATTTTGCGCGGTCGGACGAATAGTCCGGGGACAAGTTCCGTAATCCAGAACGCTCACGTCCGAATTACGCCAGCGGATAGCCTGCCGCACCGCGGATCGGAGTTCGTGAACTCCGGACGATCTGACCAGCGTCCCTACACGCCAGTTCGGCAGCGGACACACACGGGTTCCGGCACCTCGCCCATCGATAATACAGAGCACATGTGGATGGTGATCCAGCGAGCGTTCGGACAATCGCTCCAGAAACGTGAAGCCGTCGATATCCACCATCAGAAGATCAAAAAGGATGACGTCTGGCTTCCACAGCGGAACGGTCGACAGTGCTGCGGTACCGCTGCTAACGGTTCGCAGTCTGACTAGCGACGAAAGGGCTTCTTTCGCCCGTCCAACGAAGGCGGGGTCATCGTCCACCAGCAAGACCCGGGTTGGTTCGATCCAGTGTCGCATTCGTTTTCCTGTCGTCGTTTCTGGCGATACACGTCGCTTCGTCCTGCGCATAACTGCAGTCTACGACGCCAGGACACATGTGCGACAGGGAAAAGAGTACGGAGTTCCGGGGGACTTTCATCACCGCTCTCAGTCCACATTTGCCCGTGAAATCGGGATAATCGGCGATAAGTACGCCTGCGAGACAGGACCTTCGGTTGATGCAGAAACCTGCTTGTCCATAAAGACACTGAGACGTAGAATCCGATGCAGCGTCGTTGTCTACGTTTCGATCTCACCCGGTAACTCAGGAGTTTGCGTTTCGTGTTCGAAACTCTCCGTTCAGCATCATGGCTTCGTCTTCAGCCGGGAAACACAATCGCGTCAACGATCCTGATCATCTGTGCCCTGACGCTCGGTGGATGTATCGATATCGGATCGAACAACAATTCAACGATCTCCGGTGCTTCCCCTACCCCGGCTTCTACACCTGTCAGTTCAACGACGGATCGCTCGGTCCGCTCGTCAGTCCTGCCCATCCGCGATCGTGATGACCCTGGACAGTTGCTCGGCAGCGCGGTGATCATCTCCGAGGATGGCTTTCTGCTGACATCGATCGATGTTATCGATAGCTCGATGGAGGTGCTCCTGCCCGACGGTCAAACCCATCGCCCTGCTCTGGTCAGTACCGATCAGAGTCTCGGTCTGGCAATGCTAAAGATCCCGGAAACCGATCTGGTGAAGATCGAGCCGAGTACCGAGCGTCCCAGCGATGGCACCGAGGTGTTTGCCAACGGGTACGACGGTGCCCCGGACGAGCCAGGCCGAATCAATGGTTCGATCGCCGGGACGACGCAGCCTGAGGAGAATGGCGACTACCGGGTTCGGGGAACACAGATCTACGACACTGACATGAACCTGATTCCCGGGTTCGTCGGCGGTGCGCTCACCGACCACGACGGGAACTTCTGCGGAATCCTGGTCAATGACAGTTCACCGAACGGGGACGCAACGTTCCAGGCCGTCAGCCAGTGGTACGTTATCGCCTGGATGGAAGATCGCGAACGCCGGATGAGTGATCTGCGCGAGCAGACGGAGACATGGGAAACCACGAATTTGCCCGGCGAGTGGATGATCAGTCACCCGGAGGACTGGGGGACCGCCGTCCAGTCCGATTCCGAGGATCGCTATCGAGCTGAACTCGCTCCGGCAGACCCCGATGTTCCGCTCCAACTGGCGATCTCGGTTGAAGAGAATGATTTCGGGACCGATCCAGATGCGTTCGCCGATGATGTATTCAGCGGACGGGATAGCGCACGGATCTGGAGTATCAGTGAGATCGAAGGGCGCGCGCTGGTTCGGGCAACGATGTCGCAGGAAGGTGCATTGGTCGATGTCGCGTATCTGCTCGACGAAGAGTTCCTGATCGCCATCTCACTGACATCTGGTTACCAGCCGGATGCCGATCATGCTCAGGTCGACCAGGCCCGGGCATTGTTCGAGACGGTCGTCCAATCGCTGGAATCCAGCCAATAACCCGACCTACACTACCGTGTGGTATTCGACTGTCTCGAACGTATCCTCGTAGCTGAGGATAATGTTCAGATCATCAGTCCAGATGCGAAATTCGACCCCGGACATCCCCTGGTACAGCCACTCCCGGGTCGCCATCACCCCGGCGACCTCGAACTGCTCCGGGTCATCCTGGCGGGCGTACTTCTGGCGCACCAGTGATGGCGTCCAGGTATCGGGATCGATGAACACAACGTCGATCTCCTGCCCGGAACGCGGATTCAGCGGCAATCGCTGGATACTGACACTGTTGGTGTGGGCCGTGAAGTAGTCCACATGGGTGGACTCATCGAACGCCAGGGTAGCGGTCCGCATCGGTCCGCTCTCACGAATCACCTGGCTGATCCAGGAATTACCGACCCGTCGTCCGACGTAGCGGCGGGTCCCCTCGCTCGTCTCTCGATCGATGTTGACTTGCAGCGGACGCCAGTCTGGCTCCAGGATGATCTCGATCTCTTCTTCGAACTCCGCGTCATCGCTCCGGGTGATGAAGGACGTCAGCCTGATCTGATCCGAGCCGACCTCTCGCGTCCAGGCTTCGGTTCCGATGTCCATTCCGTCCTCGAGAACCCGGTAGAGACCGGCCCAGCGTTGAACATCATCCATGTCTGTCGTCCTCACTTCCCGTCTTTCTGATCAACCTGCACCCGACCATCGGCCGCCCAGTGCCACTCCTGATCCAGATGAAGCATGCCTCGCTCAGCGGAGATCGCCGGAGGCGTGACGTCAACATTGGTCTCGCTGCGCCCAAGCACCTGTTCGGCGTCACCAGCGCGCTGGAGTGTCGCCACCAGATGCAGCTCGCCGGACCTGATCGGCATCCGGTGAATCCGCCCCTTTGCCGTTGCCAGCTTGCCACCATCGACTTCGTTCATCGGCAGCTCAGTCGGTACGGCGGAGGATCTCCCGAAGAGATGAACGCCATCCGCGTCATAGACATCGATCCCCAGCGTCAGATCGCCCGGTATGCTGTCTCCGGAGACGCGCAAGAGTGCCTCGAACTCGATGTCATCCCCGCCAATCACCGTCTCAGCTGAGCGGCCGTCGCGATCGAGCACTCGCAGTCGCATCAACTCCATGGAGTCCGTTCCAGACGAACCAGCCAGCAAGCGCTCGTAGTGATCGACCACGTCTTCGGCCTTGCCACTATCGATCAGGCGTCCATTCTCCAGCAGAATCGCCTTGTCGCAGAAACTCCGGACCTGCTCGGCGTTGTGGGAAACGAACAGGATTGTCGTCCCCTGATCCTTGAGCTGATGCAGCGCCCGGTGGCTCTTTGCCTGAAAATTGGCGTCGCCAACCGCCAGCACTTCATCGATGACCAGGATCTCCGGGTCCATGTGGACCGCGATCGCAAATCCGAGCCGCATGAACATGCCAGACGAATAATGCTTTACCGGGGTGTCGATGAACTGCTCGAGGTCGGCGAACTCGACAATCGAGTCAATCCGTTCCGCCATCGTCTGGCGATCATGCCCGTAGATGCTGCCGTTGAGATACACGTTGTCTCGCCCGGAAAGTTCCGGATGGAACCCCGCCCCAAGCTCCAGCATGGCGTGGGTATCCCCGTTGAGCGAGATCTCACCGCTGGTCGGTTCGAGAATGTGCGTCACCAGCTTGAGCAGCGTACTCTTCCCGGCGCCGTTGCGGCCCAGCACGCCAAGCGATTCGCCCCAGCCGACGCTGAAACTGACGTCGCGCAAGGCCCAGAACTCCTCGGCGTTGCCTCGTGGGCGAATCAATCCGATGAACCAGTCCTGAAACGAGTTTCGCCGCTCGTGGTAGAGCATGAATCGTCGGGACACGTCCCGGAACTCCACCGCAACATCAGCGCGTTGTGTTCGACGTCGTGGCAAGGCCATTAGTTAGAGATGCTCCCCGATGTTTCTATTCAGGCGCTTGAAAAACAGATAGGCCAGCACCAGCATGATCAGCGCAGTGACACCGGTTCTCCCCATAAAGAGTGGATCCGGCACCCCACCCTCGTAGAGAATCGTTCGATACTCGGCGACGATCGCCGCCATCGGGTTGATCCGGTACATCCAGGCCGCAAGCTCCGGAACGATCATCTCCACTGAGTACAGAATCGGCGTGAGGAAGAACCAGGCAGTCAGGCCGACATCTACCACCACCATCGTATCGCGAAGATGAACGTGCAACGGTGCCAGAAACAGCACCAGCGCCATAAGGAAAATACCCTGCACCAGGATGATGACCGGAATGTAGAGCATCCACTGGGTAAACGGCCTGCCGAAGACCGCCATCAACAGAAACAGTGCCGGGAGCCCGAGCACGAAGTTCATTCCGGTCGACATGACCACCGAGACTGGTAACAGGTAGCGTGGGAAATAGACCTTGTTGATCAGTGGAGCGTTGTCGATCAGCGTGCTGGTGCCCACCGAAACGGCGGTAGCGGTCCAGGTCCAGGGAAGCAGCGCAGTCAGCACAAAAACGGGGAAATCCGGGATTTGCTGATCGAGCAGCTGCGTGAATACAAAGGTAAACACCAGCATCAGCAGCAGCGGATTGAGGAGAGACCAGACGAACCCGAGCGCCGAGTTCTTGTACCTGACCTTCAGATCCTTCGCAACCAGATTCCGAAGGAGACTCCGATAACGGACGATTTCCAACGCCGGGCTAACCACCATCGACCTTCCCACAGCTGCCGAACCGCACAGCGTATGGAGTATTGTCCACCACTCGCCGGGACGCAACCTGATCGACACATCGATTCCCGGGCGAGATGTGTGCTGCGTCGCGGAACAGGGATTGCATTCAGGGGAATCAAGCTATTGTGAGTGGGGAGCAGGGAGCAATGAAAGAATTCTACCGGGATCCCATCGGGATTCTCAAGGAAGCAGTACAGGGATTTATGGGCGACGACGGCACTGGCATGGCTGCAGAGGCAGCCTACCGTCTTGTGTTTGCGCTCCCGCCCCTGATGATCTTCTTTGCATCCATATCTGCAGTCGCATCGCAGTACACCGGGATAGATGCCTTCGATCGACTCCTGGACCGGGCGGAAGATGGACTGCCTGAAGAAGTCTTCGGAACGCTGGAGCTGGTACTCCAGTCCGTTGAAGAACAGGGTGGCGTCGGACTCCTCTCCTTCGGTCTGATCCTGGCCCTCTGGTCTGGCTCCAACGCGATCGCCGCTATTGTCAAGGCGATCAACCGGGCACACGGTCTGGAAGATGATCGTAACTTTGTGGTTCAGCGCGGAGTTTCGCTAGCTTTGACCCTTGGGCTGAGTCTCTTGATGATCAGTTCGTTCGCTCTGCTGGTGTTTGGTGAAGCAATCGGAAACGAGATCGCCGGATTCTTCAACCTGGGCGACCTCTTCACGCTTCTCTGGAATATTGTTCGCTGGCCAGTCCTGCTCATCATGTTCATGGGAGCGCTGGCAATGCTCTACAAGTTTGCGCCAGCGGAACGAGTCAATCGCGCGGCAATTCTGCCGGGTAGCATCATCGCCACAATTGTCTGGCTGGTAGCGAGCTATGCTTTCAGCATCTATCTTTCCCTCGCCGATCCGGGAAGTGCCTACGGTGTTCTGGGCGGTATTCTGGTATTGCTTCTGTTCCTGTACATCAGCAGCATTGTGATTGTGCTTGGTGGCGAAATCAACGCCGCAGTGATGCGCCGTCTTCATGGCAGCGCACCCGTGATGGAGCGCGGCGATCACCCACTCGATCTGTACCGGGAGCCGATCGATAATGCAGTAGCGAGCACTGGAGGCAAAGCGGCAACCTGGGCAGTGCTGGGTGTGCTGGTTGGCGGCGCGATCTTCGGAGGGCTGTTCCGCCGCAATTCAGGCGACGGCTCCCCTCCCCTGTAGGCGGGAACAGAACAGCCGCCGGAAGGTAGTTCCGGCGGCATGCTCACCTGTTATGTCAACTACAGCTATGCCGAGATGTCGAAGCCTGCTTCATCGATACCTTCACGAATCTGCTGATCGGCAACTGAGTCATCAGCGACAACGGTGACCTTCTTCGTCTCCAGATCGACATTGACGACCTGTACCCCGTTGATCTGCGTCAGTTCCTTGGTAATTGCGCTGACGCAATGCTCACAGCTGACATCTGGCACCGTGTAAGTTCGTTCAGTCATGGTGTTCCCTCTCACGCAAAGCTATTCTGAATGCCTGATCATTATACCCCTGCAGGGTATATCTCAATCCTAACCTGTTTCGAGGGATCAGGCAACCATCGCTCAGTGTGGCAGCGCTTCGAGGAGCTGATCGATCTCGTCTTCAGTATTGTAGAAGTATGGCGAAACCCGGATTCCGAGCCCTCTCTGGACCACCGAGATCTTCTGGGCCTCGAGTTTCTGCACCAGATCAGCGTCAGCCTGCTCACTGCCAGTCGTGAACGCCACGATCGCCGAACGATGCTTCGGATCTCGACTGGAACGAATCTCCAGCCCGCGCTGCTCAAGGCCATCGAGGAATCGATCAGTCAATCGGACCGTGTGTTCAGCGATATCGGCTGGAGTCATCGAGGTAATCACATCCAGAGAAGCTCGCAGGCCGGCCAGCGTGATCCAGTTCATTCCACCGGCCTGGTAGCGACCGGCACCTTCACGCCAGCGAAGTTCGTAACCCAGATCCTCGAATCCGAGATCGACCGAGAGCCGTCCGGCGTAGGTGGGACGAATCCGCTCGATCGCCCGGTCGGAAAGATGCGTCACTCCGACACCGTAGCTCGCCATCAACCATTTGTAGGAATGCGCGGCGATGACGTCGACGCCACTGGCCTGGACATCGATCTCACACGGCCCGAGCGACTGGGTAACATCCACAATCAACACGGCATCCAGATCGTGCGCCATCTGAGCCAGCGCCGAGAGGTCGTTGCGGAATCCACTCATGAATTCGACATGGCTGACCACGATCGCCCGCGTGCGCTGATCGGTGACCGCCCGTATCTCATCCAGGCTGGTGAATCCATCAGCGCCTTTCGGAGCAAACCGTACAGAAACCCCACGATGTCCCAGATTCAGGAACGGATAGACCACGGACGGGAACTCCTGCTCGGGAATTACGCAGTTGTCGCCGTCTTTCCAGTCGATTCCGGCTGCTGCCAGGCTCATCGACTCGGCCAGACTTCCGGTAAAGGCCATATTTTCGGCCTGGCCATTGACCATCCCGGCGATCATCTGCCGAACCGCATCCACCGTCTTATCATTGCCGCTATGGTCGAGATCCGCGGGTTGAGTCCATGAGTGGGCGAGATCGGCAATCGCCGTCGCGGTACTGATCGGAAACGGACCGTGGGTGGCGTGATTGAGGTAATTCCACGTCTCGGTGATCGGGAATTGCTGCCGCAAGGTCGGGGTATTGATCGGCATCAGTCGGCTCCATTCAGCGCAATGTTCTGTACTCGAACAACGTAGTGATGCTGCAGACTACCGCATTTCCGAGCGTTCGTCGTCCCGATTCACGATCCACCTGGCGAGCAGGTCTACCCGGGTGGACGACGAGTCACAGGTACCACTGCTTGCACAGGTGGATTGCTGTGCTAGGCTGAGCACGCTATCGCGCAACGATTGATGGCTGAACATCAGTTCGCGACAACGACAGGAGCAACGTTTCACATGCAACAACCACTTGACGGCGTGCGGGTGCTCGATCTCTCCCGCGTTCTTGCCGGACCATACTGCACGATGACCCTTGGCGATCTCGGCGCAGACGTCATAAAAGTAGAACAGCCCGGTACCGGCGATGACACCCGGACATGGGGACCACCCTGGGCAGGCACCGAGAGCGCCTATTTCCTCTGCGTGAATCGCAACAAGCGGAGCATCACCCTCGATCTCAAGTCGGAAGAGGGTAAGAAGATCCTGCAGGATCTCGCCCGTGAATCCGATATCGTCGTTGAGAACTTCAAAGTCGGCTCACTCGATCGCATGGGCATCGGGTACGAGCAGATGAAGGAGATCAACCCGCGTCTGATCTGGTGCTCGATCACCGGATACGGGCAAGACGGCCCGTATGCCTCACGAGCTGGCTACGATTTCGCCGCTCAGGGTGAAGCCGGGATCATGAGCATTACCGGCGAGATCGATGGGGAACCGATGAAGGTCGGCGTGGCGATCGTCGACATCACGACCGGACTGTTCGCATCTAACGCGATTATGGCTGCACTGCATGCCCGGCACTCCACCGGAAAAGGACAGCATATCGATGCCGCGCTCTTTACCTCGGCGATCGCCTGGCTAGCGAATGTCGGCAGCAACTATCTGACAACCGGTGAACTTCCAGAACGCCACGGCAATGCGCACGCGAGCATCGTTCCTTATCAGACATTCCGTGCCAGAGATCTGTGGATCATTATCGGGGCAGGCAACGAGCGTCAGTTCCACTCCCTGTGCCGAATTCTGAACCTGGAACACCTGGTCACCGATCCCCGGTTCAAAGACAACCCATCACGAGTCGCCAATCGGGAAGAACTCATCCCGATTCTGAACTCGGTGCTGGAAACCAGAGACGCTGATGACTGGCTGGAGGAAATCAGTGCAGCGGGGATTCCGTGCGGGCCGATCAACACGCTCGATCGCGTGTTCGAGCATCCGCAGGCGCAGCATCGGAATATGGTGGTTGAGATCGAGCATCCGACCGCCGGGACGATTAAGCTGGCCGGGATTCCGTTTCTGATGTCGGAGACGCCACCATCAGTGCGGCGATACCCGCCATTGCTCGGCGAACACACTGAGGAGGTGCTCGGCGGGCAGCTCGGATACGATGCGGTGGCAATCCAGGAACTCAGGCAGAACGGGGTGATCTCCTGAGCGTAACCGGAGCCTAGTGAAGGACCAGGATGATCACCACAAGCAGCGCAATGAGAATCGGGGCAGCCACCATCGTGCCAATAATGGCGATGTGAATCAGTCCTGAAAGGATTCGCGCCAGATTATCCATCGTGTGATCTCCCGTTTGCATCCGGAACCATGCCGTTACCGGCAGTTCAATCGCTCTCGACCTCTAATGTACGGAATCCAGCGCCCGGCGTCCAGTCCCACCCCTCGGGATTCATGGCACCGGGCTTGACATAGTGATCAGTGAGGACCGTTTTGTCCGACTGAATCAGGGAACAGGCGATGCCGTTCGACTATGACCTCGATTATGCCACTCTTGATCTACGCGAGAACCCGCATCTCTACCGCGTCGGCCGTGGTGAGCAGGGGGTGCTTCTCGTGGAACCGTACAAGAGCGAGTTACTACCTCACTGGCGATTCAAAACACCGGAAATCGCCCGGGAATCGTGCGACAAACTGGCAGAGCTTTTCGAACAGTACCGGGACGCTGACGATTTCGTAGGAATGGACATGGCCCGCAAGTTCATTCAAATGGGCTATACCCGCGCCCGACGCTACGCCAACTATCCCGGAGGGCGAAAATACGACTCGGATGGAGCAGTCAACGAGCGGGACATCGACCAGCAGAAAGCCGAGTCCGCCGCGATCTTCAAAGCGAAGTGGGATGAGATCCGCCAGGATGCCGACTACCTTCGTCGCAAAAAGGCCCATCAGAAGGCATACGGCTGAGCCGCGCCCACTCCAGATTCAATCCAGCACCGGATGAATCCAGCCTAATGCCGGCCGAGTCGCTCTGCCAGACTACGACCAGATGGTGGCCGACCGGTCTCTTCAGCCCGTCGATCGAGCTCACGGTAGCCAGACTGCACGAATCGAACACCCAGCCATCGCAGCGGCTCGGGCTCCCAGTCCGGACTCTGGTGATTAACCGGCGGCAAGTGGGTCAATTCAGAATCACGATCACCGATCAGATCGGCCAGGACCCGACCGGAGAGGTTCGACGTGGCAACGCCTTGCCCGGTGTAGCCGCGAGCCCAGGCCAGACCATCGGCCGGGCGATAGCTCATGCTCGGCATCCAGTCACGCGGCACACCAAGCGGGCCACCCCAGGAATGGGTAAATGGGACGTCCCTGAGCGCCGGGAACCACTCTCGCGCCATCTTCTGCAGTGACGCGTGGGTCTCGGGATCGCGATCATAGGCTTCATCGATCCGCGACCCGAAGTGATAGGGGGCGCCACGTCCACCAACCGCAATACGGCCATCGGCCGTCTTCGCCAGATAATCGACGGTAAATCGGGAGGAGCCGATGCAGTATCGCTGCGCCCAGCCGATCTCGTCCCACTGTGCATCAGTCAGTGGGGCGGTGAGGGTCATCAGGGAATAGACAGGGATCAATGAGCGGGATTGCTTCGGCAACTGGCTGAGATACGCCTCGCCAGCCAGCACAATGACATTTGCCCGCAGATCGCCACGAGTCGTCATCAATCGGGGGAAATCGCCGGTTTCATAGTCGAGCACCCGGGTGCGCTCATAGATCGTGGCGCCTTTGCGCTCAACTGCCTGAGCCAGCCCCCGGACCAGCTTCGCCGGGTTGACCGACGCCGTCGTCGGATTGAAGACACCTTTCAGTGCCTGAGTCACCCGGACTCGATCCGCCACGTCAGCGGCGTCCATCGACTGGGCATACTGCGCCAGTCCGAGCCGCTCGAATGTCCGGATCGTATTCTCGACTGCCGGCAACTGGTGAGAACCGCGCGCCATGCGAATAGACCCGGCCTGCTCCTGATCAGCTGCGATCCCTTCGGTCTCGAGCACCCGGAGCGTCTCTTCCACCGCGCCGACCATCGCCTGATAGAGATCAACCGCGAGCTCTCGACCAAACCGATGCTCCAGCTCCGAGATCGACACCGGGAACCCCGGCGAGAGCCAGCCGCCGTTACGGCCAGAGGCTCCGAATCCGGCGATCTCTTTATCGACAATCGCTACCTTCAGTCCTGGCTCATGTTGCAGCAGATAGTATGCTGTCCAGAGGCCGGTGAGACCGGCGCCGAGAATCGCCACGTCCACGGTGTGCGATCCATCCAGTGACGGCCTCGGTGTGAGGTCGTCTTCGATGGTCTCGAGCCAATAGCTGTGTCGCCGGTGGTCAGAAGTCATGCGCTCTCCACTCTTTTCATTACCTGCCCGTTGTTTCGAAATTTGTGTGCCATCATTCTAACCATATACGAAAGCCCGGCGAAATCAGGCCCGGCACGAGACTCGCGACGAACTACCTTTACCTTTAACGAACTGCTCGATGTAAGGAGCCAACCAGTGAACGAATCGAATCAACCCGAACCAGAAGAGATGGGAGACCCGGACGCCTACGATCAGCGTCAGGTACTCAACGACGTCCGAAAAACCGCAGGCTGGCGGGTCTCACCTCGCCATATCGACGTCGCCATGATCGCGCTTGATGAAGTAGGTGAGGAGCCGTCTATCGATCGAGTTGCCGAGATCGTAACGGCCTTTCACGGTGATGGCAGCAAGCGTCAGAAGCGCAATTCCGACCTCTGGAGACTGCTCGGTGCTCAACTCACGGTGCGCGGCAAACCAGGTGGGCCAGATGACCAGTTGAAGTTTATTGGTCGGGCCAAATCGCTGGCCGATGAGCAGGTGTCGGACAGTGATCTGCTGATGGTCGCTACCGCGCTTGCCGGGGCAAAACATCCACTGACGCCGGAGATCACCGCCGACGCCACGACCTGGATTATTGACGCAGTCGGTCCCGGGTTCGACGCCGAACAGCTGGATGAGCGGCTGGACAAAGCCGTTGAAGCGGCTATGGCCGAGCGAGCCGAGCGGGCAAACAAGCGCCGCCGGGACCGTACCTGATCGAGCAGGGCAGTAGAGCTTACTCGATCACCACGTTCCATGGCTTCACGGTCCAGTTCGTCACCAGGCCGTTGATGACGTAGGGATCGTTGCGAGCCAGCGATTCGGCCGGTGAAGAATCATCGGCCCGAAACACCAGCAGCGAACCGTCGACAGGATCGCCTACGGCTCCGGCCAGGATCAATTCTCCACGCTGCTGGGCTTCCCGGAGGAGCCCGAGGTGTTCCTCGCGAATCGCGGCCCTTCGCTCGACAAAATCATCAACGACTTCATACTGCAGAATGAAATAGGCCATGGTGCATCCTCCCGGCTACTCGAACCAGTCCGACAATTCCTTCTGATACTTCGCACGAGGAAGATCATACTGCTCGGTGGTGGAGCAGTACCAGTCGCCGGCCAGTCGTCCGACGGCATCGAGGTTCCCGAAATCGATCCGGAAGTTGTCCAGTGCCAGATCATCGCGCACGTGGAACCGGACAACCTCGCCAATAATCAGCGTGGCGCCGTAGCGCTCGTCGCCGATCGGGATCATCTGGCGCATCTGGCACTCGAGACTTGCCGGGGCTTCAGCAACACGTGGGGCAGAGACCACATCGCAGGCTCCGAGGGTCAACCCGGACGCTTCGAACTCATTCTGCTCCGGAGAGAAATCGAGCGCGCTGATCGCCATCCGCCGGGCAATATCGCTGTTGACGATGTTCACCACAAACTCGCCTGACGCTTCGATATTCGTCTCGGTGTCCTTCTTGATGCCTTCGCGAGATCCCGCCGAAAAGGAGATATGCGGTGGACTCGGGGTAATCGGCTGGAAGAAGCTGTACGGTGCAACGTTCGGGACGCCATCCGGGCCAACGGTCGACACCCAGGCGATCGGGCGCGGGATCACAATCCCGGACAGCACCTTATAGATGTCCGGGCTCTCCATCTGAGCGGGATCAAACTTCAAAACGGCTCCTCGTTTCCTTTTGCAGGGTCTGTTCGGTCGTTAGGTCGATCGTAGCACCGAAACCGGTGCGCGCTTGAGAATGTCAGCCACCCGGATGGCTCCGTCTGGGCCACGTTCCTGCGACTCATCGGTGATCACATCCACCCAGGTGGACGGGGATTCTGCGGGCAGCTTCAGTTGGGTATCGCGCCAGACTTCCTCACCAACCGGCGGCTGATCCGGGCCGACCAGCCGTGCAGTCAGGCGGGGGACCAGAGTGATTGCCCAGGAATCTCCGGACTGCCGGGCGAACGCGATGATGTTCTCGGCCTTGTCACCTGATACTTCCAGCGGCATGTATGACCCTGACCGGAACGGCTCCGGCTGGTGGTAGCGGTCTCGCAGAAGTCGAGAAGTCACCAGCATCTTGATCCGACCATCGCGCCATTGCTGGACGAGCTCGGGAACATCATCGGGGGAGGTTGTCGCAATCTGCTCGACATAACGCTCGCGTGCTTCGAAGTCCACCGCTCGTCGATTATCCGGGTCTGCCAGCGAGAAGTCCCACAGTTCGTTGCCCTGATAGATGTCCGGAAATCCGGGGCTGGTCAGCTTCAGGGCAACCTGGGAAAGACTGTTCCAGGCGCCAAAGCTGGAAATCCGGGTCTGGAAGGCCAGCAAGTCTCTAAAGAATGGTCCGCCTGGATCGGCCTCCAGGATTCGCTCGACAAATCGCAACACCGCCTGCTCGTGCTCTTCGTTGACGGCAATCCAGTGGGTGTGGACCTTCGCCTCACGCATCGCTTTGGTCATGTATTCCTTGATGCGATCCGCAAACGAGCCGAACTCCGCGCGATCGAGCGGCCAGGCACCAAGCAAGGTCTGGTAGATCAACTGCTCTTCGTTGGGGTCCGGAACGATCTGACCATCCACCATCTCCCGGTGCGACGCATTGAGCTCCTGCCACGAAGAGAGGCGGGTGGTCCACTCATCGGCGAACTCGCTCAGTACCGCGATTCGCGCCCGGACATCCTCGCTGCGCTTCGTGTCGTGCGTCGAGCTGGTCAGCATTGTTGATGGCCACTGGTCGGCCACATGCGAGTTGTGCTGGTGCAACGCATCAACATCAAGAACTTCCGGCTCACCGCCAACTTCGTTGAGCGAGGTTAGCGGCGTGTAGACATAAAGCGCGGTATCTTCCAACCCCTTGGCCATGAGTGGCCCGGTGAACTGCTGCCAGCGTCGTATCCAGGTAATGGCTGCATTCCAGCTAACGCATTCGTCGGGGCGAGTCAGTACAGTGATCAGGAAATCCCAGACCGCGTCCTCGATACCAGACTCCGACGAACGCGCCAGATCGATAGTCTGCTCCAGAATCTGCCGATCACGCTCAGACACACCCTGGTCGTCGATGTAGGTCCGGTAGACCGGCAAGAGCACCATGATCGACCGGAGAGATCTTCGCAGCTGCTCGCGTGACAGATCTCGAGTACGCCGGTGAGCCCGGGAAATCGCCACCAGACCGTCGACCAGCGTCTCGAACTGCCCGGAGAAAAGATCGTCCAGCACGTTTGCCTTGTTCGTAAAGACAACATCCTCGAAGTCGAAATCGATCCCGGTGATGTCCGAATAGTGCTGCTCGAGCTGCTCGAAGCCCTCCGGATCGGCCAGCACCGCGTTCACTCGATGCGCAAACTCATACCCGGTCGTGCCGGAGATCTCCCAGTCCGATGGCAGCTGCTCATCGCCGGTAAGGATCTTCTCGAACAGCAGCAGATAGCCGTCCGGATCGCCACCTGCCTCGGCCAGCCGCTGGTGGAGTCGTTGCGCATAGTGCGCCGGATCGAACAGCCCGTCGACGTGATCCGCCCGGAAGCCATCCAGACCGGGCGTCCCGGCGTACTCCAGGATCAGCGCATGAACGGCCTCGAAGACCTCGGGGTCCTCGATCCGCAAGCTGATAAGGTCGCCGATATCAAAGAATCGGCGGTAGTTGATCTCCTCGCTGGCCCGGCGCCAGTAGGTGAGGCGGTAATTCTGGACACTGAGCAGTCGCTCCAGCCGATCGAAACTCTCCGCGTCGCCGGGGAGCCCGTTGAACTGCTCCAGAACGGTATCGAACGCGGTCTGAATCGATTTCCCGCCCCGGTAGAGGTTCCACAGCCGGCGACCCATACCGCTGGCAATCTGATCGTTCTCCACCGCGTAGCCGTACCCGGCATCGAGCTCCCTGGAGTGTTCGATCAACTCGCCCAGTTCCATCTCGGCCGGGGTCTCATCTTCGCCAACCTGATCACGATAGACGTGACGGACATCGGCCAGAACCTGCTTGTAGGTTGCCGGCTCGATCGGAAAGCGGTTCTCGTAGTAGTGAACCGCCAGTCCCCGCTCATCGATCCCCAGCTTCAGCTCACCGTTCTCCAGAATGTTCCCGAAGTGGTCTCCCAGCGTCGGCAGAACCACTCTACTGAAGCCACGCTCCCAGTCGATGTCGAAGTAGTGAGCAAACCGGGAATACTGGCCGTGCTCCAGAACATCGACCCACCACTCATTCTTGCTGTTGACCGCCATATGGTTGGGCACGATATCCAGAATCAGCCCCATACCGCGAGATGCCAGCTCTGCCAGCAGCTCCTGGAAGTCCGACTCTTCACCCAGTTCCGGGTTGAGACTGGTGGGATCGACAACATCATAGCCGTGCTGACTCCCCGGGGTAGGGGTCAGCAACGGTGAGGCATAGATATGGCTGATCCCGAGCTTCTGCAGATACGGGATCAGGTCAATCGCATCACGAAAGCCGAACTCCGGGTTGAACTGGAGACGGTAGGTCGATGTCGGGGTGGCGGGCATATCAGGCTTCTACTTTCACTCGGAGTGTTTCGCCAAGACGCTGGAACTTCTCCGCCCGCTCGGCGGCTTCCTCACTCGAAGTGTCCTGCAGGAAGCGCTCTCCGGTGTCGCTTTGCAACACATTGTAGTAGGAGTTCTGCGCCTGCCAGAGATTGACCTCGAATGGCAGCTGCTGTGCGACTTCGGTGAACGAAACCAGCCGCTCCAGGTTCTCGTCTTCTTCCGGATTCTCCTCGAACTCTCGAGCGATCTGATCAATGGTCTGACTCAGTACGTAGCTCAGCTCTTCATCATCAAGCTTGATCTTCCACTGCTTGACCTCATCCAGCAGAGTCTTGATCTGATCGAGGTCTGACTCCGGATTGGAGAACTCCTCACGCAGGCGTGTATTGAGCACAAACTCACTCGTCATCTCGAACGCGTCCGGCAAGGGCGCTCCGATGTCCGAGAGGAAGTGCATCAGCGCCGCGTGGTCTTCATGGAGATGGGAATAGACGCTTGCCGCCTGCTCCAGTGAAGAGTCCAGAATGATGTTCAGGATCTTGCGCTGCTCGTCACGGAAGAGTGACCGGATCGAGTAGTTGTGTGACTCGAAGTGCCGGTCCAGAGCACGAACGACCTCGGGGAACTCGGCCCGGTGGAAATGCTCCGCCAGCTCATGCTTGAGCTCCTCATAGGTATGAATACTCCGGTACGGCCGCACCCCGCCAAGCAGGTTGTGGTCACCGAAGTGACATACGCCAAAGGCGAGTTCCTCCGACTCCCCGGTGATACTGGAACTCATCCGCACTCTGCCCATATGCAGACTCGCTCGCCCGGCAATCAACCGCCGGGAGTCGAGAATCTCCGCCGTATATGCGAAGACTTCGTTTTCCTCTTCGTATTCCTCGAACAGTGAGCTGATGGCGAAGTGGGCAGCGATGTCTTCCAGATCAACCATTGCCGGTTTGACCATCTTGTTGAAGATGTCCCGACCATCGCCATGCTCGGGGAGGTTACTCTCCGCCACCGAAAGCCGGTCCAGGAATTCTTCCTCGATCGAATCGGCAACGACATCCTGAGCGAGCTGGACTGCGCGGCCAGCGTACTGGATGACCTGCACAGTCTCGATGCCTGAGAGTTCGTCGAAGAACCAGCCACAGCTCGTGTACATGAGCATCGCGTAGCGCTGCATCTCCAGCAGCTTCAGCGCTTTTATTCGCTCGGCTTCATCGAACTGCTTACTGCCGTACTTCGCCAGAAAGTCATCGACCCTGCTGCGGTCGAAGATGACATCAATATACTCGTCGCGCGCTTTCCACGGATCGTTCAGCAAGCCTTTTGAATGCTTTTCGTACTCGCTTGCCAGCCGATCTCGCAGCCAGTCCAGTGATTCGCGCAATGGCTGGCGCCACTCCTGGTTCCACTCAGGTCGTCCACCTGAGTTGCAACCACAGTTGGCCCGCCAGCGCTCGATACCGTGTACACAGCTCCATGAGCTGTCCTCATAAAACTCGGCCTCGTAGGTCGCCTCATGCCGGGCGAGATACGCGGCGTAGTTGATAACCTCGACGCCCTCGGTCTCTTCAACCATGTGTAGTGCGTAGGAGAGCGCCATTTCACCATGTCGGTGATGGTGGCCGTAGCTTTCGCCGTCAGTCGCAATGTGCAGTATCTGCGGCCAGTCTCGATCTTCGTCGAATCCGCTCATAAGTCGCTCGGCAAAAGCCTCACCGCTGGAGAGCAATCCTTCGAATGCAACAGCCTGTGAAATCGGCCCATCATAGAAGAACACATGAATCGTCCGACCGGATGGGAGATTGATCAGATACGGACGGGTTGGATCCACCTCCCCGCCGGTGACATCCGTCCACTCTTTTGTGCCGATCTCCCGGACTCGATGAGCCTGGAACGGAGAGAGGACCGTGAATTTGATGCCAAACTCGGCCATGATATCGAGCGATTCCAGATCAACGGCGGCCTCCGGCATCCACATTCCGGCCGGATCTCGCTCGAAGCGTCGGCGGAAATCCTCGATACCCCACCAGATCTGTGTGTATTTGTCGCGAGTGTTTGCCAGCGGCAGGATCATGTGGTTGTACGCCTGTGCCATAGCCGAGCCGTGGCCATCGAACAGCTCCTGGCTCTCTTTGTCGGCATCCAGCACGGTCTGATAGACGCCCGGAGCTTCGGACTCTAGCCAGGTCAGCAGAGTTGGCCCGATGTTGTAGCTGATTCGGGCGTAATTATTGACAATCTGTTCGATTCGTCCGTCACCATCAAGAATCCGGGAAGCACCGTTTGGCGCATAGCACTCGGCGGTAATTCGCGCGTTCCAGTCATGGAACGGAAAGGCCGAATCCTGCAACTCAACAGCTTCCAGCCAGGCGTTCTCTCGCGGGGGCTGATAGGAATGAAAATGGACGCATACGTATCGTTCCAAACGTGTTCTCCGTATCCATGACTCAATGAGCCGTGTAAGTGCGATTGTTGATCAATTGAGCCAGACACCTTCGTTCGGACCACTGTTATCTGTGACCCCGGTTATCGCGACATGCTGGCTTGCCGTTGTTCTCGCTGAAGTTTTTTTCGTTTAGCCTCTTCGGTCAGGGCGAGTTCGCGGTGTAGACCAACAGGCTGCGGCCCGGCACCGTCATTGTCGCAACACCGCCGGTAACGGTAATCAATGGCGATTCCTCTCCAGCACCATCCCACTGTGAATCGAGGGAATTGAGGATCGGACGCCAGTCCAGCGCCGGGAGATCGATCGTGATTTCCACCGGGCGGGACTCCAGGTTCACCAGAGTGAGACACGATTCGGCATCGCGCTCCCGCTGAATTGCCAGCACCATCGTGCCGGGAATACTGGTCACCGATTGCTGAGACAGATCCAGGTTGCTCAATGCAGGTGTCTCACGCCGGATCCGGAGCAATTCCCGATACCAGGCCAACATCGATCGATGTGGCTCGGTTGACTTCAGATCATGGTTCAGCTTCGAGTGCTCGAAGGTCGATTCGGCCTGTGGATCAGGCACCTCTCCCTGCCAGTTGAACGCCTCGAACTCGCGGCGACGGCCTTCCTGGACGGCCTTCACCAGATCAGGATCACCATGACTGACGAAATATTGAAACGGCGCAGGCTCGGCATACTCTTCACCCTGGAACAGCATCGGGATGAACGGTGAGAGGATGGTCAGGCCAGCGGCGAGTTTCAACTGCTCGAGATCAAGCAGTTTGGTCAGTCGATCACCTGTGGCCCGATTGCCGATCTGGTCGTGATTCTGAGAGCAGACGACGAAGCGGCGGCCATCGGCGGTCTGCGGCCAGCGTCCATGACTTCGCCCTCGGTGCCGGGAGAATTGCCCGGTGAATCGGTAGCCACACCGCAAGGTGTCGATCAGGTGCGACAGTTTGCCGTAGTCGACATAATATCCATCCTGCTCGCCGGTCAGGAGCGAGTGCAGAGCGTGGTGGAAATCGTCGGCCCACTGAGCATCGTGACCCCAGCCACCGAGCTCTCGACTCCGGATCACCTTCGGATCGTTGAGATCACTCTCAGCGATGACGATGGCAGGCAGTCCCCGGGAATCAGCTTCGCAGTGAATCGCCTCAGCGAGTTCCTCCAGGAAGTGGGTTGCAGAACTGTCGTAGATTGCGTGGACGGCGTCCAGCCGGAAGCCATCCAGATGATACTCGCGCAACCAGTAGCGGGCATTCTCGATAAAGAATCTCCGGACCTGATCGCTACCAGCGCCATCGAAGTTGAGGGCTTCGCCCCAGGGTGTCTGATAGTGATCGGTGAAGTAGGGGCCGAAGTCCCGGAGATAGTTCCCTTCCGGACCCAGATGGTTGTAGACCACGTCCAGAATCACGGCGATACCGCGCTGATGACAGGCATCGACCAGACGTCGCAGGCCATCCGGCCCGCCATACGATTCCTGAACTGCATAGAGGCTGACACCGTCATACCCCCAGTTGCGGTCTCCCGGAAACTGCGCCACCGGCAGGAGCTCGATGACCGTGATGCCGAGACTGGCCAGATCATCGAGATGCGGAATCACGCCGTCGAAGGTTCCCTCTTGCGAGAACGTCCCGACGTGCAGCTCATAGATCACCGCATCATTGAGCGAACGACCCCGCCAGCGCTCATCAGCCCATGTGTAAGCACCAGGATCGACAACCATCGACGGTCCATGCACGCCGTCCGGCTGAAACCGGGATGCCGGATCAGGTCGCCCGGTTTCCCCATTCAGGAGGTAGACGTATCGTGTCCCCGGCGCAACGTTGTCCAGAGCGACGTGAAAGTAGCCGTGGTCTCCCTGCTCCATGGGGACGGTCCGCTCATCCGGCTCGAGAAGCTGGAGATCGACTCGTTCACAGGCTGGAGCCCAGACGCAGAATTGAACTCGCTTATTGCAGATCGGCGTTGCGCCGAGTGCGGGAATTGTCATTAGCCCCAGACCGCCTCGTTTTTCAGAAGAATCATTGATAGCGGCGGGAGCTGCAGCTTCAGCGAATGCTGCCGCCCGTGCCACGGCTCCGGAACCGCTTCCACTCCGCCGTAGTTGCCCTGCCCAGATCCACCGTAGTATTCGGCGTCACTGTTCAGGATCTCGCGCCAGAAGCCGCCGTCAGGAACACCGATCGTGTAGCCCTCACGTGGCACCGGGGTGAAGTTGAAGACCGCCAGAATGATGTCCGCGGTGCTCTTGCCCATCCGCAGGAAGCTGAGCACGGAGTTCTCGGCGTCATTGGCGTCCACCCAGGAGAACCCAGCCGGATCGAAATCGAGCTCGTGCAGGGCCGGTTCCGCGCGATAGACCCGGTTCAGCTCAGACATCCAGTGCTGAACTCCCTGCTGCAACGGATACTCGAGGAGCTCCCATTGCAGCTGGGAATCATGATCCCACTCCAGTTGCTGGCCGAACTCGCTCCCCATGAACAGGAGTTTCTTTCCGGGTTGTGCATACATATAGCCGAGAAACGTCCGGAGGTTGGCATGCTTCTGCCAGTCATCACCGGCCATTTTGTTGATCAGCGAGCCCTTCCCATGCACCACCTCGTCATGTGAGATCGGCAACATGAAGTTCTCAGAGAAGGCGTACATCATCCGGAAACTCAGGTTCGTGTGATGATAGCGCCGATAAATCGGCTCCCGCTGCACATAGTAGAGGGAGTCGTGCATCCAACCCATGTCCCACTTCATGCCGAAGCCGAGCCCGCCCACATAGGTCGGTCGGGACACCATTGGCCAGGATGTCGATTCCTCGGCGATCGTCTGCACGTCCGGAACATTCTGGTAGATCACTTCATTGAACCGGCGCAAGAATTCGATCGCGCGCAGGTTCTCCCGACCGCCATACTCATTCGGAATCCACTCGCCACCCTCACGAGAGTAGTCGAGGTACAGCATCGAGGCCACCGCATCCACCCGCAGGCCATCGATATGGAAGGCCTCCAGCCAGTGAAGCGCACTGCTTAGCAGGAAGCTGCGCACCTCGTTGCGGCCGTAATTAAAGATGTAGCTCTGCCAGTCAGGGTGGAATCCCTGCCGTGGGTCAGAATGCTCGAAGAGATGAGTGCCGTCGAAGTATCCCAGGCCAAACTCGTCAGTCGGGAAGTGTGATGGCACCCAGTCGAGAATCACCCCGATCCCGTTCTGATGCAGGGTATCGATCAGATACATGAAATCCTGCGGCGTTCCGTGCCGACTGGTTGGTGCGAAATAGCCAGTCGTCTGATAGCCCCATGATCCGTAGAAGGGATGCTCGGTAATCGGCAGGAATTCGACGTGGGTAAATCCGAGCCGTTCCACATACTCCGCCAACTTCGGCGCCAGATCACGGTAGGTCATGAAATTGCCGTCGGGATAACGCATCCAGGACCCGAGATGGACTTCGTAGACGGACATCGGGGCATCGGGAGCGTTCGCAGCGCCGCGCGCCTTCATCCAGTCTGCATCGTTCCACTCATAGTCGAGATTCCAGACCTTTGAGCCCGTCTTGGGAGGGGTCTCGGTATGGATCGCAAACGGATCCGCCTTATCCACCCGGTAGCCGTGGTGCTGAGACTGGATATGATACTTGTAGGCAGCTCCCTGTTCGATTCCGGGAACGAATGTCGCCCAGATACCGGACTCTCCGAGCAGCGACATCGGGTGGGACTCCTTGTCCCAACCATTGAAATCACCGAAAACGCTGACTGCGCGCGCGTTGGGCGCCCAGACCGCGAAATGCACCCCAGCCTGCCCATCTCGCTCGATCGGATGTGCCCCGAGGACGGTATGCAGGCGATAGTGAGTGCCCTCGTTGAACAGATACAGATCGTGCTCGGTGATGATTGAGTCTTTCAGTTGCATTGTCTGGGTCACGCTGGTTTCTCCTTGCTCTTGCTCGACGTCGTTTGCCGGCACCTACAGGTAACGCAATTCAGATTCCGGGAGCGAAACGGTGATCCCCGGACCGCACAGTCCGGGGATCGCGGTCGGATTTCGACTTCAGTGAGCAATCGACACGCCTATTGCGAGTCGCCGACCAGTTCCCGGATACCCTGAAGTGGGATACCGACCCAGGTCGGCCGGTTGTTCATCTCATAGGCCAGTTCGTAGACGGCCTTTTCGAGAATATGGACATCCAGCAGCAGGTGCAGATCACCTTCATCTGCTGGAAGAATGTTCGTTCCCTCCGCAGCTTCGAGATATCCCTTGAGGTAGGAACTGGCCACCCAGACGTACCAGTGGCGAATCCACGGCTCGATATGTTCGGCGTCTTCCTCACGGATAATGCCACTCTGCTGCTGAGTGAACATCGCCGCGTAGGCGGCGTAATGGAATGAGCGAATCATACCGGCAACATCTCGCAGAGGTGGCCGCTTCAGGCGCCGTTCTCCGATCGACCGGGCTGGCTCACCCTCGAAATCGATGATCGTGAAATCCTTACCGGTGAAGAGCACCTGCCCGAGGTGGTAATCGCCATGGGTTCGGGAGCGGATGCCATCGATCCGTTGCTGGATGATCTGCCTGAGGCGATCCTCGAGCGTCCCCTCGGCTTCCAGCACCTCGTCGGCGAGTGGAATCCACTCTTCCGGCAGCCTGCGGCGCATCCGTCGCAACGATTGCATCGTCTGGCGGGTGCTGGTTCGCATCGATTGATAGATCGACCGCTGCGAGAAGGTGGTGAACTGCTCCGGAGCGAAGTCTGGATTGGACGCATCCGACGCGAGCGTCAGGTGCATCTCGGCCGTTCGCTTGCCCAGCAACCAGGCATCGTCGAGATAGGTATCGAAATACTCGTGTGCGTCTTCCGGCGGCTCCTGCCTGGTCAGGGCCAGCAGATTCTCAGTAGATAGCGCCTGCTGATCCGGGCGATCGTGCACGGTAACCACTCGATCAAAGTACCGACTGAGTGCATCCTGCGTAAACGCCCAGGCATCGCCCTCGTTGTTGACGTACTCCAGCAGAATGCCGATGCTCATCGACTCACGGCCGGGACCTTCATACTCCAGCCAGCCCGCGATCGGTGGGCTATGGTCGAACCCGTTTTCCTGGAGGAATCGACCGATCTCCAGGTCCGGATTGATCCCCGGCTCGATCTTCCGGAAGAGCTTGAGAATAAACTCGTGCCCATAGATGATCGAGGTGTTGCTCTGCTCCGCACCGGAGATCCGCGGCGGCAGCGGCCCTTCCGCGGTGCTCATAACGTCTCGATAGGTCCGTGTTGTGTTGGCGACCAGCTGGTTGCCGTTACTGCGAACCCGGCGACGGCGGCCGATCAGATTCAACAGCATCTCGGCGACGGCCGGCTCGAACAACGCATCGAAGATCACACCCTCATCGCCACCTCGGACCTTCACGCGGGCCAGGGCAGCCTGTGGCGAATGTTCCAGCAGGTGGCCGGCATGTTCACCGGAGGCGAATGCCATCGGGATAGCATAGGATTCCGGGTTGCCTTCGGTGTACTCCACAAGAACCATTGCCAGGAAAACCCCGGCACCAGTGTTATCCAGCGGTATGGCGTCCTTCACACGGGCTGACTTGATCACCCGACCCTTCCCGCCGAACCAGCGGCGATCCCGGAGGTAGGCCGGCAACACATCTTCCAGCGAGCCACGTCCGCGTGCGGTGAGTATTTTCGACCATTCACCAGTGACATTGAGCACAGGCAATGTGCGTTCGCCCGGGGCCGACGTTTCCGGCAGAAGTTCAACTCGCTGTGGCTCCAGCGAGAACCAGTAGAAAGAGTGCGGCCCAAGGGTAATGAAGTAGGGGGCTTCGGTGATCTCTGGAAACTCGACGCGTCCGAACATCTCCATCGGTACCAGACCTTCCCAGCGGGAGAGATCGATATCGACGGCCTGCACGAACCGGGAAAGGTTCGCCAGCACCAGGATGCGCTCGCCATCGTACTCACGAATAAACGCCAGCACCTTGCGGTTCTCCGGATGCAGGAACTCCAGCGTGCCCTGGCCGAAGGCATGGAAACGCTTGCGCAGGGCGATAAGCCGCTTCATCCACCAGAGCAGTGAATGCGGGTTGTCCTGCTGCGTTTCAACGTTGACGGCTTCGAAGTGGTACTCCGGATCAACAATCACCGGCAGAAAGAGACGCTGCCGGTTCGCTTTGGAGAAGCCGGCGTTGCGATCGCTGTTCCACTGCATCGGCGTACGCACGGAGTCGCGATCACCCAGATAGATGTTGTCACCCATGCCGATCTCGTCGCCGTAGTAGATGACCGGAGTTCCCGGTAGCGACATCAGAAGCCCGTTCATCAGCTCGATCCGGCGCCGGTTATTGCCCAGCAACGGGGCCAGACGGCGGCGAATCCCCAGGTTGATCCGCATCTGCGGGTCATGCGCGTAGACGCGATACATATAGTCACGCTCTTCGTCGGTGACCATCTCCAGCGTCAGTTCATCATGGTTCCTGAGGAAAATTGCCCACTGAGAGTTTTCCGGAATGTCTGGCGTCTGCTCCAGGATGTCGATGATCGGGTAACGATCTTCCATCCGGATGCCCATGAACATGCGCGGCATCAGCGGGAAGTGGAAAGACATATGACACTCGTCACCATCACCGAAGTAGGCAACGGCGTCTTCCGGCCACTGGTTGGCTTCAGCCAGAAGCATCCGGTCTTCATACTTCTCGTCAACGTGTGTCCGGAGCTTCTTCAGAAATTCATGCGTCTCAGGCAGGTTCTCCGAGTTGGTGCCTTCCCGTTCATAGAGATAGGGGATGGCGTCAAGCCGGAGACCATCCACCCCGGCATCGAACCAGAAATCCATCGCTTTGATAATTTCCGTCTGAACCCGTGGATTATCAAAATTGAGGTCGGGCTGATGGGAATAGAACCGATGCCAGAAGTACGCCTTAGCCACCGGATCCCACGTCCAGTTAGAGTGCTCGAAATCCTTGAAGATGATCCGGACATCTTCGTACTTCTGGGGAGTGTCGCTCCAGACATAGAAATCTCGATGGGCGCTACCCGGTGGAGCGTTGCGAGCACGCTGGAACCAGGGATGCTGATCCGAGGTGTGGTTACAGACGAGCTCGGTAATGACCCGCAGACCGCGTTTGTGCGCCTCTCGTACGAAGCGGCGGAAATCCCGCATCGTCCCGTAGCTCGGGTGGATCGAAGTGTAATCGGCAATGTCGTAGCCATCATCCTTGAGTGGAGAGGGATAAAACGGCAGTATCCAGATAGCCGTAGCACCCAGATCCTGGACGTAGTCGAGTTGCTCGACGAGTCCCCGGAAATCGCCGATTCCGTCATCGTTGCTATCTTTGAACGCCCGGACGTGGAGTTCGTAGATGATGGCGTCCTTGTACCATGTTGCGTTCGAAACAACGCCGTCTGATTCTCGATTCTCACGGGCAATCACAGAAAAACAACCCCCTCATTTATTCGGTCGAATTGAACGGTGTTCCGGCCCCTCTCCCAGCTTTGGGAAAGAGGCCGCGGGTGAGGGCGATCCCCACCCTAGTCGTAATAATCAAAATCCTGCTCGGATCGCATTCGTCGCCGAACCCGGAAAATGTGTGCTGGAGAGATAGATGGGTTCAATTCAACGTAGTTGCGAGAACCGTGCCAGAGATAGCTGTGCTCGTTGAGCATATCCTCCAGCAGGTAGGCATGGTGCTCATCGATATCGAACATCTCCACGGGGAAATCGATCCACCCTGCCTGCGCATGCTGCGGATCCAGATTCACCACCGTCAGGACGATGTTGTCCAGCGTGTCGGTGTACTTGGTGTAGGCCAGAATCTGATCGTTATCAACGTTATGGAACGTGATGCTCTGGTTGGATTGGAGCGCCCGGTTCTCATGACGGATCCGGTTCACCCGGGCAATGTAATCCTTCAGGCTGCCTGGCTGCTCCAGATCACGTTGCCGGATCTGGTATTTCTCCGAATCGAGATACTCCTCGGAACCAGGCCAGACCGGTTTGTTCTCGCAGAGCTCGTAGGCCGGACCGTAGATGCCGTAGCTGGCCGTCAACGTGGCCGCCAGGACCAGTCGCTGCATGAAGGCTGGCCGCCCATCCATCTGCAGGAACTCGGTGAGAATATCCGGCGTGTTGGGCCAGAAGTTCGGCCGGAAGAACTCCGCCTGCTCCGTCTGGGTGAGCTCAGTCATATACTCGGCGAGTTCCCAGCCGGTATTTCGCCAGGCGAAGTAGGTGTATGACTGATTGAATCCAAGCTTCGCTAGCTGGTGCATGATCTTCGGACGAGTGAACGCTTCCGCGAGAAAGATCAGCCCCGGGTGCTCTTTCTTCATCCGGGCAATCACCCATTCCCAGAACCGGAACGATTTGGTGTGCGGGTTATCCACTCTGAAGATCCGGACACCGAGATCGGCCCAGTAGCGGATGACGCCCTCCAGCTCCAGCCAGAGGTTCTCCCAGTCGTCCGTCTCGAAATCGAACGGGTAGATGTCCTGATACTTCTTCGGTGGGTTCTCCGCGTACTGAATCGTCCCGTCTGGACGCGCCTTGAACCAGTCAGGATGCTGCCGGACATACGGATGATCCGGTGCACACTGGTATGCGAGATCGAGCGCGATATCGATTCCCAGATCCCGACCGGTCTCCAGCAGGCGAGTGAAATCCTGCAGTGTGCCGAGTTCGGGGTGGATCGATTTGTGGCCGCCCTCGTCCGAACCGATCGCCCACGGACTGCCCGGCTCACCCTGATCGTAGTAGAGGGTCGGGTTATCGGCCGGTGGAGCGGCGTTGTTCGGGCCCTTGCGATGGATGCGGCCGATTGGGTGAATCGGCGGGAAATAGACGACATCGAAGCCCATCTCCGCCAGCCGTGGCAGAAACTCCTCGACATCATTGAAGGTGCCGTGTTGTCCTTCTTCCAGCGACATCGAGCGAGGAAACAGCTCGTACCAGGTGCTGAACCGCGCCCGAACCCGATCGATGGTGATCGCCAGGGCGTTGGATTCTTCCTGAGCAACACCATGCACGTCATCCTGAGCCCCACCCCTTACGTCATCCTGAGTCCTGCCCCCTACGTTATCCTGAGCTTGTCGAAGGATCTCGTCTTCCCCTCTCCCAGCATTGGGAGAGGGGTCGGGGGTGAGGGCCGCTCCAGCCGAATCAACAGACCCTACTATTGGGAGAGCGGCCGGGGGTGAGGGCCGGTACACCGTGGCATACCGTCGCGGCGCCAGGCGAAACATCAACTCACTGAGAAGTGGGTCGAGGCCCACCGAGGCATCCTCGCTCGGATCCCGCAAGCGCTGGGCATACGACTGAAGCGCACTCGCCTCGCCACCGGTGGCGTGCTCCACCGCGTCATCGATCAATCGAGCGCCGATCTCTCGCTGTAGCGGAATCTCCTGCGGAACCGTGATCGAAGGATCATCCACGGCGGCCAGTCGCTTGGCGAAATCACGACACCAGCCCCGGAAGTGATCCACCCAGGCCAGCACCGTGTAGTGAGCCGTGCCGATGGTGCGAACCGTAAACTCGCCAGACCAGCGATCGTTGACCAGCGGAGTCATCGGAACCTCAGCCCAATCGTGGCCGGGTGATTCCTGATACGACACCACGGCCGAAACCGCATCATGCCCATCGGTATAGACATCGGCTTCCACCCTGACCGACTCGCCCGGCACCCGTTTAATCGGAAACCGTCCGCCATCGATCTCCGGCGTCACCCGCTCAATGATCACCCTCGTTCTGCCATCGATACCGTGCATAAACTCACCCTCACTCGCACCCAACACACATAACGTAATCTCTAATAGTAATAGAGACGGCAAATGCCGGGCCACGAGGGTTTGGACTAGCAGGTGAGTCCGGTGTCATCGGCAATTGGTCTTTGAACACGACGTGGCCTCGAACTTGCGGAACTGGCGCTACCAGGCCAGCCAGTTACAGACCTCGTCAATCATTTTTGAAGGTGTCGAGAGGGTGTCGAGTCAACAGACATTTTCGACGGGCACGGATTCGTCGTGCGGTATCTCACACGACTCCATCGTTGCCCGCATATGTCATCAATTCAAGACAGGGAGCGTATCTTCAATAAGAGGTTGCTCGAGTTCTCGCACCCGGCATTGTTCGCTGCGAACGATTGGAGGGTCCGCTGGCACCACGAACGTGTCATGCTCACCAGAGCCACAGCGATCAGTTCATCGATGCATTGCGCGAGGGACGCCTGTTGCACATTCCTTAGCAATAGTGTGACGCTCGAATAGCGGCGAGTTCACCGCGCGAGAACGATACATCAATACGCCACTACACCAAAATATGGTAACGTCGTCAAGTCTAGCCAAATTGTTGCGTAAAGTGGACGTTCTTGATGCGTCACTGG
>REEK01000035.1 GCA_007695115.1 Sphaerobacteraceae bacterium
GCTGGTAGATCGGACAGCGGAGCCTGCACTGAGCGGAGCCGAACGGGTCGCCGGTCTACCGGTCAACGCCAATGAGAATCAGGTTAGAGGTTGAGCGGAAGGCCGCTGGCGATCAACAGAATCCCACCAACCGTCAGGGCCAGGGGCGCCTCCGTCACCATCGCGAGGTGCCCCAGCCGAACCGTTCGTGGCCCGATATGCAGCGGCGGCAGACGCAATGCTCGCCCGCCGCGAGACAGCAGGGCCGCGAACTGCTCGCCGGATTCGGACAGATACTCCCGGAGCGGCATCCGGATCAGCTGCACGATGAAGCCCCAGAGGAGCGGCAGCCAGAGGTCACCAACCCGGTAGAGCAGAGCCGCGCCCACGGCGATCGCGACAGGAACACCCGCCTGTTGCAGAGCGATGACCATGCCCAGCTCCACAAACCCGATCCCCTGGAAGACTGGCGCCATCATGAAGAATAGCTTGCCAACCACATAGCCGATCAGCACAGTGCTGATCCCCGGTGTATAGCCAACTGCCTGCAACCCGGCCCAGAGCATGATGACTGAGGTGACGTGGGACAGACCCGCAAGGATTGTCGGCATGACGAAGTCTGCCGGACGCATTTGATGAGTCTTCGCGTTATCGATGAACCGCAAAATCGCCGCCGGTGCCCGGCGATGAACGATGCCCGGCACGTCTCCGGTTCGAAGCACGATCACACAGCACCACAGTGCAACCGCAAGCACTCCGAACAAACCTATCGTTGCAACAAGTACCAGTGTGGTTGGAGGCTGAAGCAGAAGCGCGGGAATCAGGAAGATAAGGAAGGCGATCGACCCGCCGATTGTCCTGATCGTTGCCACGATCAGCGAATCACTGTCACTGACGCGGTGGGTTCGTAAGGCGCGACAAAGCACGTAGATCGATGCCGGACCGCCAACTGGAGTCACGACCCCGATCACCACACGCTGCAGGTGGATCTCGATCAATCGCAGCAGACCGATATCGTGACCCTGTCTCCGGAGAATGACCTGATAGGTCCATCCAGCGATGAGAAGCGTCACCACCTGCAGCAATGCCAGCGCCAGTATCCAGGCCGGATTGATCGAGCCAATCAGCCCGATCGCATCGACGATCTCTTCCCAGCCACTGATCAGGAAAAACAGCCCGAAACTCACCAGCGCCACGGCAGCGATGAATACACCATAGTGACGGATGATAGTCGTGCCTGTCTCGATCAGTCGCTGAATCGTCTTCACCTGGATTGATGCTCCTGTCTGCCCGATCCTGCAGAGAATCAGGCCATGCTGACCGGGGAAGATTGAGTCAATCGCGTCGTGAATGTTTCCCCGGACGGTTCTACGAGCGCAGAACCCATACCAGTGAAATCACGGTATGCACATAAAGGTTACACCAGGCATTTGACGACCAGACATCGGCTCTGCTACACTCCTTGCTGCTGGTCAATTGGGACCGCACCACAGGAGTGATGTTCGACATGAACGAATCCCGTTTCCACAGGAGGACCAGGCGACGCTGATACCTGTCAGTGGTCGTACGCGCCTACCCTTGATTGGCGCATTCTGGTTCGGAGCGGTTTTCGGTGATCGAGCAGTCCAAGTCTTTCGATAAGACAAGTAATGCAGGCAGCCCGGTAGCAGATCCTTCAGTTCTGTCACCCGGTATTGTGCTGCGCTCCGGATTGCTGAGCCTCGCCGGGTCTATCCCGCGTGGGCTGCACAGGTATCCCTTGAGGATGTCGCGCTCATTGCGCCTGTAAACCGGATTCATCTGCTGTCTATTACGAAGAACAACGCTTATTTTCTCAGGAGGACGAAGAATGTCAGTCGTATCGAACGAAACCCTTCAGGTCGCGCTCAGCAAGCTGGAGAACACCGTCGTCGAACCGAAGAAAAAAGTCGCCGTCGCCTTCTCCGGTGGCCTCGACTCCACCCTCTGCATCGTCCTGGCTAAACAGAAATACGGAGCTGACGAAGTCGTGCCGATTACGGTCGACGTCGGCCAGGGCGAAGAAGAGATTCAGTCCGGCTTCGACAAGGCCAAGCAGCTCGGAATCGATCCCTACCTGCTCGATTTCAAGGACGAGTTCACCAACGAGTGGCTGACCAAGGCTATCAAGGCAAACTCGGACTACTGCGGCTATCCGGTTTCGACCTCGATGACCCGCCAGCTGATCGCTGCCAAGGTTGCCGAGAAAGCAGCGGAACTCGGCTGTGACGCAGTAATGGAAGGCTCCTCCGGTAAGGGCAACGACCAGTACCGGATGCACAACGTGTTCAAGATCTTCGCTCCCGAGCTCGACATTCTGGTCCCGGTTCGTGATTTCGATCTCACCCGTAACGAAGAGCTGGCCCTCTGCGAGCACTTCGGCGTGCCGGTTACCGAACTGATCGCCGGTGGTGACGACAAGACCCTGTGGTGCCGCTCGATCGCCAGTGGCGGTATCGGCCTCGAAACCGAGATTCCGGACGAAGTCTGGATGTGGTACGTGCCGCCGACCAAGGCCGCCGAGACCCCAACCACCGTCAGCATTACCTTCGAGAAGGGCCTTCCGGTGGCGCTCGATGGTCAGGCAATGGAGCTACCGGCGCTGATCAGCAAGCTCAACGAAATCGGTGGCGCCAACGCTATCGGCAAGATCGACATCTTCGAAGACGGCATCATGGACCTCAAGTCCCGTGAGATCTACGAGGCGCCGGGCGCTCACATCATTCTGAAAGTCCACAAGGACATCGAGAGCGCCACACTGACCAAGCAGCAGCGCAAATTCAAGACGATGGTCGACGATCAGTGGGGCACCCTCGTCTATCACGGCGAGTGGTACCAGCCACTGAAGAGCGATCTCGATGCATTCGTCGACAGCACCCAGGAGACCGTCAGCGGCACCTGGACCATCCAGCTGTACAAGGGCAACATCGACATCCTCAAGCGAGACTCTGCAGCCTCGCTGTTCCGGCCGGAGATCCGGTCGATCGCCAGCACCGGGTTCAACCAGCAGCTTTGCGGGCCGGCTGCGATCATCCGGGGCCTGCCGTTCGAAGTTCTGGCACTGCGGGACGAATCAATGAAGAACGCCCAGTAGTCGAGCCAGAACTGGGTGCAGCGCCCAGCGATGTCGCTGGTGGGCTGGTTCGCGATGAGACACAACGACGTGTCCAACTGCGAACTGAACTGACCCGATCGGGGTGGCGTACGCGCCGCCCCGATCGCGTGTAAAGGCCATCGACTGACCGGGCCGGGCACTGGGATGGCCCTCACCCCCGACCCCTCATCCAATACTGGGAGAGGGGAGAAGAAGTGGGGTCCCTCGACCACGAAATCACGCCGAATTCAGAAAACGGAGATGCCCGTATGTCCACCAAACTCTGGGACAAAGGCTTTGAAATCAACAAAGAGATCGAACGGTTCGAAGTCGGCGATGACGTCGTCTACGACAACAACCTGCTGATTCCGGACATCCTCGGTTCAATCGCCCACGCGGCCGGCCTAAAGAAGATCGGCATGATCAACCAGCAGGAGTTCTCCGAACTTCACGGCGCCCTGGTGAAGCTGGCTGAACAGGCCGAATCAGGCGAGTTTCGCGTCGAACCGGGCGATGAAGACGTTCACACCAAGATCGAGACGATCCTGACGCAGATGCTCGGCGATACCGGCAAAAAGATCCACACCGCCCGTTCCCGGAACGATCAGGTGGTGGTCGATACTCGTCTCTATCTCAAGCAGATGGCGCCGAAGGTCCAGACCGCGATCCTCGATACCTGCCAGTCGCTGCACGATTTCGCGCAGAAATACCAGTACACTCCGATGCCCGGCTATACCCACATGCAGCGGGCGATGCTCTCGTCCGTCGGTACCTGGGCTGGAGCCTGGCTGGAAGCGTTGCTCGACGATCTGGAGCTCCTGGATCAGGCGCTGGAGATCAACGATCAGTGCCCGCTCGGCTCAGCCGCCAGCTACGGGGTTCCGTTGCCGATCGACCGGCAGTATGTCTCGGATCTGCTCGGCTTTGCCAAGGTTCAGAACAACGTGCTCTACGCCCAGCATGGCCGTGGCAAATTCGAATCGATGGTCATTCAGGCGCTTGCGCAGGTGTTGCTCGATCTCTCCAAGATGGCGCAGGACATCATGCTGTTCACGACGGCCGAGTACGGCTTCTTCGACATCAGCCCCGAGTTCACCACCGGCAGCAGCATCATGCCCCAGAAGAAGAATCTGGGCGCTATGGAGATGCTCCGGGCCAAGGGCTCGCTGATGGTCTCCTATCAGGGACAGATGATGAGCGTGCTGACCGGCCTGCCGTCTGGCTACAACATGGACTATCAGGAGACCAAGAAGCCGTTTATGGATGGCCTCGAACTGACGACGCAGTCGTGCGCCGTCGCCTCACTGACGATCCAGCAGATCATTCCCAACGAGGAGCGCATGAAGGCCGCCTGTACGCCGGATCTCTTCGCCACCGATGCCGCCTACGAGCTGGTGGAGCAGGGAGTTCCGTTCCGGGATGCCTACCGCCAGATCGGCACCAACCTGGAAAAAGTCGCGGCGATGGACCCGGATGAGCAGTTGAAGAAGCGCACCCATCAGGGTACCGCCGGTGATCTCCGGCTGAACGAATCGCAGGACCGCATCACCGCCTTCAAAGCCGCCGCCGATGCCCAGCAGGAAGCGTTTGCCCAGGTGGCAGACGATCTCCTTAAAGGAAACATCGAGTAGGCATCTCCTGGCCTTTGATCAGACTCAGGGCAATACCGTCCGGGAGACCGGGAAGCGGTATTGCCCCCAGGTATTGACCAGGTTGAACGCCGCCGAGCCATCTCCCTCCACCGCGTAGTTCACCGTGTTCGCCACGGCATAGATCTGCCCGGTTCCGCCGGTGACATCGATCCGTGCGGTACCCATCGCGTTGGGGATCATGCCGGACTGATTCATCGTGTAGAGGGTGTAGTGACTTCGCGGGCCGATCGTCACCGTGATCGGGCTGGCATTCGTTGGCGGCATCAACGCTCCGGTGTGGGAGTAGTAGCGCACCTCGAAAGTCACCGATCCAGCAGTATCAGGATTGAACAGTTGGATGCCGGTCGTATCGCCGGTGCCATCCAGTTGACCCCGTTGCAACAATGGCAAGGTCAGACTGTTGGCGGCCTGTTCGGGAGCCTCGGGATCGTCCGGAGACCATGCCCCGGCAGCGGTCGCCATGTAGGACATCGCTTCTCCGGTTTCGTACTTCACCTGATCGATCGTGGCGTGGAATGGGCGCTGCCCCGTGAGCGTCACCGATCCGACCCAGCCATCACCCAGCACCTCGTTACTTCCTGATACAGACGGCACATAGACATACTCCTGCCCGCCGGGCGCGATCGTCCGGGAATCGACCAATCGCATCGAACCGTCCCCGTCGAACCAGTTGATAGAGACCTCATTCGGGGCTTCGTCGATATTCACCACGCTGATGCCGGTGTTCCAGCCAAAATACTCCCGGAAGACCAGCGGTGCGTGCATCTGGAACGGTGAGCCACTGAAGTGTTCCGGCGCGACAGCTTCGGGCTGCTGATTCCCGCCGGGCGAAGTGGTTGCCCAGGTGCTGGGAGCCGCAACGTTGATCATCAACATATCGTCCGATGGCTTGATTCTGGCCGCATGGGCCACGACACCAACATTCGAGGTGATGTGAGCCGAGCCGACCCAGTCGTCTGGCACGCCCGCCTCCCGGAGATCCAGCGCCCAGCTCTGACCCGGCTGCAAGCTCGTTTCGAAGGCGATGGTTTGCGTATCAGACGCGCTGTGACCCTGCTGATGGCTGGCAATCAGCGTGACGTTCACCTGCCCGGCCCAGACCGATGGATCGATGTTGCTGATCCGGATCTCGGTGTTCCAGCCAGCGTTGGTCTGAACGATCGGCAGGTAGCTGTGGCCGTCGAAGACGAAGCCAACCCCGTAGCCCAGCGGTTCATAGGTGCCGATCCCGGAGCAATCCATCGACCACCCGGCGACGATTGCCTCGCAGAACTGGCTCTGTGGCCCCCAGGCGATATCCTGCGCCGGGATCGCGTTGTAGCCATCGATGCTCAGGTGTCCGGCATGAGTTCGGCTACCAGTCCCGCCGATCATCGGCTCTGGCGACGTAAGACGGGCGATTCCGGCGATCGCGGGCTTGCAGATGTCTCGCCATCCGCCGCCACTGTCTTCGATGGACGGGCGGTCACCACAGGTCACGGCGATTGCGTCTTCGATGTATCCGATGTCTGACGGATCAGCTTCCCAGATCGACCGATACATCCCGGCCACGACTATTGGGGCACCTTCCTCCAGGCCAAGCGCGGCAGATGAGAGCGTGATCGCTCCATTTGGTGGCAAGACATAGGTTCCAAGCGCTGATTCCGGCGAAAACCCGGCATCGGGCAGCACCCAGATCCGAACATCGAACGGCTCCACATTCTGCACGGTGATGCTGCCGAACCACGGGCCGGCCGAGTCGATCTGCTCCCCATGAGGCACGAACGGAAACGCGATCAACTCCACCATATCGACCTGCCCGAACTGATCGATGTGGTCATCGGCACTGGCGATATGCGTCCCACCGAGCAGCATGATCATCAGCCCCAGAAGAACCAGTGTTTGCTTCCCAGACAACATCACTCCACCCCTCCCGTCAGCCGGTAGTGCCCGGAACTGCTCGCCATATTGATCGTGACGGAACCGTCTCCCGAGACGGCGTAGTTGACCGTATTGCTGACTCCGGCGATCGCGCCATCGCCATCCACTGGCGTCAGTACTACCGACGCCCGCTGATTCTGGGAGAGTTCGGAGATTCCCATCGTGTACCACGTGGCGAACTGGCGTGGGCCGATCGTTGCCCTGATTGGCCCATATCGAGATGGCCCGATCAGGCTTCCGGCGGAATCGTAGAAGTGAAGGTCGAAGGTCACCGAGTTACGGGTATCTATGTTGATCAACTGAAACCCGCTGGT
Organism: Sphaerobacteraceae bacterium; assembly: GCA_007695115.1. Taxonomy (GTDB): domain Bacteria; phylum Chloroflexota; class Chloroflexia; order Thermomicrobiales; family Thermomicrobiaceae; genus SLMJ01. Next base: position 6,978 of record REEK01000035.1, read on the forward strand.
GTCACCAGTTCCATCATTCCAGCCTTTCTGAATCAGGGGAACCGAAAGCGATTCCCCAACAGAGGCCCCGGCAGCCGTTGCCAGGTACGACATCGCCTCGCCGGTCGAGTACTTCACCTGATCCACCGCCACATGAAACGGCTGATCGGCCCGGAATATCGCTGCTCCAGCGAATCCGTCGCTCCCGTGCAGATCATCAGAAGCGGGAATGTAGATGAACTCCTGACCGTGCGCAGATATCGTCCGGGCGTCACCGGCGATCAGTCGACCATCCGGGGTGATGAACGTCACCGATACCCGGTTTGATTGATCAGCGAGGTTTACGAAGCTGAACCCGGTGTTCCAGCCGTTGTAGTCCTGAAACACCAGCGGAGCGTATTGCTCGAACGGTTGACTGGACGACGCCGACTCCTGGGCAGGCAGATCTACCGGGATCTCGTCACCAGTCGTGGCGTGCAGAGATGGAGCCGACATGTTGATCATCAACATATCGTCCTCTGGCTTGGATCTCATCGCGACCGCAGCAATGCCGACCGTCGAAATGATCTGCGCCGAGCCAACCCACTCTTCGCCGACAAGTGTCCGGGCATCGATCACCGCCGTGCCACCGGGTGGGATGTTCACAGTCTCAGTCGCCCGATGGTCTTCCGCTGTGGTGCTGAGTTGATCGCTTTCCGAGAGGATGATATCCACCTGCGCGGCGGAGACGTTTGTCAGATCGACATTGGAGAGGTAGATCTCGGTGTTCCAGCCGCTGTTTGTCTGGACAATCGGCAGGAAGCTGTGGCCGTCGAACCCGGTCCCGCTGCCAGACAGTCCGGAGCCATCACAGGCACTGACTCCACCCTGGAGCTGATGACAGAAATCGCTCTGGGAGCCCCAGGCGATATCCGGTAGCGGTATCGCGGCGTAGCCATCCACTGAAACATGGGCACTGGAAGTCGAAGCACCGGACATCGGTTGCGGGGATGCCTGCTTCAGCGAGCCAGCGATCACTGGAGCAGGTGGGGATGTATCGAAATCCGAATCCAGCGCATCCTTGTACAGCGCCATCGCGACAACCGGCGATCCTGGCTCGGGCAGATCGAGCATCGCCGCACTCAGCGTCACCGAGGCATTCGGCGAGAGATCGACATGAGGCACCGATGGGTCAGTGATCGCGTCGCTCAGCGAGTACGGCTCCCCGTCCCCATCGTTGTCGAGGGCGATCCGCTGCAGCGTTCGGCCATCAAACAGCCAGACCCGGACCGACATCGCCCGGTGATCTACATCGATGTTCTGGACGGTGATCGAGCCATGCCAGGGGCCGGTCTCGTTGATCTGATGTCCGTGGGGTACCCAGGGGAAATAGATGGCATCGAACAGGACCGGATCATCCGGTTCTGCGCTCGTTGAACGGGGCGAGGTCGCGTCACTTCCTGCCAGCAGAAGGATCAATACCGCGAGCGAGATACCAACCAGCCGCACACTGCCGCTCCAATCGGGCGGATGGCCACGAAGTCACCCGCGCATGTACATGTCCGTGTACCTGACGTCAAAGCGGCATAGCGAAACAGGAACGCATGCCGAAAGACCCGTACAAGACCCGAAGAGCGCGATGCAAGAGTTTGAACTGTATCCCGGGATTGACCCATGCGCAGTATCAGATCTGCTGGACAGGCTGTCAAGCCCTGTTGAGCAAGAGGATGCCCCGATGTCAGGCACCGGGGCAGATCTTCGTGGTGAATTGTTCCGCGGTCTAGTGCTACTCGATAGTGATAAAGAAGCGGTAATCGACTTCCTGATCACGGTGCCAGTCGCCCTCAGTTGGCCAGAGGGTGTTCAGGACGATGTAGTAGTCGCCTGGCTCCAGATCGGCCGTCCAGGATTCGGCATCCTC
>REEK01000056.1 GCA_007695115.1 Sphaerobacteraceae bacterium
GAACCAGCCGACTCAGGTGATTCCGGGTCGCTTCGAGCCCACTGATCTGCCCAGCCTGAAGCCTGGCTGTCTGCAGTTGCTGCTGGCCCTGCTCCAGCGTTTCAGCCACTGTCGACCGTTTCGATTCCAGCTTCTCGTGCTCGGTCTTCAGCTCTGTAGCTGACTGGCTGGCCTCGCCAAGGGTCTTCTCAGCCTCAGCCATCGCCGCGATCCGCGGTCGAAGCCCTTCGAGATCGCGTTGCTTCTGCTTCAGCTGATCGAGCTGCGGCTTCTGCTCGTCTGCCTGCTTCGCTTCCTGCTCGGCGTTCTCCAGTGTGCTGACCGCCAGAGCCAGCCGATACTCGATATCGTCGCGCGTTTTCTCGCTGGTTTCAGCCTCGGCAATGCGATCGTTCATGAACTTCTCGGCATCGGCCAGTGTCGCCGCGCGCTGTGCCAGCGCCAGCTTCGCCCGCTGCTGATCGAATTCCTCAGCCCGTTCGGTCAGCTGGGTGAGCGCTGTGCGAGCTGTTTCAACCTGATTCAGCTTGTCATTGGCGGTTCTGGCCTCTTCGAGTGCGGTCCGGGCACGAGCCACCACCCCTGTCTGTTCCGCGTGTTGCGCAGTCAGCTTGCCGATCTCTTCCTCGATCTCGACTACCTGCCTGGTGAGCGCCTCCGGGCTCTCGACACTGTTTGATTCGAGAATCAGATTCTGCTCCTGGGACAGTCGATCGAGCCCCTGCCGGATCTCCCGGGCACGCTCTTTCAACCGATCCTGAATCAGCCGGTAATGGTGGGTCTGAAACAGCGAGGAGAAGATCTTCTCCCGCTCGTTAGAGTTCGCAGTCAGCAGTTCCCGGAATCGTCCCTGCGGCAGCACAACGACTTGCCGGAACTGATCCGCTCGCAGGCCGAGCAAACGCTCCACCTGCTCTCCGACCTCGTTAACCCGACTGGCGATCAGACGTGGTTCATCATCCTCGCTGGATTGCTCGACCATCGAGACCTTCTGCGGAACTGCCCGGAAGCCGCTACCATCTCTTTTCGGCACATCCTGACCAGGCGTCCGGTCGATGGTGTAGATCATGCCGCCGATGGAGAAGCTGAACACGACCCGGGTTGGGTGGTCTGGCGGAGCATGATCGCTCCGCATCTGGTGACCCTTGCGTTCGTCTCCGGATGTCTGGCCATACAGCGCCACGCAGATCGCATCGAGGATCGACGATTTCCCGGCGCCGGTTGGCCCATGGATCAGAAAGAGTGGCCGATCCGCCAGTTCCCGGAAATCGAGCTTCTGCGAATGGGCATAGGGGCCGAATCCGTGCATCTCCAGTGCAACTGGCCTCATGAGGTCCCCTCCCGTTCTTCCCGTCGGATCTCCTCGGCCACCTCTACGAAGACCTCCGTCTGTTCCGGGGTCATCTCGCTGGAAGTCATCGCCTGCATGAAATCGTTGAACAGATCCAGATCACTCTTGCCCACGATATCCGACGCCCGGCGGATCTCACCATCGCCTTCCAGTTGAGCCGCACGCTCCAGGTGCATCAGGTTCGGGTAGACGTCTCGCAGGCGGCCCATCGCATCGTAGACGGCACCCTCATCGAGCAACGTCGCCATGAGGTAGTCATCACGCGGGCCGTAATCGTCCGGTCGCTGCAGCAACTCCTCCAGCGTTCCCCGGATCACCCGCATATCCCGCCGCGGGGTCAGCTGAAACTCTTCGGTCTGAATCTCACCCGCAGCATCGATCTCCACGATGCTGACCGACTTCCGCTGGGCTGCCTCGTTGAAGGAATACTTCATCAGTGACCCGGAATATCGCACCCGGCCCCCGTTGAAACTCTGCGGCTGATGCAGGTGACCCAGCGCCACGTAGCTGAACGGCAGGAAATGATCGGCTGACACAGTGTCCGCCCCGCCGATACTCAGTGGGCGTTCGGAATCACTGACCGATCCACCATGCACGAACGAATGGCTCAATAGCACCGAGCGTCCGTTGACCTGATGACGGCCAACCAGCGATCGCATTGCGCTGTCGAAACAGACCGCTGCATCATCCTGCAGGTGAGCGCGGACCTCGGCTGGTTCACAGTACGGCGCCAGGTAGAACGTCACCGGTCCATCGGCATCCTGGAGCACGATCGGCGTATCGCAGGACGTCAATCGCCCGAAAAGGTAGATACCCCGGTCCGTCATCAAACGGGAGCCGAACTCCAGGCGAGACGGATTATCGTGGTTGCCAGCGATGATCAGCATCGGGATGTTGTGGTCGATGGCGATCCTGGCCAGCGTCTCATCGAGCAGTTCCACCGCTTCGACCGGTGGGTACGCCCGATCGTAGACATCGCCGGAGAGGACGATGACATCCGGCTTCTGATCGGCAAGCAGATCGATGAACTGATCGAGCAGGTGGGATTGATCGTTCGTCAGATGCGTACCGTGGAACAACCGGCCAAGGTGCCAGTCGGCAGTGTGCAGTATTCGCACGCGTCTTCGCCCTTTCAAATCAGTTCGATCAGAAGGTTGCGGTTTCGGTCTGGTACCGACTGTCTCGCTCTACAATATATGCTGCTCTCAATACTACCGTACTCTTCGTCCGCTTCCTGCCACCCCGCAGATGGCGCGAGAGAGAACAAGTGTTTACTGAGCTTGAGGTTGTAAGCGATCTGTCCTGAACTGCTGGTCTAGTCAGAATGCAACATGCGTCATCACTGACACCAGTGTCTTGCGCTACTCTCTACTATGCACTTCTCATCAAGACAATCCTGAAGTATCATGGGGTATCAGTTTACGCGTAGCCTCGACATTTTCAGAACGCAAGCTGAGGGATAGCCGTTATCGGCAGATCCAGTGATAGCAGATCGATGGGGGCGCACCTGGCGTTCTCGAACAGTGCGTTGGGGGGCAGCACTCTATGGCCGACCAGACAGATCAAACCGTCGAACAGGCAGACGAGCCGCGATCAAGCATCAATCCAGTCGTCTTTTTTGGGTCTGCGATTGCGATTGTCGCCTTCGCAATCTGGGCGATGGTCTCTCCGGATGGCGCCGACAACGCAATCGGCATCCTCATGGACTGGATTTCCCGGGGCTTCGGATGGTTCTACATCCTGCTCTCCACGGTGGTGCTGGTATTCGTAATCTCGATCGCCGCATCCCGGTATGGGAAAACGAAACTCGGCCCGGATCACTCCGAGCCAGACTTCAGCCTGTTCTCCTGGGCCGCGATGCTGTTTGCCGCCGGTATCGGCACCGATCTCATGTTCTTCGGTGTCGCCGGGCCGGTTACCCAGTATCTCGCTCCGCCGGTCGGCGACGGTGAAACGATCGCTGCAGCCAGGGAGGCGACGGTCTGGACCATTTTCCACTACGGCATCAGTGGCTGGGGAATGTACGCCCTGATGGGCATGGCGCTCGGCTATTTCGCCTACCGGATGAATCTTCGACTCGCCATCCGCTCGGCGCTGTATCCCATCTTCGGAGATCGTGTCTACGGCCCACTCGGAGACGTGGTGGACCTGGCGGCGATCGTCGGCACGATTTTCGGCATCGCCACCACACTCGGCATCGGCGTGGTTCAGATCAACTTTGGTCTGGATGTGCTCTTCGGCATTCCAGAGGGACTTCCGGCGCAGATCGGCCTCATCGTCTTCGGCGTCATCATCGCCATCTTTTCGGCCGTCAGCGGGGTTGCCCGAGGTATCCGGCGGCTCTCAGAGTTGAACGTCTGGCTGACCATCGGGCTGGCCGCCTTCGTCCTCGTCACCGGGCCGACGCTCTTCCTGCTCAATGCCCTGGTGGTCGACATCGGCAACTATGTGAGCACATTCCCGAGTCTGACGATGGAGACGTTCGCCTACGAACAGCCAACCGAGTGGTTGCAGTGGTGGACGCTGTTCTTCTGGGCCTGGTGGATCGCCTGGGCGTCCTTTGTTGGCTTGTTCCTGGCCCGGATTTCCCGGGGACGGACGATCAGACAGTTCGTGCTGGGAACACTCACGATCCCGTTCCTCTATATCGTGGTCTGGATCTCGATCTTCGGGAACACCGCCGTCGAGATGGTGATGGCGGGGGCCCAGGAGTTCGGGGAAATCGCTATGAACCAGCCTGAACAGGGCTTCTACACGATGCTGCAGGAATTCCCTGCATTCCTGGTGGTGGGAACGCTCGCTACGTTCGTCGGGCTGCTCTTCTACATTACGTCGGCTGACTCCGGCGCACTGGTGATGGGAAATCTCTCGTCCTATCTCAAGACGCCGAATGACGACACCTCTGCACCGGTTCGGATCTTCTGGGCGTTGGCCATCGGTTTGCTGACACTGGCAATGCTGATTGTCGGGGGTGTCCCGGCATTGCAGAACGCAACCGTTATCATGGGCCTACCGTTCGCCTTTGTCCTGATCCTGGTGATGTTTGGCCTGTACCGGGCATTACGGGTTGAAGGAATCCGTGAGGACAGCCGGGAACAAAGCATGCCAGAGCGCCTATCCGGGCGAGGGATTGGCGAAGTGAGCAGAGGACGCTGGAGCTGGCAGCAACGACTGCGACGCAGCATGAGCTTCCCGAGCGCCGGGGAGGCAGACACGTTCCTCTCGGACGTTGCCTTACCGGCGCTGCAGGAAGTGCAACAGGAGCTTGCCGAACACGAGGTGGAGGCGACCGTTATCGATGATTCCGACGAGATGGGTATCCGGTACATCGAACTCCGCGCCGCTGTCGATGAAGAATCGCCGTTTGTGTACCGCGTTTCACCTCGCGAGGTCTACGCGCCGATGTATGCCGGGCGTTCAATGCGTGCAGAGGATCGTTACCATCGCGTTGAAGTTCATCTCCGAGAGGGGGGTCAGGGATATGACATTATGGGATTCACACAGAGCCAGCTGATCGATGATGTGCTTGATCAGTACGAACAACACCTGGAATTTATTCGACTCAATGAGGCTGATGCACTCTAGATCGGTCTCAGCTCGACCACCGATTACAGAGCGAACCGGATGGCGCACCGTGGTTTCAGACCCGGTGGAACCGTTCGTTGAAACGAAATGGGTTGGTAAGAAAGTGAGCCACGGAAACACATTCGACTATCTGGTTATCGGCGGTGGATCTACCGGCGCGATCGTTGCTGCGCGTCTGGCTGAGGATCCCGAGGTCACCGTCTGTCTAATCGAAGCCGGGCCTTCGGACGAGGGCAAACCGGAGATCCTCGAGCTCCAGCGCTGGCCGGGGCTCCTGCATACCGATTACGACTACGGGTACAAGATCGAACCCCAGGAACGGGGAAACAGCAACATCGTCCAGAGCCGGGGCCGGATGCTCGGCGGCAGTGGCTCTCACAACATCTGTCAGTCCTGGCGAGCGCCTGATCACGACATGCGCGATTGGGAAACAATGGGCGCAACCGGGTGGGGTCCAGACGACACCCGCAAATACTTCGATCGCGTCCTGGAGACAACCGGGCTCGAATACACGCCACCCGACAACGACGCAGCTTCCTCGTACATCGAAGCCGGCAAACAACTCGGCTACACCGAACGGAAAATGGCCGCCAACGCTGAGGAGGAGGGCGTCGGGTGGGTTGCGCTCAACTCGAAGGACGGCATGCGCCAGTCAAGCTCGGTTGCCTACCTGCACCCGCTCGGGGAACGGCATCCCAACCTTACCGTCCTGACCGATTCGCCAGCCTATCGCCTGACGTTCGACGATCAGGGCAACGCCAGCGGCGTTGAAACCGCAAACGGAACCTACTCCGCCAGACGGGAAGTGATCGTCTCCGCGGGCGCGTTCGATACCCCGAAGCTGTTGATGCTCTCCGGCATCGGCCCAGCTGACCATCTGCGCGAGATGGGGATCGAAGTCCGTGCCGATCTTCCGGTGGGCAAGCATTTGCTGGATCATCCCGAGGCGGGCGTTGTCTACGAAACGGTCAAGCCGATCCATCAGCCCAACACCGTTTTCTGCGACGCGGTTCTGCTCTCGAAGGTCGATGGCTCCGGTACCGACTGTCCAGAACTGATGATGTGGTTCTTCTCCGGCGACTTCGAGTCCTTCACCGTCGGGTCGGATTCCGGGGAGAAGATCACCCCCGAAGGGATCACCGCCTTCACCATCGCTGCAGACATCCTGCACTCGAAGGCCGAGGGGACAGTCACGCTGCGATCGACCGATCCGACCGATCCACCTGTGATCGATCCGCAGTATTTCGCCGATTCAGAGGGCTGGGATGAGTGGATTCTCCTGCAGGGAATCAAGCTCGCCCGGCGGATCGCCGAGCAACCAGCACTGGCGGAGTGGATTGCCCGGGAAGTTCAGCCCGGGCCAGACGTGCAGTCTGATGAGGACTTGCTGGAGTATGCCCGGACCACGGCGTACACCGCTTATCATCCGTCCGGAACCTGCCGGATGGGCGCCGCTGATGACCCGGACGTTGTGCTCGATCCCGAGTTGCGAGTTCGTGGAATCGGGAAACTGCGCGTGGCGGACGGTTCGGTCTTCCCGACACTGCCCGGCTGTAACCCGAACATCACCTGCATGATGGTCGGTGAGAAAGCGGCGGACCTGATTCGCGGAATCCGGTAGACGGGATGAATCAACAGGTCATGCGAGACGCTGCGCCATGTGCTCCGCGATCGTCATACAGGGCAGGTTGGTATTTGCCCGCGTAACGTCTGGCATGATCGATCCATCAATAACCCGCAGGTTTTCCGTACCCAGCACCCGGCAGTCCGGATCGACCACCGTCCTTGGGTCGTCCGGGCTACCCATTCGACATGTGCCGACCATGTGCCAGGTATCGGTTACTTCGTGGCGGATCCAGGAATCGAGTTCCTGATCGGAGCGTACATCGGCGATACCGAGATCAGTCGCACCCGTTACGGAATCGTTGAGCACGATACTATCCGCAATCGAGCTGACTGGCCGACTCTCGGCGAGTTCGAAAAGATGACGCACCCCCTGTCGGAGGCGACTGAAGTCGCGTTCCTCGGATAACAGGTGCTCGTCAATTTCGGGCATCGCGAACGGGTCCGTGCTGTTTACGCGCAATTCCCCGCGGGAAGCAGTATCCCAGAGAATGACAATCATCACTCCGGATTCCAGGCCACTAGCATCATACCCGGCGAGATTCATACTGAGCATGATCAGATCGTTATCACATCCCGCGTCAATTCCCGAGCCGTAGCGAATTGCGCAGTTGTTGTTCCGCTCGGTCCAGTGGCTCGGACGGGCGCGTTCATCAAGCCGTAACTGAACACCGACGTTGGCATGATCACAGACATTCTTACCCACCGGTAGCGCGCTCACTGGCTTGAGATCCAGCGCACGAAGTCGCTCCTCCGGTCCGATGCCGGACCTGATGAGAATACCCGGTGAGAATGGTGAGCCGGCGGCCAGAATTATCTCATCCCCGTAGAGATCCACGACCTCTTCGCCGTTGATCGCCCGAACGCCGGTCGCTCTGTTTCCTTCGAACAACACCCGGTCTACGTGTGTCTCACACACTATCGTCAGGTTCTTGCGTTGCCGGGCAGGTTCCAGATAGGCATTATTGCTCGAGCTGCGGTCATCAGTGGTCCGGGTTAGCGGCATCGCACTGATTCCAGAAGATCCGGGAGCGTTAAGATCCTCGTGCCATTGATGACCGGCTTCGAGCCCAGCTTCCAGAAGTGCCAGATCGACCTTCCCCCACTTGCTCACTACTTCCCGATAGATGGGGACAGGTCCCTGGTCACCATGATAGGGAGCGTCACCGTAGTCGAGATCTCGCTCCAATCTATTCATCGCCGGAAGAAGCTCCTCGCCACTCCAGCCAGCACACCCCTGCTCTGCCCAGGAATCGAAATCCTCGAGCATCGCGCGGTGTGCCATCTGAAAGTTGATAGAGGAACTTCCGCCCGGACCTCTCCCCCGGATATAGTGTCTAGGCTCCTGGTCGACTCTCCGGCGAGCCTTCAGATCTGGCCACATGAAGCGGGAAAAGTTCTCGGCGTTGATGATCCCCTGAGGGTTGGCGCTGCGCATCTCCGGTGGAGAGTCACCCGCCCGATAGTCCTGGCCAGCCTCGAGAAGAAGCACCTGGCGAGCGGGATTCTCAGACAATCGCGCTGCCAGGATGGCGCCAGCGGAACCCGCTCCAACGATGACGACGTCGTATCGATGCTTTTGTGGGTTCACCATCACCACCTGCTTTCAAGTGGATCCGAATGTTATGGGTGTCTATCCACAATAACAGCGGGGAAATGGTTATGCAACAGCTTGTCTAATCTATAGGAGTGTCGGAAATGCGCGTATCACAGCTCTTCGAGGCTATCGCGGATGACGTCGAAGTACTCCAGCGCCAGGCCGGTGCCGATGGCGACACAGCTCAACGGGTCATCAGCCACGTAGCAGGGGACACCGGTGACTTCGGTGAGCAGGACATCCAGGTTGCGAAGCAATGCCCCACCACCGGTCAGGATCATGCCCTTGTCGATGATGTCCGAGGAAAGCTCTGGTGGCGTCTCTTCCAGCACGGCGCGAACCGCACCGATAATCGCCTCCAGTGGCTCGGTGAACGCTTCGGTGATCTCGTTCGCGTGGATCTGGATCGTCCGGGGAAGTCCGGCAATCTCGTCCCGGCCACGAACATCGAGGTAAATGTCTTCCTCGGTCGGCATGGCTGAGCCGATGGCGATCTTGATCTCTTCAGCGGTGCGATCACCAATCCGCAGGTTGTACTTGCGCTTGATGTAATTCTGGATCGCCTC
>REEK01000084.1 GCA_007695115.1 Sphaerobacteraceae bacterium
GGAAGTTCATTGAGCTCGATGAACAGTGCGCTTATGATCGTTTCTAATGAGATCGACCTGTTCTTCGGGATCATGATCGAGAACATTCATCTGGAACAGAGCGCTGGTCAGCCACACTGACGGGATCGTGCTGGTTCGATGGATCCACCGCTTCTTGACCGAAATCAGAAAGTTCTCTAGGTTCATCCTGAACATGTTCAACTGCGACGTTCTCAGCCCTCGAATCCTGAACGAGTTCAGGTTCAACTGGCAATTCCACCCCACCTGCAAGCTCCGGCCAGACCTCTGCGAATTCCGGCGCGACCAAGCCCCGGAGTTGTGCAACGTGTGAAGCTCGCAGCATCGGCAGGGTTGCAAAATGCCGGTCTTCTCCGGGAAGGCATTAGCTATCTCAACTACGTCCGGAACCATAGTATCCCGATGTACTACGGGCACGCGATCGCCCGGGCAGAGGGCGACAACGAGGTCACCGGTGCAGTTATCCGGAAGGTCGATGCTGACTGGAGCCCGGTTCCGGGAACAGAGCAGCCTATCGATGTTGACACGATTTGTGTCGGGTACGGATTCCTGCCTTCCATCGAGCTTCTGAAGACGATCGGATGCGAACTCGAATACAACGAGCAGCTTGGTGGGCAAATCCCCACGCGTACCAGGTTGATGGAGACCAGCGTACCCGGCGTGTATGCAGTAGGCGATGGAAGTGGGGTAGCTGGCGCACCTGCTTCCATCGTTGAGGGACGGATCGCCGCGCTCTCGGTCGCAGCAAGAAGCGGAGCACTTCCCAAATCTCGAGCCCGTGTGCGAGTTCGACGGGAGCTGCGCTCGTGGAGCGCAATTCAGCGGTTTCGAGCAGCCCTGGATGAGACCTATCGCATTCGACCGGGAATTTACAATTGGATGACTGATGACACGATAATCTGTCGCTGTGAAGAAGTCACGGCAGGAGAGATCCAGCAGTTCGTCGGCACGTCCAGAGATCCCAACTACGTGAAGTCGCTTACACGAGCTTCGATGGGTCTGTGTCAGGGACGCAATTGCAGCCGCAATGTAAGCTGGCTCGTGGCAGAATCGACCGGGCAGGATCCAGCTCAGGTCATGAGCCTCAATGCTCGCCCGCCGGCAAAGCCAGTTCCGCTTGGTGCGATAGCAGATCCAACCCCCCCACCGATACCGAGTGATCTGATGATGTCGGATGAGTGATACATCCATGCATGGGCTGACAGAGAAGACCGATGTCGTGATCATTGGCGGCGGGCTGGTAGGCCTTGCCTGTGCACACTACCTTGCACGGGAGGGGGTCGAATGCGCGGTGATCGAGCGCGGCGAGCTCAATCGAGACGGTTCGGGCACCAATGCCGGCAGCTTCCACATCCAGCTTCGAGAGCCGGAGATCAGATACTCCGACGAGGTGTTGCCTGAGTTCGTGCCCATGAAGGTCGAAGCGGGCCGGATGTGGTCGCAGATCGAAGACGAACTCGGCTGTGATCTCGGGCTTAAGGTCAAGGGCGGTTTTCTGATAGGAGAAACAGCCGAAGATCTCGAGCTTGCCCGCAAACTGGTCGACTCCGAGCGAAAGTACGGTCTGCATGCCGAGGTGCTGAGCCCGAGTGAAGTAAAGGATCTCTCACCAGGAATTTCCAGTCATATCTCCGGGGCCACCTATGACGCGGCCGAAGGATCGGCGAACACCCTCCTGGTCGGGCCGGCCTATGCACGTATTGCCGAGGCCAACGGAGCCCGGATCCATACCCGAACCACCGTGACCGGAATCGCCCCGAAGGTCTCTGGTGGTTTCGCCATTCAGACCGATCAGGGGAGAATCGATTGCTCTCGCGTGCTGAATTGTGCTGGCCCCTGGGCCGCGAGGTTGACTCGAATGGTCGGGTGGGATGTGCCTATCGGCGGACGAATCATACAGGTGAACGTCTCTGATCGTCGCGAGCGCGCGTTAGATCAGCTGGTTGGCCATATTCGGGGCGGGCTGACCGTCAAACAGACGACATATGGCACATTCATGATCGGCGGTGGGTGGCCCGCTGAGCTCTGCCCGCGCACAGGACAGCCTCGTGTTTCTCGCGAGAGTGTGATTGGAAACACCGGTATGGCAATGCGATTGCTACCGGATCTGGCAAACGTTACAATTGTCCGAACCTGGTTGGGCATCAATGCTCATAGCCTTGATCGCGATGGCAATCGGCTGCAGATGTTCGGCGAACTTCCAGGGGTGCCAGGTTACTACATTCTAAGCGGAGGCACGCTGTTTACGATGGGTCCTCTTTTTGCTCGGCTAGCAGCTGAGCTTCTGGCAGGACGCAAGCTATCGTTCCCAGTGAGTATCCATCATCCTGAGCGATTCCCGATCTCCCGGATTTCGTAACAATGTTTCGGGTCCAGCTCCAGACCGAGGCGAGTCGTCTGCGTACCATTCGGGGAACACTCCCCCCATAGCCGCGAAGGATCTCATTGCTCCGAGAATCGATCGCGGGACGTGTCAGGACTTTGATTAGCGCGCTGTTCAGGTTGGCTCACTTCTTTATTCTGATCGCATGCCCTGTCGGAAGCGCATCGCAAAGGCACGTCGGATAGCTGTTCCTTGCGAAGCCGTCGGTACTGGTGCCGCAAAGGTACGATGGCTTCTTGGTGCACTGGCAGTGCTGGACTGCCGGTTTCTGGGTGAAGGCACGAGATCAGTGGCAGGAGAGCAGATCAAGAGTGACGACCCACGCTCTTTCACCTGTCTAACCCTGCCCATAGTTGCGTCCTTAGCCGCGCCTTTGTACCTGCTCCCGAAGGGTCGGTGGACTCAAACGATCCTGGATCGTGTCAATCGTTTCATCCGTCTCTTCCCGAGTCTGAGCAATGAAGATTTGGAGTTCCTTCGACTCTGGTTCTACACCTCATCTAATGTCTCGCTCAAAGACTTTCTTCTCCGCAGATATTCCGAGCCCGCTGCCACATCTTGGAGAGCGGTTAGCAGCCATTGTTTAGCTTGTCGGATGAAGCGATGCTCGACGCCAGACCTAAACCGCCAATCGCGTTCTGTGGCTTCGACCATCCATTCTCACTGGCGGGGCTAACTAACTGGTCCTCCGCCTCGGTGACAGCCAGCGTCACTCGATATCCCAAGAAGCCGTATGCGGCTACCGGTACAAGGCCAGCCCGAGCGGCCAGTTCGATGAGCTCGGCCCTGGTGTACGCGCGACGGGCTGACAGAGGCGCATCGTGCCTGCTAATCCGATTGCGAGTGAATAGTCTGGTGAACAACAACGCACCAAGGTAACTGCGCCGACTGCGAACCAGGTCATTGATCACGACGCCGTGTCGCGAGACTCGTCGCATTTCACGGAGAGCCAGCACAACATCCTCTGGTTCCAGATGGTGAAGGAAGAACGAGCACGCCGCAACATCGTATGCATCGTCGACAAACGGTAGTCGCAGCGCGTCAGCGGCTACCAGTAGCACCGTATCCGAGTCGCCCAACTGCTGCGCGAGCTTCAGGACTTCGGGGTTGTTATCGATCGCGACAGATGAAATCAGCTGCCCTTGTCGTTGTGCATGCTGGGACAATCTCTGAGGAATATCCGCTGATCCACTCGCAACGTCCAGAATCGTCAGATTGCTACCAGGCTTGTGATCACCGAGCAGTTGGGTAAGTCCGCGTGCGGTCATATCCCAACCGCCCAGCCAGTGGTTTACTCGCCGAAGATCCTTAAACATATCCGCCAACTCGTGCGGATCCCCCCCGGGTAGATCCATCCACTCCTGCTCCCTGGATTCGTCACGCCGGGAGAGAAAAGGCAGCAACCATCGGCCGCTACCGGAGGCATTGTTTTTTCTCTGTCTCTCGACCGCTGGAGGGTACTCATCCCCTCGGCCACCGGGTAGTCGTAGAACCGCGTCAAACGCATTCCGGCCTATCAACCGCGGCATACGCAGTAGCCAGAAGACAACAGCGAATATCGCAACGTGCAAAATCAGGCGCGAGATGAACGACCTCAACGTCATTGAGTCTGCCTCTTCCGCGTTTTTGTTTTCATCAAACAGCGTAAAATTTCTCGACTCGGGGCAGCTTCAGCCAACCCATCACTCCTTAATCTGTCACAGACGAATAACACTGTCATGGCGGCTCTGCACTACCTGGAGCATCACCACGATAACTCAACCCGGTCCCGCATGGCATCGATTGTCTTGCAATCTCTGCCTCACATGTCCGATACATTCCGGAAAGCTCCGCACGGGCGGAGCCGCTCAGGTGAGCAGGTCTCTTGCTCAATCTCTGTGCTCTTCGCAATGCACCGTCACAAAGCCTCCGCGTCTTTGCCATCGGCAATTATGCGTCATGCATCAAGTATGCGGGGGACTGTTACTCAGAGTAGCTATCATGTCAGTGACGCTCGGCTGAAACTCTGGAGGAACCGGGCTCCAGGGAAACCCAGCGCGCAAGGCCAAACAGAAACAACAAGCCCCGCTCAGGCTCGAGCAAGGCGTTTGTCGAGGTTTGACGGCCGAGTCTCAGGACCTGTGTTCGTGTGTAGTAATTCGTTGATCGCTAGCGCGAGGCCGAAACGTGTGCCGCTCGCAGGACCGAGTCACAGAATTGTTGCTCCAGGTCTGCGAGGGTCATGAGGTCATCGTATGGTGATCGATTCTCGCGTAAAGCGACAAACACGTTTGCGAAACAATGCCCCTGGGCATCTTTCAGCCGGGCGAGTTCTTCATTGAATGGTTCGAAGAAACGAGCGTAGTCAGCGCACCGACGTGCTCCCAGGGGAATCGAGAAGTTGAGCATCATGCCGCGCAGGTAGTCCGGCAGTGCGCTCTGCGCTGCCATCGTGGCGAGCTTCCGGATCAAATCGGCGCCAGATCCGGCAGACTCATACCGTTCAGCGATCGCCCGTTCGGTGGCAAGAAACATCTCGTCCGGGCCAGGCGTCACTTCCCGGGCTAGATTCCCCCACATCCCGAAAATGCCCGCTCGATAGTCAATCGCATCAGCACGCCAGGCCTCGACGAATTGATGAATTGGCATCGTGATGTACGGGAAGCCTGCCGGGTCGTGCAGCCTGACGCTGTCGGGAGTGAGACCGAAGATGGACACGTAGTGATCGGCTCCACCTGCATGCTGATGCCACGGGAGATAGCTAAGCTTTCCCATGTCCAGAGGGCCAGCCATAACCGGTCCATGCTCGAGCAGTTGCCCAAGTTTTTCCAGTGACTTCCGACCGTCGGGATCGTCTTCAACTTCACACCGGTGATCGGTGAACTGGAACCCCAGGGTATCCAGCGCCAGGCTGCTGCCGCTATCAGGCAGACGATTGCTGAAAAAGACCACTGGACCTTCGGGCGTTCCTTCCTCGGCTGCGCCAAATCCGACCGCAGTGAGGCATTCCAGGTACCACGCCTCAATTGGCGAGCCGTGGTGTTGAAGTAACATCGCCAGCGAGTTTGCATAGCAATAGGCACCGTTGCCAGTGTAGTTCAGTCGCATTTCCCCCCGCTTCCACTCTTCACAACGCACCTCTGCGCTCGGGAACGCGTCTTCACTGACGGATTCCGTTTCGTCAGTGATCCCATGCTAATGCGAACATGTGTTCTTGTCAACGCAGAAATGTGACTTGGTCCTGCAGTTTAGACGACGTCGCCGCAGCGGTCACATGGTTCGGACAGCTGGCAACGACCTGAGGCCACAGGCGACCCCCGTCGATAAACGCGCAACGCTATCGAATGTCGGTCCGCCGACTAACGTCCCGTCTCAGAATGACGAGACCAGGATCGGTTCCCCTGTCAGCGTCGGCGTCCGATGGCCTCGATATCGCTGACATGTTTCCAAGACACAGAAAACGTCCACCGGCGGATAATCCGAACCGGTGGACGTTTTCGACTTCTTTGTGACTGATAACTATCGTTGCTGTGAACGCGATAGCGTTATCAGTTGCCCTATCCCATGTCGGGAGTTGGCTCCGGCGTAGCACTTGGGCTGTCCGGAGTTGGTTCCGGGGTCGGTGCCGGATCATCGTCGTCGTCGGTGTCGTCGTCATCATCGTCGTCAAAGAACGAAACGTCATCATAATCAATGATCTCGTAATCGTCCTCGAAAATGATTGCATCGTCATCATCATCAACGATCGCGTCGTCATCCTCCTCATCTTGCGCGTCGTCATCATCATCACTGACGGCTTCGTCATCATCATCAACGACCGCATCATCGTCGTCGTCAGTAACGGCGTCGTCATCGTCGTCGGTCACGCCGCCTTTTTCAATGTATCGCCAGTCATAGTAGTGCTGTCCGATATTCCCGGACTCTACTTCCCAGCCTTCCGGGTTACCTGGGGTGTAAGTCAGGACGCGGCGCTCGAATGCCTGAATCAGAACGTCCTGCTGCTCGCCACCGACGGTGACCTGCGCCCAGTACGCCTCGGTCAGTGGGCGACCAACGGCATAGTACGGGTTCTCGAAGAGATGGTCGCTGTACGCCTTGTCATGGCCATGATCATAAACCAGACCACTGCTGTTCATGAACTTCCAGAACACGGACGCGATGTTGTTCTCGGTCACCGCATCGTACATATAGTCAGTGACACCGTAGTGCTTGTAGTCATCGTCGTCGTGGATGTTGCCATCATGATCCATGGACTGGGTAATGACGCCGCCGGTATCGCGAGCCGCGGTGTCGATGTGATTGCCCAGAACTGCGTAGGTTGGCGCGGTCGTGTCGTTGACATCGCCGGCCGCGGATCGATTTGACGGCCCGTTTTCATAGAACTCGTTGTCTCCGAGCTGAATCCGCCCGGTCATCAACTCATAGGCGAGGCGTCCCTGCGTGATGTGCCAGGCTGACTTGGAATCGACATCATCGCCAACCGGCATTTCCATACGGGACTTCTCGAAATACTGAACCAGACGGGTTCCGTCGTCACCTTCAACGTACTCTTCTTCAGTGAGACCTGAAATTGCACCTGGGCCCCATATCCAGGTTCGGTCTACCTTGTTCTCAGCCACAGGTAGGTCAGTGCGCTTCCAGACGTCATAAAATTCGTCTGTGGCAATGTCCATGTAGACATCGTTCTCGCTGCCGTTGTTCTGAGCGGATGCAATCAACACCACTGAGAAAATACTCACGACAAGCGCGAGCCCGATCCCTATTCTGAACTTCGTTCTCATAGTTCCTCCTGATTGTTCGGTGAATCTGCCTGACTCAAAAGGCCTGAGCCAGATCCCATTGCAGGTTCGCCTCCCTCCACAACTCCCACGGCGCTATGCTGAGACGACGCGCCGCTGTTTTCACTCAATACCCTTGTACATGAATTGCACGCAATGACAATGCCGCAGTTTTTGCGGAAACGTCATCACGGTAGTTGTGTTTCAACAACTGCTTGAAAACGTGTGGCGGATGTTCCTTCACAAACCGATTCTTGACCGTCTGCAGTAGGTCAGCTCACGCGCTGTGTGTCTCTCGATCACGCTTGCTGGCGAGCTTGCCAAGCACTGGATGCGGCGTTCTCGTATGGCAAAGGAATTGTTGCGCGAGGCGTAAACCTGCGGGTTACCGGTGCTCGCCGTCGGGATGCCTCCACTTGCTCCGGTGATACCAGGCGTATGACAGCACCATCGCCAGGAGGCAGGCGGCACCGAGCAGCTCGATCGATTCTTCAACCAGTGAATCCATCACGTAAAAGTGAGCCCGGTCCTCGGACATGGTCTCTGGCCACGGCCAGCGCGAGGCAAACACCCAGGTATTGATCACTTCTCCGAGCCTGATGTACAGATCACCAAGTTGCGACAACGCTGACAGTCCACCGGCCAGTGCATAGATGCCGAAGCCAGCCAGCATGAAGTTCCGGGTGGGCCGGCTGTCCCAGACAGAGCGCCCGTATCGCACTAGCGCATACACCGGGATCGAGGCGATCAGCGAGAAGTAGATGGAGTTGCCGATGACCCGCGTCGGGATTCCCGCGATGCGGTCGCCCAGTCCAGGAGACAGATATTCCCGGTAGAACGTGTGCCGGAGATCCGAGGTATCCTCGAAAAAAATCAGGATCAGGCCGAACCCCATAAGGAAAAAGAACCTTGATGGGTCACCGCTGAGCCTGGCCGAGAGAAACGCGGAAAGCACCGCACCAACAAGCAACAGCGTCCACTGCGCCCACTCAGCAGGACGATTATTGTGAAAGAGCTGCTCCCAGAGCGGCCGATCCCAGGAATCGGACACCCGAATCAGATCCAGCAGCACGACCCCGATCCAGGCCATCGCCAGACAGCCAACTACCACCAGGAACACCGTCAGACCGTTGAGCCGGTAGATGGCAGGCCAGGTATCGCTGGCTGCGGAAATCGGGTTGCTGGACTGCTCGATCGACTCCGGATCGTTCCGGCGGTAATACGCCGCAAACGCCAGCACCATCGCCAGGAAACAGGCCGCTCCGAACACTTCCAGCGTCTCCCTGAGCACGGAATCGACCAGCGCGAAATTGGCCGCATCTTCCGCTACCGCGCCTGTGGCTGGCCAGCGGCCGAACAGCAGCCAGGCGTCGATCTGTTCACCGACCCGCTGGTACAGGT
>REEK01000034.1 GCA_007695115.1 Sphaerobacteraceae bacterium
CGGTATAGATTGGTTGTTTATTGCTTTTTCGGAATATCGTGACATTGAGCGTCATCGCACTGCTGGGTCTTGCTGCACTCGCTGCCTGCGGTGGTGACGACGATGCCAGCGACGACGTCGCAACCGATGACGTGGTTGAAGTTCCTGCCACAGACGACACCGCGGTAGACGATGGGGACGATGCCGCCGGTGGCACTCCCGAGGAGAGCGACGACGCTGCCGAGGAACCCGCAGACACGACTGCCGAGCAGGATGATGTCTCGGTCCCCGACGATTTCGAGGGTCAGGTGATCGAGGTCACCATTACGGACCACGAGATCTCAATGGATGTCGACGAAGTCGAAGCGGGTGAGCACTTCATCATCGGTACCAACGAAGGTAGTTCCGAGCACGCACTGGCAACCCGGTTCCCGGTTCAGGAGAATCCGAACATCGAGCGTGTTCTGCAACCAGGTGAAACTGATGTAATCCACACCTTCTCCGAGGATCCATTCCTCATCTACTGCTCGATCGACGACCACGCCGAGGCCCACGGGATGGAAATCGAGATCGATCCCGTCGACTAACCCACCCTGACATGGACATGCAACTGGCCGGGTCTCACCGCGGAAAATCATCCGCCATGGACCCGGCCAGGATTTCTTCTGGTTCGACTTGTTCGGAGACTGCCCGAGAACTACTTGATCGTGGCAGCCTCACCCGGGTGATGCGTATAGGCACCGAGTTGCCGCTCATACGCGCTGAGCACATCGATCACAAAGTACGCCAGTTCGAAATTGCGATCCGGAAACGGCTGGCTGGTGTAGGTGTGGGCAATCTGGTCCATCAACTCGAAATCGTCGTGCGGGCGAACCTCGAGGACACGTCCACGCAGCGACGCCATCCGATACGGATTCTGATGGTCCACCAGTGAGATCGATACGCGAGGATCGCGCCGCATGTCACTGCCCTTGAAGTTCTCGGCACCGGTCGGAATGATCACCTGATCACCATCTCGCCAGATCCAGACTACGTGATTACGTGGAGATCCATCCTCCATCAGCGTCGTCAGGTGCGCATAGTTGGGCCCGTCGAGGAGGTCCCGAACCTTGGCCGGGATCGATATCGCGTGCAATAGTGTATTCCTCTCGTCGACTGATCTTCCGGCCCAATTCTGTCATCTCGAGCGCCCAGTACGTCATTCCAACCACTCTGGCGCTCCTATGTCAAAGGTGGTGGTCATCTTGATCCCCCTCCCTCACGTTATCTTGAGCCCTCTCCCCCACGCTATCTTGAGCGAAGTCGAAAGATCTCGTGCGCCGGCGGACCTGTGGTTCAGTACTGGTTACCATGCGAACGGGAGAGATGCTTCGACAAGCTCAGCATGACGTGGAAGCTAACGCCAGCGATGACTCCCACGACGCTCCTATGTCAAAGGTGGTGGTCATCTTGAACCCCCTCCCTCACGTTATCTTGAACGAAGTCGAAAGGTCTTGTGCGCCGGCGGACCTGTGGTTCAGTACTGGTTACCATGCGAACGGGAGAGATGCTTCGACAAGCTCAGCATGACGTGGAAGCTAACGCCAGCGATGACTCCCACGACGCTCCTATGTCAAAGGTGGTGGTCATCTTGAACCCCCTCCCTCACGTTATCTTGAACGAAGTCGAAAGGTCTTGTGCGCCGGCGGACCTGTGGTTCAGTACTGGTTACCATGCGAACGGGAGAGATGCTTCGACAAGCTCAGCATGACGTGGAAGCTAACGCCAGCGATGACTCCCACGACGCTCCTATGTCAAATACAGTGGTCAGATTCCTCCACTCCGGTCGGAATGACAGTCCGGCCAGCCCTCACCCCCCGTCCCCCTCTCCCAATTCTGGGAGAGGGGGTGTCATCCGGTAGACGGAGCTGCTAAAAGGCTTGCAGGACGCGCCCTCAGCAAGAACCGCCACAGCAGGCACCACCTGGACGTGCGCTCGCGCCTACCCCGGCAGCAGTCAGGGTCAGACCTGGATCGCCAGCGGTACAGACGCCGGTCTCTGGCAGTTCCAGATGAACGTTCCGGGCAGATTCCCAGTCTCCGGCCAGCGCCGCGGCAATCGAGCGCACCTGCTCATAGCCGGTAATCATGAGGAAGGTCGGCGCCCGGCCATAGCTCTTCATCCCGGCGATGTAGAAATTCGACTCCGGTTGCGCCAGCTCGATCGCTCCGTGCGGTCGGACCGTGCCACATGAGTGGATGTTCGGATCGATCAGCGGAGCAAGCTCACGTGGACTCTCCACCGCCGTATCGAGCGCCAGGCGCACCTCACGCAGCATTTCGAGGTTCGGACGAAACCCTGTCACGGCGATGATCTCGTCCACCGGTGGCAACGTGACATCGCCACTCAGTGCCACGATCCCGGCATCCGTCCGTTGAAGCTCAGTCAGCTGGATGTTAGGCTGCAGGGATATGTCTCCAGCCTCCACCATCGACTTCACCCGCAGCCCCAACGCGCCTCGCTCCGGCAGGGCATCGTTCTCACCACCGCCAAAGCTCAGCTGCTGCAACGATCGACGAACCGCCCAGACGATCTGGGTGTCCGGTTCCTCCTGCTTGAGATGCATCAGATCGAGCAGCGCATTGTAGGCTGAATCTCCACCGCCAACCACCAGAATCCGCTTCCCAGCGTAACGAGCGCGATCCCGATGCAGCACGTCCGGGGCGCCGTAGACAATGGAATCAGTCAGTGCGGCTTCTCCGGTTGCTGGAACCCCACCGGCGCCCAGCGGGTTCGGGGTATCCACCGTCCCGGACGCATCGATCACCGCACTGGCGAGCACGGTCGAGGCAGCTCGGCTGGTCGACTCTACCCGCAACAGAAACGGTGCCTCATCGCGTCCAGAATCTTTCATCTTGTCCCGATTCAACCGGGTTACTGCCGACACCCGGGCATCGTACCGGATGTGCGGCTGAAGCGCCGGATGCGATGCCAGGGGTTCGAGGTACTCTTCGACGATTTCCGTCCCAGTCGGAAAGTGCTCTGGGTCCGGCATCTGCCAGCCGGTTTGATCCAGCAGCTCAACGGCAGCCTCATCGACGTTGTACTTCCAGGGCGAAAACACCCGGATGTGTCCCCAGGACGTGATGTTGTGTCCAGCCGATGGCCCGGCCTCGAGAACCAGCGGGGTCATTCCGCGCTTCAGCACGTGGGCCGCTGCTGCGAGGCCAACTGGGCCAGCCCCGATAATAGCTACTGGCAGATTCATGTTGGCGGTCATCCGTGCGCTCCTTCTATCGTATTTTTACGATTCCCGGTGGCTAATAAGCGGCGCTCGCGGCGCCTTTCGTTAAAATACGATAGGTTGCTGCGGATGTCAATGCCGACGCGAGCCAACCCTTAAAGACATGAAGCGGCCCCGGGAGCACTCCCGGGGCCGTTGAACCTGTTTAGATCAGTAACTGCCCACGTCGTTTGCCAAGCTCAAATCTGTCTACTCGACTTCTACAATTCCGGCGCAGTCATCGAAGGGCCATCCCTCGATTACCGTATCGACACAGACGTCGATGTTGGGCGGGCTCGCCGTCTGCGTATGGGTAACGGTGCCGTCAGCACCGGTCACACCAGTGTCAGACCCGACCAGATCAGGCCAGCCTGGTCCAGTCGTAGTAAACCAGTTGAAGTTCACCTCCTGGTTCGCGAGCGGTTCGCCGTCCTTGATCACTGTCGCTTCGGCAGTAAGCTGACTACCACTCGTCACCGTGTCACCTTCGGAAAGAACGTTGCCAGCATCGTCGCGAAGTTCCACCTGGATGCTCGCATCCGGCTCCGGTCCCGGAGCAACCCACGTCTTCCAGGCGTAGGTTTCGATCCACGGATCCTCAGGCCACTGTTCGCCTGGATCGAAGCCGGGATAGATGATGATGAACCGGTCGACCAACTCCGACCCGCCGCGGGTGAACTCGTCGTTGAAGACGACCTGCCCATCCTCATTCGTTGTGAGAATACGAGCATCGCCAGGTGGTCCTTCGATCGATGGATTGACCATGATCAGCACTTCTTCGTTCGGAACGGGGTTACCGTCCACGTCCATCAACGTTGCGGTCAGCGAGAACGTTGTGAACCACTCGTTGGTTGCCCGGCGTGGATCGGTGCGCAGGATGTACTCTGGCGTTTCCGGTCCCGCTTCACCTGTCAACATCAGGTTGAACGAAGCCGAGCCGTCATTAGCCACCGCGTAGTTCACGTTGTTGGCCGCTGCGGTGATCGCCCCGTCTCCGGCATAAACCTGCACAAGCGCAGACCCGTGAACATCAGCCGGGAAGTCGGGGATCTCGTATGGATACACCGTGTAACCCTCACCCGGTTCCAGGTGCACGATCAGCGGTTGACGATACTCAAGGCCGAACTGCGTGATGAACCGAACGGCACCGGCAACCCATTCGTCGGTCGGGTTGAACAGCTGAATACCTGTCGTGTCGCCCATACCATCTTCCCCACCAGACTGGAAGATCGGCATCGCCAGCGTTTCACCTGCGGTCGCTGCCTGGTCCTCGACCATGTAGGACATCGCGTGGCCGGTGTCCGGGTCATCGCCGAAGTACTTGACTTCGTCGACCGCACCGCGGAACGGATGCTCACCCGTAATGACCGCGGAACCGACAAAGCCATCGAGTTCCATCGCATCATTCGCGACGACGGACGCCGGCGTATAGACATAGTCCATACCATTCGCCGGAACCGTCAGCGAATCAGTGTTCAATTCGACGCCATCGCGATCGTAGTAGGTGATCGTGATTTCATTCTCGACGTCGGCCAGGTTTGCGATTGAGATACCGGTATTCCAGTAGTTCCACTCCTGGAACACCAGCGGCGCGTACTGAGTTGAACTATTCTCCACTGGCAGTGCGGCGTTCATGATCAGCATGCTGGTTTCATTCTTCGCGCGCTCGGCAATTGCTCCGACTGGACCATCTGCAGATATGAGAGCAGATCCGGTCCATCCATCCGGAATGGCGTTCTCGCCGCCGAGCAGGTTCAGCGTTTCCGTATCACCTGTGGCAATCTCCATATTGAACGTGGGCGCATCGCCTTCGCCACCTGCTGGATTGAGAATCACTTCAACATTAGCCGTCTGATCGCCAAAGTTGGTCACCCGGATGTGGGTGTTCCAGTTGTTGTTCGTCTGAACGATTGGCAGAACGCTACTGCCCGATACCTCGGACATCGCGGTGTAGCCACCAACTGTTCCGGCCTCGGAGGAAGTCCGGGCCTCATCACTCGGTGCACTTCCGGACGCTTGCTTCTGCACCACAGCAATCCGGGCATCGTTCGATGTGGTTAGAACAACGCCGGATCCATCGACCTCGTCGTCTACGCTGAAAAGATCGTCAACGGTGAGCGTGCCTGTTTCCCAGTTTTCGAGCTGGAACTGATCGACGGTACCCGTGGACAGAACTTCGTAATTGACCGTTATCGTTTCATCTTCAAGGTTCTGAACGGTAATTGACCCATAATAGGGGCCAGACGGATCGATCTCCTCCCGGAGATCATCAAGCATCGCCCCGTTCGGCACCCAGGGCACGTACAACTCGGTTGATCCGTTCATCTGATTGTTGCCGTGCTCGTCGGCAGAACCTGTCACCAAGGTTCCGGCGAACGCGCCGATCACCAGCCCCATTGCGAGGATGATATTTACCACTCGTTTCGACATGAACATGCCCCTTTCACTGGAACAGATGACTCCTCGAATTGCCGCAGTTGGCAAGAGGCTGAAATCCAGAGAGGAATTCGTGACTGCCTCGTTTCCAATCTAGGCCAGGCCAGGTAACAGAACTGTGAAACCGCAGGAGGCCCCGTTTCAGTTTCTTTACAATCACTCTTTCAGGGCACGTTCGCAAGAGATTAGAGATTACGGAACACGACGAAGCCGGGAGCGTAACGCTCCCGGCTTCGTTACGTATCCGGTGACTATGAGCTGGCAGAAGAAATTGTGTCCTCCGGCTCGACCCAGGTCACGGTGACGTCAGCACTGGTGGTTGTGCCATCGATCGTGACGGTGATCGTTGCCGAGAACCCGTCGTCCAGCCAGTCGTCGTCTCCCTCTGGCTCGTCGCGGATGACATCAACAAAAGCCTTCCCGTCAGCGTCGGTCGTCGTCTCGAAGGACTCATCTCCGTCGTCAGTCTCACCCTTCTCGAAGAGCGCCGCATTCACGAAGCCGTCTGCATCGATCTCGAATTCGACCTCGACCCCGGCGAACGGCAGCGGATTGTCGAGACTGTCGACCAGCTGAGCGGTCAGTTCGAACAACGCGTCTTCGTTTGCTTCATCAGGAGAGGCTTCGAGCGTGATGGCTGGAATGAGCTCCACCGGGATGTCACCGCCGGCCATCTCCGTGCGGATCAGGTTGAACGAGGCTGATCCGTCATGCTCCACGGAGTAGTTGACGTTGTTGGAGACTGCCGAGACGCCACCTTCACCACCGAGAACCTGGATGATCGCCGAACCGTTGAAGCCGGCTGGCATGTTGTCTTCGTCCAGGGTGTAGGCGGTGTGACCCTCGTTGCCATCCAGGGTGATGATCTCGGGCGAGTCCGCGAACACGGTGCCATTCTGGTGGATGTACCAGAGGGCAACGGTCACCGAGTCATCAGTCGGGTTGAAGATTTGAATACCGGTGGTGTCACCAGATGGTACGGTATCGCCGCGCTGAACCAGTGGCATTGCCAGGGATTCACCGGCCGTGGCGATGCTGGTCTCCACCATGTAGGACATGGCGTGGCCAGTATCCGGATCATCGCCGAAGTACTTGACTTCATCGACTGCGCCGACGATCGGATATTCGGACTCGATCAGGGCCGATCCAACGAATCCTCCGTTGTCGTCGCCATCATCGTCTAGGCTGGCCGGGCTGTATACGAAGCTCATGCCACCACCCGAGATGTTGAGTGTGTCTTCGCCCATCTCTTCACCATCGAGATCGAAGTAGGTGATGACGACCTCGTTGGAACTGCCAGAAAGGTTCACCAGCGATATACCGGTGTTCCACTGGAACCAGTCGTCGAAGATCAACGGTGCGGATTGTGTTCCGTCAATCTTCGGGTTCTGAGAGACGTTCATGATCAGCATGTCGGTCTCGTTCTTGGCACGTTCAGCAACGGCGGCGATCGGCGTATCAGCAGAAATGACTGCCGAACCAACCCAGCCGGCCGGCGGATTGAGATCGAGCAAGTTGATCGAGTGCGTTTCACCGGGACCGATTTCCTCGGACACATTGATGTTCCAGCCAGCGCCATCGGCGGCGTTGAACTGGATCGAGACGTCAGCGGTCGCCGTATCGTTGAAGTTGGTGACGTGCACCAGCGTGGTCCAGTTGCTGTTGATCTGGACGATCGGCAGTACTGCATCGGTGCCGACCTGATGTCCCGGCAGACCGGTGTAGCCCCCAACGATCTTGTGTTGACTGCCAGTCTGGGCATTTTCCAGCGGGGTGACATCAGAGGCCTGCTTCTGGACCGCGGCAATTCGTGCCGGGTTTGTGGTCCCCTCGATGCGCCCGGCCACCAGCACACCACTGCCCGGATCTGGCACATCCAGATCGCTGGCGCTCAGTGTCACGGTTCGATTCGCCCCGAGCTTCTGGCTCTCCCAGGTGCTCACATCTTCAGAGTCGTAATCATCGCTGGCGGTCGACGTGTAAAAGATGTCGATCCGCTCGGATTCCAGGTTCTGGATCGTCACCGTGCCGAAGTACGGGCCTGTGTCACCGAAGTCAGCCCGGCCGTCTTCGATCATCGCCCCGTTCGGTACCCAGGGAAAGATCATGACATCGGAATCCGGGCTTTCTACCGGTACGTCCACGTCCAGCGCAGAGCCCGAGACCATTGTCCCCGCAAAAACTCCAGCTGTAAGTGCAAGCGCAACGAACACGGTTAACATGCGTCGCTTCATACAGAACCCCCTCCGGTCTTCCGCCATCCGACCAAGCGCATTCTGCGCCGTCAGCTGGCGGATCAATTTCCTTGCAGCCTGACACCCCCGTCCAGCACTGCTCTGAAACTATAACGGAACAATCTGGCTTCCGTTGCGCATCACCGCGAGGTGGCCACGACTCCTGATGCTGGGCGTATCTCTCCGGGTCACGGCATGATGATCACCGGTGGGGGAACAATTTCCGTTGGTGGCGTGACGTACCAGCGCGTGTTGAACGCAGAAGACCCGTCGAACTGCACGTCGTAGTTCACGAGATTCGACACCGCGTAGATGGCCGAGTTCTGATCTTCCATTGGGACGTTCCGGATGATCACGGACCCGGTGAAGCCGTTTGTCAGGTCGTCTCGATCCATCGAATAGAACGTGTAGCCCTCGTGTGGTCCAAGGTTGATGAACAGCGGTTCTCCCAGCGCCGGCTGACCGCTCGAATTCATTACTCGAATTTCGACGGTTGCCTGTCCGAACAGATTGAAGATCTGAACGCCGCTGGTGTCCCCGCCCCCGGTCTGGGGATCACCCT
>REEK01000063.1 GCA_007695115.1 Sphaerobacteraceae bacterium
GTGGCGCTGGACGGGTGGCGAAGGAGGAGGTGACTCCTCGGGCTACTGCGATACCAACTGGTCCCGACTTCACCGAAACGGCGCCTGGACCGTCGAGACGCAGGAGCATGGCGGAAATCATGTAGTGCCGTTTCGCGGCCCAATGTCAAAATTGGGAGATCTTATGGATGCGCATTCACATGAATTTCGCTAGCCTTGGGGCGCATCAGTAGGGAAATGTGAGTATGCGTGCATTCGTTGGACGCGAACGGGAACTGAACACACTGAGGCGATCGATGGATCGGATGATCCAGAGCAAGGGTTCCCTGGTACTCGTCAGTGGCGAAGCCGGAATCGGCAAGACGTCGCTGGTGCATGAGTTGATCAGTGAAGCACGGGAACAGGAAGCGATTGTCCTCACTGGCCAGTGCTATGACCTGAGCGCGACATCACCATACGGTCCGTGGCTGGAACTGTTCGAGCGATATCACCCTCATGACGGACTCCCGGATCTCCCGGTGGTACTGAAGCCGGGCACCGGCATTGGAGATCTTTCCAGCCAGGCGGCACTGTTCGAGGTTGCGCTTGATTTCGTGGTCGCTGTCTCAGAAATGCATCCACTCGTGCTGGTGCTCGAAGATCTGCACTGGTCGGACCAGGCCAGCCTGGATGGGCTTCGGCACATAGCGAGGTGGATTGGCGAAAAACGTGTGCTGATCATTGCTACATACCGGGACGACGAGATCTCCCGGAAGCACCCGCTGTTTCGGCTTCTGCCTCCCCTCGTGCGTGAGTCACGGACGGAGCGGATCGACCTGCGTCCGCTGGACTTGCACGCGATTACCCAGCTCATCGAGAGCCAGTTCGACCTCGTCCCGGGCGATCACAATGCGCTGGTCAGCTATCTGATGGAGTGGTCGGAGGGCAACCCACTCTTCAGCGATGAGCTTTTGCGCACGCTGGAGCGGGAAGGTATTGTGCGGCAAGTTAGTTCTGGCTGGCGACTGGCCAATCTTTCCGATGCGCCGATCCCAAGCCTGATTCAGCAACTGATCGAACTGAGGATGGAGTCGCTAGACGAGTGGGCCAGATCAGCGATTCGTGTGGCCGCAGTGATCGGCCAGAAGGTGCCGCTGGCGATCTGGGAACGACTGACTGACCCGGCGATACTCGGCGAAGCGATTCAGGAAGCCGGGACTGCTGGGTTGATACGAGAAGCGAGCGAGATAGCCGGGGTTACGTTCCGCCACGCGCTCGTCCGGGAGGCGATCTACGCAACAGTCCCATTGCATGAGCGGCGGGAACTGCATCGTAAACTCGCGGAACTATTCATGAATATGTCCCGGCAGCATCTGGAGTCCGTCTCATTCCACCTGAGAGAGGCGAGAGACGAGCGTGCTGCCGAATGGCTCATTCGTGCCGGCGAGAAAGCTGAGCGCACATTCGCCTGGCATGAAGCGTTTGCCCGGTACAATGAAGCACTCGACGTTCTTTATGGGACGCCAGACAGCGAACCGACTATCGCTGGTCTGATGCTGAAAACTGCGCGGCTCCTTCGCTTCCTCGACCCAGAACGGGCTACAGACTATCTGAATACCGCAAAGCAACTGGCGCTGGATTGCGGTGAGTCGGCCATCGCGGCGGCGGCACAATTCAACATCGGGACGAATCTGTGCAATCTGGGTGATTTCACGCGCGGGTTGCGGGAGATGACGGAAGCTGTCGAGACTCTGAGTAGTTCGCCCGAGGAGGCGGCCCGGATAACGCGGTGGACCCAGACATCGCTCTCGGCGAAAGCCGACCCGATCCAGGCCTGGTTTGGTTCCCTCACGATGAACCTGAGCACGGCCGGTCGATTCCACGAGGCGATCGAGATGGCGCAGCGCAGCTTGCGCGTTAATTGGGGAGACATCCACAAGCCGGAGATCGTTGCACAGCTATCGGAGCACACGCATAGCTCACTGGACGCCTACGAGGGTCTCGGTGTGGCGATGGCCGCGCTCGGGAGACCGGATGACGCCAAGATTGCGTTCGATTTCTCTCAGGAGATTCACCGGAAGCTCAACTATGGCCCGGCCCGGGTTATCGTCTCCAGTCTCGACCTCACTATGAACCACTTCCCCTATCGAGCGAAACACCTGGGCGAACGCGCCCGTCTGGCTCAGATCATCGAAGATCATGCCCACGTGTCCAACGAGATGGTTGGCGATCAGAACAGCATGTGGGGGTATGAACACTATCTGGTGTACACGGGCCGCTGGAACGAGCTTCGTGCTCTGATTGACTCGGACTTCACCCCAACTCTTGTGGAGTACCAGTTCACCAGCAAGAGCGCCCGAGCGCGACTGCACTGGTATCAGGGGAATCAGGACAGGGCCTGGGAGGAACTAAACGAGATTCTCAAGAATGGTTCGAGATCGAACCCGAGAGAGCATGTGTTTATCCTTCCAGCCGAACCGCTCCGGATTGCCGCTGGCCTTGCGCTGGATGCCGGTGATTCTGAACTGGCCCGGGAATGGATGAGTGCCCATGATTCCTGGCTAGAATGGAGCGGAGCAGTGCTCGGTGTTGCTGACGGTCTGCTGCTCTGGGCGAAGATCCATCATGCAGAAAACAGTGATGAGGAATCCGCCCGGCTGGCCTCAGATGCCCTTGAATGCGCCAGACAGCCTGATCAGCCGTTCGCCCAGATTGCGATTAACCGTTTCCTGGGAGACTTGTACAGGCAACGGGGAGACTTCGAAACGGCCGGGACGCATGTGCGGACATCCCTCGAGTTGGCGGAGGCGTGTGACCTGCCCTACGAGCGCGCTTTGACGCTTCTTGCCAGCGCTGAGCTGGAAATCGCGAAGGACAACCGGGGAGAAGCGGTGGACTTGCTCGGAGAGGTACGCCGAGTTGGAGCTGAGCTGGGCGCGTATCCGATGCTTGAGTGGGTAGACACACTGGCGCCACCGGTGGCAACATCTCGAACCACCGATTCCCGCTATGGTCTCTCGGCCCGCGAGCTCGAGGTTTTGCAGCTGATGGTGAAGGGCCGCTCCAACAAGGAGATTGGCGATGAGCTATTCATCTCACACCGAACCGCTATGCAGCACGTCTCCAGCATTCTTCGTAAGCTGGAGGTGGAGAACCGCTCGGCAGCTGCAGCCCGGGCGGTGCGTGAGAACCTGACCTAGCCCCCATCATTCATGACATGACAATGAGGCATCGACCTGGTGGTTGAATCAGGGAGCTTCAACCATTCTGATCACCGCCTCTTTCTGCTTCTCTCGCCAGTACCTGTATCATCCGCTGCGGCAGCCCCCAGCAAACAATAACGACTCTGCTCCGTCCCGGTAACAGCGATAGTAACCGGGGCGTGATCAGTGTGCTGCGCCGACTGGGCCTCCGTGAATTGTGCAGACTAGGTGGAACTACTCATACCTGTTCAGCCACTAGGTGATCTGACTAGTTCCCTCTGACGCTCATCTGAATACGTGACCTGCACGATGTTGCCCGGGTCCGAATCGATCATGCTCGTATCAGATTCGCGAGAGACGCGAAGATCGATTTACTCACAAGGAGGTAGCCATGCAGGCACAGGTTCAGTTGAGTACCCCGACCCGACAGAAGTTGATCGCAGCGGCTGTGGTCGCGTTTCTGGCGGCAATGGCGATGGTCCCCGCGGCACGGGCGACGTCACTCATTCCGGAAGGGGAGGTCGCGACCGGGGAAGCATCGGCCCGATCAGGCGCATCGAATCCCGAATTGAGCCGGGATCAGATGCAGTTCCTCGAGGACAACTGGTATTTCAATGTCAGTGATGTCGAGGTCAGCGACAACCCGGCGGCAGCCCAGCCAGACACTGACGGTCAGGCTGATGAGTACCGACCTCAGAGCGTAGAGGAGTTCGAGGCGATGGAGCGGGCCCCAGGTCTATATACAGTCTCGCCTGAGGCTGGCGACAACCCCTATGTCGTCATGCCATATGGTGGCGACAACCCGGCGGCAGTGGAGCCGGGTACGGACGATCAGGCTGACGAGCACCGACCTCAGGGCGTAGAAGAGTTCGAAGTGATGGAGCGGGCCCCGGATCTCTATACCGAAGCGCCTTATGCTGGGAGTCCAGCCACGGATGACTCGATCGATGCCGGGCTCTCGCACGACGAAATGAAGTTCTTGCACGACAACTGGCACCTGGCCCCCGGTATCTTCATCATCGAGGAAGAAGATGGTGGCACAGCCCCTGGCAACCCCTCGCTGTCGCAAGAGCAGATTCAGTTCCTGGAGGACAACTGGTATATGGATGCCGGAGCGCTGATGCAGGATGACGAACTGACCGACGACGAATCCGAAGGCCGCGCGCAAACCCGGGAGGGGATTCAGTTCAATGAAGACAACTGGAACTTCGATAGCGGTGAGTCCCTCTCCGAAGATGATGCCGGCGCAGCCGCAGGCAACCCCTCGCTAACCCGGGAGGAGATCCGGTTCAATGAAGACAACTGGAACTTCAATCTTGGTGAGGCCATCTCTGAAGAGGATGTGGACGAAACGGGGCCGGAGCCGTCCTCCGGAAACAACACGGACCGCGCCGACGCGTTGGCCGAACTCCAGAGTGACGACGATGAAGCTGATGATGACCGGTCACACGATGAGCTGACATATCCCTGGGGTGGCTTTCTGGAGCATGACTACTAGGTGATGTTGTCAGCGATTCAGCACAGACGTTTTCTCCTCCACACCTGGAGCGAGTCTCGATACTTCGGGGCTCGCTCTCTCTATTTTTTGCATGCTGATATGGGGCAACGATCTTACGAACAACATGAAAACGCCCCGGCACTCATAGAGCGTCGGGGCGATCTGAATTCGGAGAAGCGCTGGATCAGTCCTCGCGGGGAGGTCCTGGCAGGCGAACCTGCAGCAGAGCGGTGTCGGTCAGAACGTAAGCTGAACCGAGTGCGTCGTCAACCGCAATATGCTGAATGTTCTCCATCGGCGGCGCATCAGCCTCACTCATGAACTGCTGCACGACCTGACCTTCACGGGTCACCCGGAGAATCCGGTCATGGGCGTCGGCCACGTAGAGATGACTTCGGTCCGGCTGATAGGAGAACGCAACGGCGTTATCGATCTCGGGCGCCGCTTCGATCACTGCCGTTTCGTCCAGCGCACCGCGATAGAAGTCATGAATGCGCCCGTCAGCGGTGAGCACGTAGATCCGGCCATCGATCATCATATCGACACCCGCAGCGAGCTCCTCAGCTGCTGAACCGCCGGTCCAGTCTTCTGGCAGGGCGTCGAACTGATCACCGTGATACCGGAGAATCTGTCCGGCCTGCGGGCTGAGCAGGTAGAGATTGCCGATGTAGCCGCTGATGGCGGTGATATCGGAATACTCACTACCGAACGAACCAAGTTCGTGTGGTGTCCAGGTCATGCTAGTGGAGTCGTAGGTGTAGACGTTTCGTCCATCCATCACCATTGGGCTACCTTGCCCCCACGCAGCACCCTGGAGATCGCCAACGGTCTGCCCATTGATCTCATCGCCGGGGCTGATCAACCGCATCAGGCGTGACTGGTCTGGATCGAGCTGATAGAGCCCATCGGTAAACACGTAGAGCTGGCCGTTGCCAAAGAACAGGTTTGGTGACACACCCTCAGGTGCCGGCGGAACGCCACCCAGTACCTGGACGTTGCCGATTCGTTCAATGCCGAGCGAGGCATCGCGGGCTTCCACGATTGCTGCCTGCTCGGTCAGGATAACCTCATCATCGACTCCGAGGGCTGCGGCTTCTTCGAGCCGGGCTTCTGACGCTTGCAGGAATGATTGTGCAGCCGCGGGGTCGGATGCCTGCACCGCGTTCTCACGGGCGGCAACTGACTGGTTCATCAGCGCTTCAAACTCTTCGGTCCGCTCGCGATCGCGGCTGGAGGAGATCGAATAGATCAATCCTGCGGCAAGGGCGAACACCAGGCCGACACTGACGAAACCGGCATATTTGTTGATTGGAGCGCGAGGTAAACGCCGACGGACCCCGGTGAAATCGGGGCCTTGCATCGAATTATCGTAACGCTGAAGGCGCGGGAGGCCGAAGGTGCTCTCGTCTTCGCGAGGACCTTCCATTGAGCGGTCACGATTGACTGCCAGTTGCCATATCCCGATAATTGCCGCTACCAGCGCCAGGACGGCGCCGGCCACTATCTCGATCAGCGTCCGTTTCCCTTCCCGGGTCTGACCCTCATTCTCAACTGTCTGATAATCGCCACTCTCGTCGTGCGATCGGACAGCTTCGGCGTCCCATTGCCCCTGAGGATTCCAGTACTCGTAGTCCTCAGCTTCATCTTGTGAAGAATTATACGCTGTCGCGTTATGGTCAGCCGATGGCATGGACCAGTCTCCATGTTGAATGGTATCAACTGAAGGCTGTTTGCCATCAACGCCCTTCCCTCTGTAATTGTTAGTGTGACCCGTCAGTGTCTCCCTGTCAACCTCTGCAGTTGTCGAAGCTGAGCGTCGGCGCAACCGCTGGGCCGTATCTTCGGGGAGAAATGAGCCAGCGGCGCTTGCTACCATGCGCAAAAACGCAAGATCGCTCCGCCGTCTGGTTTGTTTCGGCGGTGATCCGACCGCAATCGCTACCGACGACGCATTGTCAACGTTATAGGCTTCGGTCAATTCCTGAAGGTGAGTTATTGCGGCGCTGGCATCACTCTGAACGAACACATCCTGCGGTTCGCGCTGAATGACCCGGGCCAGCGACCCGGAGCAGAGCACGATCAGATCCCGAGGTTCGATTCGGGTGTGATAGAGATCTGGTTCGATCTCTTCGTGAATGCCCAGTGGTTGTTCCAGCGACATCTCAGGCTCGCTGCGCCGGCTCCAGTGCCAGCTATCGAGTTCCGGGAAGACATGCAGCGCACCATCTTGCGAGATCAGGATCTGGCTGGGTAGCACTTGTGCAATGTAGAGATCATCTTCACGGGTGAGGCCACAGGTAAGACCGAAGTAGAGGCGATCATCTTCCTCACGCCCCTGATTGTAGAAATAGAGCTCGGCATTGACCGCTTCCACCGAGGCGCTGATTGCTGCCGTTGCGGTGACTTTCTGTCGGGTTGCAAGCTCCTGTTCGAGCCGCTCCAGAATCAGCGGGGCAAGATCGGCAATCTCCGGATGCAGGCTCATCGGTTCCAGAATGGCAAAGAAGCTGTTGACTCCCGGTGCGCCGATCTGTTCACATCCGGCTGTTCGAACGAATGGTGTATCGCCTGTGCGCATTCCATTCTCGATGGAAAGCGTCACCAGCGGATGCTGGAGTTGCGGCATACGTTCGGTCTCCCCTCGTGCTGTGGCGTGTGCGGTGCTCCCGTATCAGGCAGTGGCGCGGCGAAACCGATCCCCCCAGATCACAACACGGGCCGTTCCCGGTTGCGGTTTCGCTCACGTTGGGCCAGCAAAAGTGTCAGAGCACAAGTGACTGCCTGGCACAGCCAGTCTAGCACAGGGATGTACGTACGTCTAGGCAAGAGTTATGGTGAGGCGGCATTCGTACGCGTGTACGGTCGAAACACTACCCCCGGTCGTCCGAACGATATCGCGAGAAGTCGTCGCGGAGCGCCATTTCGCCGATCAGGAGGTCCTCATCGAGCGGGGAATCCTCCCGAGATTGTGTCTCGGGAGTCACCCAGGCAAGCAGTTCGTTGGCTGCGTCGGCGGTCTGGTAGTCGCCAATTCGCATGGCGAGCTCAGCCGCGCGGCTGAGGAATTTGTAGGCGGGTTCGTCATCGTGCTGATCGTAGAGCAGGGCACCGGCGTTGTAGTTCAGTGCCATCTGGGTTCGCTGATCGCCAGCGGTCTCGGAAAGTTCGATACCTCGCTGATAAGAGGCAATCGCTTCTTCCACTTTGCCGGCGGCATCCTGAACGCCTGCCAGGCCCTTGATCGCCCGGAGCATGATGTCGGTGGATCCGACCTGCTCGGCTGCCTCGAGTGCGACGGCAAACTCGACTTCGGCCTGATCCATGTCTCCGGCACCCTGATACCAGCGCGCCATTCGACCATGCAGCCGGGCACGAACATCAGCCGGTGCGAAGAGGTCAGCCAGATCAACAGCTTCCTGAAGATATCGCTGTGCTTCTATCGCACGACCCTGCTTGCTGGACGAGTAGACCATCATCTCCAGGTAGCGAAGCTGGGCTTCGCGGTCTCCGCTTTCCCGGGCAACCTTCAGTGCGTGACGCAAGCAGTCTTCGGCTTCTTCCATACGACCTTCCGCCATATAGATCGAGCCTCGAACAGCCACCGCTCGCCCCTGGAGAGACTGATCGCCGATTTCCACAGCAATCTCGCCGCAGCGTTCGGCGGCCAGCATGGCATCATCCAGTCGACCGAACTGCACCAGCGCTTCGCCGAGTCCAGCCAGCCAGCGGGCTTCGCCAGCGGTGTCACCGGCTCGTGCGGCGTACTGTGAGGCATCTCCCAGGTGGCTGATTGCCTCGTTGACCCGGTCCATTCCGGCATAGATCATCCCGATAACGCCGAGACAGCGGTGGAACAGGCGAGGATCGTCGATCTCGGCCAGCATCGGACGAGCTTCTTCAGCAATGTTCAGCGCTTCCCGAGTCTGGTGGCTCTCCAGAAGCAGTTCGGCGGCATCGACCAGTGATCGAGTTGCGGCCGTTCGATTGCCGAGGCCGCGTTCCAGTTCGGCGAGTTCCTGGTAGTGCTTGGCTGCGTCAGCCGGACGGCCAGCCTGGCGCTCGATCCGGGCGAGCCCGGTGAGGCTGCGGGCTTCCATCGTCAGATCTTCGATGTTGCGGGTCCGCTCCAGCGCGACCTTCAGCTGCTCGCGAGCCTGCTGGTACTGTTTGCGCTCGGCCAGCATGATGCCGGACTGAATCGCGATCTCCGACTGCAAGCGAGTATCGATGGTCCGTTCGGCCGCTTCCTGCGCCTGTTGAAGCACCAGCATGGCGGCTTCATTGTCGCCAGCTTTGCGGTGCAGGCTGAGTTGGCGCATCAGCGCGTCGACCATCCCCGCGAAGTGTCCGATGCGCTTGGCGCTCCGGGATCCGCGCAGGTAGTAATCATGAGCGGCGTTGGTGTCGCCTTCTTCATAGGCGATATCCCCGAGCATCACTGCGGTTTCGACATCTTCTGGCGCGTCGGTCTCTTCACGGCCGACTTCCAGTTGTCGATGCAGGAGCTCTTTGGCGTGTTCGGTATTACCTTGATCGAGCGAGAGCCGGGCAAGCCGGGAGAGTGCTCGGCGCTGACCGCCCGTGTTGGCGATTCGCTCTGCGGCGTGCATCGCCTCGCGGAGATGCAACTCCTGCTCACGGGTGTTCTCCTGCTCGCCGAGCAGATCCGATGCGCGCAGGTTGAACTCAACCAGCAGGCGATCGAACCCCTTATAGCGGGCAGCCAGAATGACCATCCGGGTGAGGATGAGGGCGTGCTCCTGATCAGACTCTGCGGCACGAGCCACTTCGGCATCGAGCTCCCAGAGATCACCATCGGCCAGACTCCCCAGAATGGAGGGGTTCTCGACCATCTGATAGGCGCGTTCCACCGAGATCTGGCCGTCCATGACCTCGCTGGCCAGACGGTAGATCGGATTGCGTTCGACACCTTGCTGACGGCGTAGCCAGCGTCCGAGCTGTTCAAACATCAACGTTACTCCCGGATCCTCTCAGGCTGCTCTCGCACTATGCAGACTGCTGCTGATGAATTCCCTGGGAAAATGCCCAGCGGAATGTATCCAGCGTAATATTGCCACCACTGACGATAATTCCAACGTTCTGCCCCTGCAGTTCCGGCGCGAGCTTCGTGGCTGCGGCGGTTGCCGCTGCCCCAGCTCCCTCGGCGACCAGATGGGCACCTTCGACCAGGTCGATGATCGCCTGGCACATCTCCTGTTCGGTTACCAGCTGGATGTCGTCCACCAGTTCATGGATGATCTTCAGCGGCAACTCGAATGCCACCCGGGCTGCCAGCCCATCGGCAAAGGTCGTGCCTTCGTCCAGCGACACCAGCCGGTTCTCTTTCCATGACGTGTAGACCGCCGGAGTACCGGTCGATTGCACTCCGATGACCTTAATGTCCGGGTTGATCGCCTTCATGACGATCGCGGTTCCACAGACACCACTTCCGGCCCCGACGGGAACGATTACTGTATGGAGGTCTGGCGCTTCTTCGATCATTTCGAGTGCGTAGGTTCCGACGCCAGCGATCAGGTCTGGTTCATTGGCGGAGTGGACGAAGCGGGCGCCGGTACTGTTGGCGCGCTCTTCTGCAGCCATTCGGGCCTCATCGAAGTCCTTGCCAGTCAGAACCACCTCGGCGCCGAGGCGTCGCATGGATGCGACCTTGAACTCATTGGCGCCTTCCGGAGCGAAGATCGCGGCCGGGATGCCGTTCATCTGTGCAGCGTAGGCGATCGACTGGCCATGATTGCCGGTTGAGGCGGAGACCACGCCAGCCTTGCGCTCCGCATCCGAGAGCCGGCTCATCAGATAGATGCCGCCTCGAATCTTGAATGCGCCAATCGGCTGCAGGCTCTCGCACTTGAGATACGCGTTGAACCCGAGTTGCTCGCTCATCGCGGCAGGATTGAGGAGGGGCGTCGGCGGCAGATACTGCTCAATCACCTTCCGTGCCCGGAGCACATCCTGAAATGTTGGCGGTACGAGCGACATCGAATCTCCTTCTCGTGAACAGTTCCAATGAATACTGTTCATTCTGACATATCCCGGTCCCGGCGGCATTATTGCTGAGCGTGCTCGCCTGGGTTATTATTCATCAGTTTGCCTTGCTCACGGCTCGATCAAAGGAATCAGGTGTCATGACCTTCACCGAGAGACTTCAGCATGCCAGTCAGACCAACAATTCGCTGCTCTGTATCGGACTGGATCCAGATCCGGCCCGGATTCCGGCTCACCTGGGATCGGGTGCCCATGCGATCGTTGCGTTCAATAAGGCGATCATCCGGGCGACACAGGACATTGCTTGCGCCTACAAACCCAACCTCGGATTCTACATGGCGTACGGACACGATGGCATCCGCGCTCTCCAGGAAACCCGCCGGGCAATTCCCGATCATATTCCAGCGATCCTCGACGCCAAAGTCGGCGATATCGATGTGACGTCGAACGGGTACGCACAGGGGTACTTCGGTGAAATGGGATTCGATGCGGTCACCGCCCAGCCATATCTCGGCGTGGATGGACTCGAGCCGCTCCTGAGTTGGGAAGACCGTTGTGTCTTCATTCTTGCCAAAACCTCGAACCCCGGTAGTGGCGATCTTCAGGATCTCAAACTCGCCAGCACCGACCCTGAACGTACAGTGTACGAACATGTTGCCAGCCGGACGGCCGAATGGCAAGGTCGATTCGGAACCTGCGGACTGGTCGCTGGAGCGACTTATCCGCAAGAGGTCGAATCGATCCGCGCGCTGGCGCCAGACGTGCCGATGCTGATTCCTGGCGTCGGATCTCAGGGCGGAAATCTGGAAGCGACAGTCAAGGCCGCGATTGGCCATGGTTCCGGCCCGATAGCGATCAATGCCTCCCGCTCGATCATCTACGCCGGTGAAGGAATGGACTATATCGAGGCGGTTCGGGCGGCGGCGCTGGAGCTGCGTGATCAGATCAACGCAGCGCGCGCATAAGTCTCGGGCAATTTCAAAATTGGATGAAAATTGGAGATGCCCGGGGATTTCTCCCCGGGCATTTTTCCGTCTTGTGACGTTCGATGATCGCTGGCTGATTCCGGCCTGGCTTACTTCTCCGCGTCTTTACCCCGGTAGGTTGGCTCAGACGGTGCAGGAGTTGCCGGGTCCGTAACAGTATCCGTGTCGTCAACCGCATCATCATCTACCGCGTCATCGTCATCGGCGACCTCGGTATCGTCGGTGACGTCGGTGTCGTCAACCGCATCGTCATCTACTGCGTCATCATCATCGGCTACCGCATCATCGGCTTCCGGATCTGGCCCTTCGACGATGATCGTGCCGAGCATTCCTGCGTCCTGGTGTGGGTAGCAGAAATATATGTACGTACCCGGAACATCCAGAGTGATACTGAATGATTCATCCGGATTGATACTGCCGGAGTGCCACGGTTCAGCACCTTCTGGCAGCTCGACATGAGACTCATCGGTGGCGATCTCAGGATCCGCCGACGCCGTGTGAACCTCATCGGTCATGTTGACCCAGGTTACGGTGTCTCCCGGCGCGATCGTGATCTCGGCCGGCGAGAACTCGTTGTCGTCTGTCAGTTCGATGATGTGTTCGACAGGTTCGGCGACTTCGTCTTCGTCGTCCAGTGCATCGTCGGTCGCTTCGGCGTCGTCCGTCGCGTCATCGACTTCAGCATCGTCGGTGGTGTCGTCAGTTGCGTCGTCAGTTGCGCTGTCGTCACTCACACTATCGTCAGCGCTATCGTCGATGGCGTCGTCATCATCGACAACGGCGTCATCGGCATCATCCGTTTGCTGGGAATCCATGACGGGTGTTTCGCTAGGGTCGACATCCCCGGCGTCATCGGCATCTTCCGCCGATATCGAGCAGGCCGCCAGCATCGCTACAAGCATGAGAACTGGCGCAAGAATTCTTAGCGCGCGCATAGCATAACTCCCCCGTGTGTTACGCAAACACAAATTGCGAATTACCTTCGTTACCGTACCCTGTTCCTGACCAGTTGTCAACTCCGAATACCAACTAACTGACATGCTGTCACCTGCCAAATGCTGTGACTGCGGGGCACACCCCTTTACACATGCGGAATACGTACAGCCTCGTGGTTGCTCTGCCGGGTTATGGTCGGCGGGAGTGGCAAGGAGTCACAGGAAATCATGACGATAATGTCAATCGAGGGTGTACGGACTGTGACTCTGCGTCGGGCAAAAAGCGCTTGAGCCACTCCGACAAATGGGAGTGGCTCAAGCAGGGAAAGGGGGCGTGTTGCGGTCCAGCTAGAGGTAGTCGTCAGTCTCGTCATCGTCCTGATCGTCGTCCGAGCTGTCATCGTCGGAAGATTCGGGCGGCGTTTCGCCTTCTTCGAGGACCGTTATGGATCCGATCTGGCCCAGAACCTCGTGCGGACGACAGAAATAGACGTAGTCTCCGGGCACTTCCAGCGTGATGCTGAACTCATCTCCCGGATCCAGATCGCCGGAATCCCACGGTTCAGCGCCTTCGGGCAGTACCGCGTTGTCCGGATCGCGAACGATCTCCGGATCGAGCGTTGCTGTGTGGTTGATGCGCCCGGTGTTGATAAAGGTAATGGTGTCCCCGAGTGCGATGACCACCTCGTCGGGATCGAAATCGTGCGGGTCCTGGATCTCGACGATGTGCTCGACTGGCTCCCCGTTCTCCGCTGTCCCTGGGGTTGCCGTCTCTTCCGGCTCGGCATCGGGCTCAGCCGTCGCGGTTGGATCTGGTTCAGCGGTTGCGGTCGGGGTCGGATCGGCTTCATCCGGGGTGGGCGATGACTCGGCGGCCACCGCATCATCGCTGGAGTCGTCGGTTGCGCGGTCATCGGACGACTCGGTTGAAGCGCAGGCGGCGAGTAGCGCGAAGATTAGCAATGAAACAAGAACGACGGACAGTCTGCGCATGTGTACCTCCTCATGTTTAGTTGACGTGAATCGAAAGGGTAGCTGCCTCTACAATACGGAGACAGGGTGAGTATGTCAACCATAGTAGCTTCGCTTCTGCAAGTTTCGGACGCGCAGTGATCCCAGCAGGTTTAGATACATGAAGAAGCGCCCGGCGGGGGTTAGACCGGGCGCTCGCGACGGAGGAGTTGTAGGAAGGGTGAGCGAGATTACTCTTCGACGGTAATCGATCCGACCTGGCCAGCTACCTCATGCGGAATGCAGGCATAGGTGTAATCACCGGCGACCTCGAACGTGTAGGTCCACGCTTCACCGGCTTCCAGGTTGCCGGAGTGCCAGGCTTCGGCCCCATCCGGCATCTGAGCGTTGACTTCGTCAAAGGCGCGATCCGGATCACAGGTGGCGGTGTGCATCATCTGTCCGACGTTGACGAAGGTGATGCTGTCGCCGACCCGGATGTCGATGTGCTCTGGATCGAAGGTCAGATCATCCTTGATCTCGACGGTATGGTCCTGTGGTTCAGCAGCCACATCGTCATCATCGTCGTCGTCTTCTTCGACTTCATCCTCCTCTTCGTCCGGCTCGTCGACATCATTAGCGTCATCATCTTCTGGCTCTTCTTCATAGCCTTCGTCTGGTTCATCGTCGTCTGACGGTTCGATGTCGTCGGTAACGCTGAGTCCGGCGATGTATCCAAAGGTCAGGGCCGGCCCGAGAGTGCCACCGGCGGCCCAGTATGCTTGCCCTGCCGGCGAGGCAACGCAATTCCCTGCGCCATAGAGGCCCGGGATGGGATTGCCAGCTGCATCGAGCACCTGCGCGTTCTCATTGATCTTCGGTCCCCCCTTTGTATCGAGCGCACCGGCACAGACGATCACACAATAGTATGGACCTTCTTCGGAAAGCGGGTGCATCATCTGGTTTGGGTAGTCGTGTTCTGGGGCTGGCCCATAGAGGTTATGGAAACTCTCTTCGAATGGCACTTCGCCGCGATGAAACTGGCGGTCTTCACCAGTTTCAGCGAACAGATTGAACTGGTTCAACGTACCGTGCAGGTTGGAAAGAAATTCTTCATCGAGTGCGACCCCACCAGAGCTCATCTCTAGCTCTTCGAGGCGCGACTGGAGATTAGCCTCAAGGTCTTCAAGTGTTTCGCCCCGGATTACATAACTGTCGTCAGCGTCAGGTTGGGAAATTGGATACCATCCGGCGAACTCATCAGCGGTTCGCTGATCATAGACCATGAACAGGAGCAGGTTCGTGTACTCGGCACGCACCGGATCCCAGTTGAAATGGATCTGACTGCGCTCGTTGTACTGCATTTTTTCGTTCATAACTCGATGACCGAATCGGTTCACCTGGAGAACACTGTCCCCGGGAGTTTGCCAGAGAGTCTGAGGAACGGAGGACTGATCAAGAACCTGTTCGTATACGACCTGGGTCCACCAGGCGTTCTGCATATTGCCGAGCTCTGCACCCGCTGATGCCCCAATGTAGACGAAATCGCCCTCAGCGCTCGGGACGGCACATCCACCATAAATTGGTCCACGAAGGAACTCGCGTCGCAAAGTGGAATTGTGAGTAAAGCCACCGGTACCAAAGATCACACCGGCGCTCGCACCGAAATACAGAGTTTCGTCGTCTGGAGTTTGCACCTCAACACCGACGACCGCCCCGTCCTCATCCTGAACCAACCGCGTCACTCGATGTTCCAGCAGAATCGGGATGTCACGATCCTCAACAGCGGTTCGAAGCTGCACAATCAACTCTCCACCGCTTCCTGAGCCGCCTTCTTCAGTTTCTGGGTTCATTTCACGCCCGAAAGGAGCTGCATTTTCAGGAAGGTGTGCGTGGTAATCAGGAGATTCGAGATCCACTATTGATCTAACTGCGCCCATTTCGTCTAGCGCGTCGATCGCATCCGAAGCCTTGTCGTAAAAGGCTTCGATCAAACGGAAATTGTGTTCGGAAAGACCAAGATTTTCGGCTTCTGGATGATACATGTGCGGATAGGAGAGCCGGGCCATGTACCGAATCGCGTCTTCGCGGGGATCGTCCAAACCTGCGGCACGCATCTGAGAGTTGTTCGGGATCCAGTACGTACCGCCTGAAACGGCTGTTGTCCCCCCAAAGGACTCAGTCTTCTCCAGTATTGCAACTGACGCGCCACTCTCGTGTGCTGTCACTGCGGCTGATCCAGCTGCGGCACCACTACCAACAACGACGACATCGAACTCATCGTCCCACTCGAACTCGTCTTCGTCTTCCTGAGCCAGGACGATCGGCTCGGTGTCCTTCGGGTTCAGTGCCCCGCCATGGAAGTTGGCCACTGCGGCGCCAGCCGCACTTGCGCCGGCCGCTTTCAGCAGGCCCCGACGTGAGAACATCGAACGAAGTCGACTGGGAGTATCTTCCTGTGCCACGAACTGGCTCCATTCCATCATCGCGCAGATGTGCTGCGCACTTCATGTAAGACGCACGGGGAGCTTTGTGCTGCAGGTCTCCCACCTCGATCTCTGATGCTTCACCTGGCCAGATGCCGCGAGTTGAAAATTTCGCCTGTGCGATACTCAGTGCGTCACCGGGGACACAGCGAGCCAGAGATGTTGCTCCTGTGATCTTATTGGCACTGAGTGTCATTGTCAACAGAGTGTGTCATCCTGAAGGCGTATTCCGTGCAATGAGAGATTCATCATCAGATCTGCTGAGGGAGCGTGGCAGCGTGAATCAAACAAATCACCCCGGGAATATGCAGGAGCGCAAACACCAGTTTGCATTGGCAGAAATCCAGGGAGTTGCCTTCGATCTCTTCCTGGAGAAAGGGTACGACGGGACAACTGTCGATGAGATCGCAGCGGGAGCGGGCATCTCACGACGGACGTTCTTCCGATACTACGAGACTAAAGAAGACGTGGTCATGGTGGCGCTTTCGCAAAGCGGGGAGTTCCTTGAGTCGTTGATTTCGCAACGTCCGGCCGATGAACCTCCGCTGGTCGCGTTTCAACGCGCGATGCGTGATTTTCTCAGCCACTATCAGGCGGCGGATCCGAAAGCGTGGCGGATTCTGGATCTGATCCAGTCAACGCCACGGTTGCGCGCACGTTACCTGCTGGAGCGGCAGAGCTGGATGCCCCAACTGACCCGGGTGCTCAGCGATCGGGCAACCAGCGAGAACAATGCCGAGATCGCGGCGATAACCGGGCTGGCCATTCTGGCGTTTGTCTATGATCGCTGGCAACAGAATCCGGATATTGATGTCGGTCAGGCGGTGATCGATGCCTTTGAGACGCTACAGGATTTGCTTGGCGCCTGACATGAAAACGGAGCCAGGCATTGCCTGACTCCGAAATTCGAACCTCTTATGCGGACCTGCGGGTGTCTACGCGGTGACACCGGCCAGCGCGTTGGCGATGCCTTCGTTGAACTGTGGCAGGTCGCTCGGAATCCGGGATGAGATGATGTTCTCATCGACTACCAGCGCCTCATCGACATAGTTGGCACCAGCGTTCTTCACGTCGTCGCGGATCGTCTTCACGCAGGTGATCGTCTTGCCGCGAAGCACATCGGCCGAGATCAGCAGCTGCGGGCCGTGACAGATCGATGCCACTGGCTTGCCGCTCTGAACGAACTGGCGGGTGAAATCGAGCACATTGTCGTGAACTCGGAGTTGTTCCGGAG
Source organism: Sphaerobacteraceae bacterium (assembly GCA_007695115.1). Taxonomy (GTDB): domain Bacteria; phylum Chloroflexota; class Chloroflexia; order Thermomicrobiales; family Thermomicrobiaceae; genus SLMJ01. The sequence continues at coordinate 17,255 of REEK01000063.1, forward strand.
AGCCGCCGCCGGGGATCACCAGTGCGTCGAACTGATCAACCGTTACGTTATCGACCGCAACGTCAGGTTTCAGCGTTGCACCCTTCTTGCCGGCAACTTCTTCCAGATCGAGTCCGATCACCGTGACGGTTGCGCCATGCTCTTCGAGGTAGTTCTTTGGATCAACGGCTTCGGAGTCTTCAAAGCCACGGGCAACGATCATTGCGACGTTCTTGCCATTGAGGTGTGCCATGTTCGGTGTTCCTTTCCGGTCTGGTTCGTCCCAGAAATGCGTTTCACGAAACCGGGATAGATTTCCGCACTGACTGTGCCATGCACTGCCGTAGTGTTGACAACCTGTCTGACTTCGGTATGATTCCCGGAACAAACGAATTGTAGGTACTGACCGGGGGCTTGGGCGAGCCAGGCTGAGAGGGTAACCATGAACCGTTACCGACCGGAGAACCTGACCTGGGTAATGCCAGCGTAGGGACAACGGCCTTGATCCATGATCAACACGCTGTCACCTTCGGGCAGCGTGTTTTGTTTGCTCCGGCATCTGACGATACCTCTGGTTCTCCCGGCCCCCGGTTCTTCAGGGAGAGGTGGGCGCCATGCCCGATGTGAGCCGAGCAGCAATCCGACAGGCGATACGCGAACGCTCCAGCGAGCTGGTTGACCTGGCCAGCCACCTGATTCGCTTTCCGACACTCAGTCCGCCCGGCCGAAATACGGTCGACCTCCAGGCCGAGGTGGCCCGTTATCTGGGCGATGCCGGCTTCGAGACAGACACCTTCGAGGTCTTTCCGGGCGATGTCGATGTGGTCGGCACCCGTCGGGGTAGTGACGCCGATTCCCATGCTTCCATTATCTTCAACGGTCATGTCGATGTGGCCGAGATCGGCGATCCAGCTGCCTGGACCCATGATCCGTTCGATCCGGTGGTGGATGGCGACCGCCTCTATGGACGTGGTGCCTGCGACATGAAAGGCCCGCTGGCTGCGGCGATGTTCGCGGCAAGAGTAGTTGGCGATCTCGGAGTCGAGCAGCGGGGCGATCTGATTATTCAGTCGGTCATCGGCGAGGAGATGGGCGAGGCCGGAACCCTGACGGCGAACGAGCGCGGCTATCGGGCCGACTATGCGATCGTCCCCGAACCGATGGAGTTCCGGATTTGCGGCCAGGGTGGCGTGATTACTGGCTGGATCGACATCCAGAGTCCGGAGACGCTGCACGACGGCGTTCGCGCCCGGACGATCCACGCCGGCGGTGGTCTCGATGGGGCCAGTGCGATCGAGAAGATGACGAAGATCGTCAGCACGCTGGGCGATCTCGAGCGCCACTGGGCCGTGATGAAGCACTATCCCGGTTTCCCGCCCGGCACCACAACGATCAACCCGGCGGTGATCGAAGGCGGCCGCCATCCTGCGTTTATCGCCGATGCCTGCAGCCTCTGGATCACGGTGCATTTTTACCCGGACGAGACATGGGAATCAGTGACGCAGGAGATCGAAGATCACGTGATGCGGGCTGCATCCGCCGATCTCTGGATGCGCAACAACCCACCGACGTTCCGCTGGGGCGGGCGATCGATGATCGAGGACAGGGGCGAGATCTTCCCGGCCTCGGCCATCCCGGAGAGCCACCCGGCTACGCACCTGCTGGAAGCGATTCACCAGGACGTTCTGGGGAGCGACCCCGTTCACGAGATGACCACCACGGTGACGGACTCTGGCTGGCTGGAATCGGCCGGGATTCCCACCGTCATCTACGGCCCGGGAAGCCTGAATCAGGCGCATACCATCGATGAATGGATATCTATTGAAGAGCTGACCACCGCGGCCGAGATCTACGCGGTGATGATTGCCGAGTGGTGCAACCGGGAGAAACCGAGCTGATGGCGGTGAACCATCCTCCCGAGGCAGCGTTGATCGTCGATAGAGTCAGCAAGACCTTTCCGGATCGCTCGGGAAGCGTCGACGCGCTGAATGACGTCAACCTGAGCGTCGGGTTCGGCGAGTTCTTCAGCATCGTTGGTCCCAGTGGCTGCGGGAAGAGCACGCTGTTGAACATCATCGCCGGTCTGGAAGCCGAAGATGCCGGATCGATTGATGTCGGGGAGAACGGGGCGTCTTCCCGGGATGAATCCCGACTTGGGCAGGTCGCTTACATGCCCCAGAAGGATTTACTGCTGCCGTGGCGCACCGTTCGACAGAACGCTGCACTGGGGCTGGAGTTGACTGGGGTGAAGGCATCGATTGCCCACGAACGGGCCGATACGCTGCTCCAGCAGTTCGGACTCGCCCGGTTTGCCGATGCCTACCCGGCCACGCTCTCCGGCGGCATGCGCCAGCGAACCGCATTCCTGAGAACGGTGCTGACTGATCGCCCGGTGATGCTCCTGGATGAGCCGTTCGGCGCTCTGGATGCCCTCACCCGTCGGGCGATGCAGGAGTGGTTGCTGGATGTCTGGAGCGAGATGCAGCGAACCGTGCTCCTGATTACCCACGACGTTGATGAGGCCATCTTCCTTTCGGATCGGGTTGCTGTGATGAGTCAGCGTCCGGGGACGTTGATCCACACCCATCCGGTCGATCTGCCGAGACCGAGAACCGCCGAGATCGTTACCGAGCCGGCGTTCATGGAGATCAAGCGAGACGTGCTGCGAGATCTGCAATCGAGCATGAGCCTGAACGAGGGTCTCAATGCATCTCAGTGATCGTGGTCTGGAGCGACTGGCCTCCGGCATTCAGTGGGTTGTTCCTGCGGTCCTGCTGGGGTTCGGGCTCGCCATCTGGGAAGTGCTGGTGCGTGTTCGGGACACGCCGGCCTGGATGCTTCCACCACCGTCGGCGATTGGACAGTCGCTGATCGACGATCGAGCAATGCTCTTCGAGCATACGCTGGCAACGGCGCAGGCCGCGTTGATTGGCTTCGGGGTCGCCTTCCTGGTGGGTGTTGGCTCGGCGATCGCGATCACCTCGACCCCGATTCTGGAGCGGTCGCTCTATCCGGTGATCATCGCTACGAATGCGATTCCGGTGATCGCCATTGCGCCGTTGCTATTGATCTGGTTCGGCTATGGATTGACGCCGAAGATCATCGTCGTCGCGCTGATCTGTTTCTTCCCGATCGCGGTCAACACCATCGATGGGCTGCGCTCGGTCGACCGGGAGATGGTCAACCTGCTGCGCAGTCTGGGGGCCAGTCGCTGGGCGACATTCCGACTGGTGCGATTTCCGATGTCGCTACCATACGTGTTCTCCGGTACCCGGATCGCCGCAGCGGTGAGCGTGATCGGCGCACTGGTGGCGGAGTGGGTCGGGTCATCATCCGGGCTGGGCTATCTGATGATCCGGTCGGCATCCCAGTTTCTGACCGACCGTGTGTTTGCCGCAATCTTCATTGCCGCGTTGATGGGAATCACGATGTTCGTTGCGATCAGTTTGCTGGAGCGCTGGCTGCTACCGTGGCGCCGGCTTGAACGAGAGAGGAACTAGCACGATGAAGCATGCGTTGGAGACGATGGTTCGGCGGACACGTCAGAGTGTAGCGGTGGCGCTGATGCTGACTGTTGCGCTGGCCCTGGGACTGGCTGGCTGCGCTGACCGTATTGGTGGGGATGACCCCGATGAGGTCTCGCTGGCCCTGGACTGGTATCCGTGGGCGAATCACTCGCCGTTCTTTCTAGCCGACGAGCGCGGATACTTCGACGAAGAAGATCTGGACGTCGATATCCACGTTCCGGCAAACCCGGAGGACGTCCTGATGCTGGTTGGCTCGGGCCGGGACACGTTCGGTATCAGTTACCAGACATCTGTGCTGCAGGCCCGGCAAGAGGACATCCCGGTGCAGTCGGTGGCGGCACTGGTGCAGTATCCACTGAATTCGATCATGACGCTGGAAGGCTCCGGGCTTGAGAGTCCGGGTGGTGCAGTATCCGCTGAATTCGATCATGACGCTGGAAGGCTCCGGGCTTGAGAGTCCGGGGGACCTGGCCGGCATGCAGATCGGCTATCCGGGGATCCCCAGTAATGAAGCGCTCCTGGAGACGATGCTGGAGTCCGAGGGGTTGACGCTCGATGATGTCGAGCTGGTCAACGTCGGCTTCAACCTGGTTCAGGCGCTTATCGCCGAGCAGGTGGATGCGATCATCGGCGCCTACTGGGTGCATGAGTCGATCCTGGCCGAGAACGAAGGCTTCCCGGTGAACATCATGCGGGTCGAAGATCACGAGGTCCCGATCTACTATGAACTAGTGCTGGTGGCCAGTGATGAGACGATCGAGGATAACCCGGAGATGGTCGAGCGGTTCGTTCGGGCGATGCAGCAGGGCTATCACGAGGCGATGGACGATTTCGATGCCGCAACCGACGCGATGATGGAGGAGTATCCGGATACCGATCGGGCGCTGGAATCCGACTCGATCGTCATGCTGGCCCCGCTCTGGACCGAAGGCGCCGACTACTTCGGTCAGCAGACCACCGAGCGCTGGCAGGACTTCGCGGACTGGATGATCGATGGCGGGTTGCTCGATCCCGACACCGATGTAGAAAACGCGTTTACCAATGAGTTTGTCGAAGCAGCGACTGAGGACGACGAGTAGCCTGGTCCTGACTCTTCTCCCCCCTCTCTCAGTATTGGGAGAGGGGCCGGGGGTGAGGGCTGACGCTTCATAAGAAAGGACACACCTGTGACCACCCGCTTCACTCAGCAACTCTGGCACGACATCGAACCGATCTGGAGCGCGATCCAGGCGCACCCGTTCCTCACCGGACTGACAGATGGCTCGCTGCCCGAAGACATCTTCCGGCAGTACGCGGTTCAGGATGCGCTCTACCTGCAGGCTTATGCCCGGTCACTGGCGGCGGCATCATCCAAAGCCACGAAGGACGAGTGGTGCGAGATGTTCGCCGATCACGCCCGGGGAATCCTGGTCGATGAGCGCGCGCTACATGCCTCGTTCTTCGGCAAGTGGGGCATGACGCCAGAAGACGTCTACAACACCGAAGCCCTTCCGACCACTGAGGCGTACAACTCCTACCTGCTGCGGGTAGCCTATGGGCATCCGTTCGAAGAGATTCTCGGCGCCATCCTGCCCTGCTACTGGATCTACTGGGAAGCTGGCAAAGTGCTCGGGCAGAACGGCTCGCCGAATCCGGACTTCCAGCAGTGGATCGACACCTACTCGGCCGATGAGTTCGCCGACGTCGTCCAGTCCGTCATCGATTGCACCGATGAAGTCGCCGCCAACCTCCCGGACGAGCGCAAAGCCCTCATCCGCAAGCACTTCATCACCACTTCTCGGTATGAGTACCTGTTCTTTGATGCAGCCTGGCAGAAGGAAAGCTGGGCAGTGGGGCCACGGTAGAGGCCGAGCGATCAGCAGTTGTAACGCTGTTCACCACCACCACCTGATCCCGGTGGATAGCTCGGGGCAGTATTCAATGCTGTGACGTTTCAGTTTGCTGAATTCGGGTCGCAGCGTTCTCATCTGCTGCAGTACATTCGCTACTGGGCTCGGATTCCGTCCCGGGACCACAAGTTCAAATTCGAAGTTTCCGGAGATGAGCATTACCTGGTTATTGCCTTCGAACCGATCGATGCGGGCTGCTTATGTTCACGCGATGTTGCGCTGATTACGGTAAGATGAGCAACATTCAGCCAGCCGGGACAAACAATGTGCGGTTCAGCAGGTGCACTGCTCCAACAGAAAGTATGGGCTCCCATGGAAGCAGACTCCATCTTTCAGCCGTTGCCGTTTCACTCGCTCACTCTCCGCAACAGAATACTTCGCGCAAATATCGCTGGTCGGTTTGACAACGCGGATGGTTCAGGAAATCGAGCCAGAATCAACTGGGAACTGAAGTTTGCGAAAGGCGGAGTGGGAGCAATCATTTCGGCATTCGCACCGGTGGATGTTCGCGGCCGAATAGTGCCGAACTATGCGGCTATTGATCGCGATGAGTTTGTGCCCTTCTGGCGCGAGCTCGGTCGTCAGGTTCACGAATACGACTGCAAGTACATCGTTCAGCTTGCTCACGGAGGTCGTCAACGTGACATCCGCGGAATCGAATACGCAAAGGGGCTCAGTTCAACAGACAAGCCGGACCCGGTCCACGGGTTCGAAGCCGAACGTATGAGCCTCCAGGATATCCATGACGTCACGAGGTCATTCGCGAACGCTGCACGCCGGGCTCGGGAAGCGGGCCTCGATGGAATTGAAATTCATGGTGCCAATGGATACCTGTTCACGCAGTTCCTGAGTTCGGCAATCAACGACCGGGACGATGACTACGGTGGATCACTTGAAAACAGAGCAAGGTTATTGCTGGAGGTTGTCCAGGCGATTCGCTCCGAAGTTGGTCGAGATTTCCATCTTCAGGTCAAACTCAGCACAACCGAATACGCCAATGTGCTGAATCCATGGGCGGACCGGGGAAACACGATCGAGGATTCCGTCAAGGTGTGTCAGTGGCTGGAAGCAGCCGGAGTGGATGCAATTCATGTCTCGTCGGGCAGCATGTTTGCACATCCGAGAAATCCCGCCGGGTCGTTTTCTGTGAAAGAGGTGGCGAAGACCTACGACACGCTTCTTGGAAGTGGAAGGTACGCATTCCGAAATTACGTGCTTTTCCAGATCTGGCCATTCAACGCGCTCTTTGGGCGGTTATGGCGGCGTCAGGGGTTGAGCCTGGACAGGGTCGAAGGGGCAAATCTGAGTGACGCCGCGGCGGTGAAACAGGCAGTCTCGATTCCAGTTCTGTGCACGGGTGGATTTCAGAGGGCGTCACTTATTCGACAGGCACTCGACAAAGATCAGTGCGACGCCGTGACGATTGCTCGGCCGCTTGTCGCGAACAACGACCTCGTCAAAATGTTCGAGCAGGGATTCGATCAACCTCCTGTTCCATGCACCTACTGCAACAAATGCCTTTTCAATGTCTTGAAGAACCCGCTGGGTTGTTATGACGAAAGCCGGTACTCCTCACACCAGGAGATGCTCGATCAGATCATGTCAGTCTACGACCCGCCTTCATTTTCATCGGCGGATAACGATCAGATCGAACGACCCAGCGCCTGACGCCGCGAGATCAGCATGACTGCGGCCAGCACCCAGGTGATGTACAAATGCCCATTTATCAACTATAGTGAAACCATTCGTTGACATTCATCCGACCTCCGGGTCGATAAACGTGCACGCCTGATGGGTTGAATCCTGTCGTGCGGTGCGCGGGATTTTCAATACATAGACTTTCACGAGAATGATTCAGGGGGAAGCGTAATGTCTGCTACTTCGTCGAACGTGATCTTCACCCCACTGGAGTTTCGCAAGCTGACAATCAAAAATAGAATTCTCCGTTCCAGTCTCTCAGGCAGGTTCGATAACTACGATGGGTCCGGCACCGAGACCAGAATCAACTGGGACACGCGTTTCGCCGAGCAGGGTATTGGCGCGATCATTTCTTCCGGGGCGCCAATTCATCGCCGCGGATTGATCGTCCCCAACTACGCGTTCATCGATCATGATGACCGAATCCCATTCTGGCGAGAGATCGGTCAGCGTGTTCACGAGTTCGACTGTAAGTACATCGTTCAGCTGGTCCATGCCGGGCGGCAGCGCGACCTTGGCGGTCTGGACTACGAGAAGGGGCTCAGTTCGACGAACAAGCCCGACCCTCTGCATGGGTTCGAAGCCGAGCGTATGACCCTTCCGCAGATCTACCAGACAATAAAAGACTTTGCGGACGCCGCACGGAGAGTCCGGGAGGCGGGCCTTGATGGAATCGAGATCCATGCTTGTAATGGCTATCTCATAACTCAGTTTCTCAGCTCAGCAATCAACGATCGCAAGGATCAGTATGGCGGATCGCTGGGAAACCGTGCCCGTTTTCTGCGAGAGATTGTCAAGGCTATTCGTGCTGAGGTGGGTGACGATTTCCATTTGCAGGTCAAGATCAGTACGACCGAATATAACAATGCGTTGTTCCCCTGGCATAAGGAGGGGAACTCGCTGGATGAGTCTGTTCAGATTTGTAAATGGCTCGAGGAAGATCGAGTTGATGCGATTCACGTCTCCACCGGGAGCCTGTTCCCGCACCCCCGGAATCCGGCGGGTGACTTCCCGTTGAAAGACCTTGTCGAGACCTATAACACCGTCATTTCCAGTGGGCTCTACACGCTGCGCAACTACCTTGCGTTCCGAACCTGGCCGCTTGGTCGACTTGCGCAGCATCAGTGGGAAAAAGCTCGCGGAGATCGTATTGAAGGTATCAGCCTGCCGGATTCGCGGGTTGTGAAACAGGCAGTGAACATACCAGTCATGGTTACTGGCGGGTTCCAGACTGCGTCAGTTATCAGCGGAGCGATCGATCAAGGGGCCTGTGATGCAGTCACCATGGGTCGCACGATTCTGGCGAACCCCGACATTGTGAAACTCTTTGCCGACGGACATGATGAGCCACCACTCCCCTGCACGTACTGCAACAAATGTCTGGTGAACTTCATTGAGCACCCACTTGGATGCTACGACGAAACCAGATTCCACTCCCGCGAGGAGATGTTGCGCCAGATTTACTCTGTCTATGACGGGCCATCATACCGGGAGCAACACTCTTCGGCTGCGGACTGATAGCCGATCACCAGAACAGGGTCTCCAATGCCGCCAGACACCGGCGATACTCGAGAATCGCATGTGGAGGTGCCAGAGAACACCTCTCACGGAATTGCGACATACCTTCCGCTGCCGTTCGCGCAGCGGAAGGGCATTGCGCTTTGCCTCTCAGGTGGAGGATACAGGGCGGCGTTGTTTCATCTGGGATCATTGCGCCGTCTCAACGAACTGGGGATTCTGGGCCAGGTGGACACGATCACCTCGGTTTCCGGAGGCAGCGTTTTCGTTGCACACCTGGCGAAGCACCTGATTTCATCGCGAAGTCACGAGCCCACGCAAACCGACGTGATTCCCGATTGGGAAACCGGAGTAGGGGCTCCGCTGCGCGCCTTCGTCCGTTCCAACATTCGTACGAAAGCGGCTCTGGCTCGCTACGATCCGAGAAACTGGACACTGCGTGGACCGGTATTCGAACCACTCTCAGAGACCTATTCGGAACACGTTACCGATGCTCGTCTCGACGAATTGCCGACCAGCCCTCGATTCGTTATCTGTGCAACTGAGATGGAATTCGGCTCGCAGTGGGTGTTCGATTCCGGGAATCGCCGGATTGGAAGCAGATCGGTGGGATTCGCAAGTCCGCTCCCGGAGGACTGGACGATAGCACGAGCGACAGCCGCCTCGTCGTCGTTCCCTGGAGCATTTCCCCCAATTCCTGTGTCCACGGATCCAGACCTGTTTGCCCACGGTCTCTACCGCGAGTCGGATCGACGCAGGAGGATCGCCCGGATCGAGCTCACCGATGGGGGAATGTACGACAATCTGGGCCTGGAACCGGTCTGGAGGGACCACGAGACGCTGCTCGTGTCCGATGGCGGTCCCACCTTCACGTCCTGGCAATCTCGCAGCTGGCTCTGGCGCGGATTGAGGCACCCGGTCATCCTGCTTGACCAGGTTACTGACCTGCGAAAGCGCTGGCTCGTATCGAATTTCCTGAAGGGTGAGATGCAGGGCGCATACTGGGGCATAGAGGGCAGCCCTGAAAATTACGAACTCGAGCACGAACCAACCGCCTATTCTGACCGCATCATTCAGCAACGGATCGCCAGGATCCGGATCGACTTCGATGCGTTCAGTGAGGCGGAGATCAAGGTGTTGGAGAACCACGGCTATTTGATGGCTGATATTGCTGTACAGCGTCATATGCGGCAATTGGTGCGCCATGATCGTCCAGTCGATATCCCGCACCGTGACTGGATGAACGAACGGCTCGTCAACTCCGAACTCAGAATGAGCGATCAGATTTCAATCCTGGGGAGAGGGAAGAGGATTTAGACAGTCTTTGACAATGCCTGTTGGATGAATTTGTTACCAGTGGATTGGAGGAGCGTATGTCCGAGGCGGCCACACGTCGTAGAACAAAGCGGCGCCTGAGTCAGGTCTTTGCCTCCGCCAGAAAGAACCCGGTGACGTTCGATGATACGTCCCGGATCGTGATTTTTAGCGATTGTCATCGTGGCGACAACAGTTGGGGCGATAACTTTGCGCCGAACCAGAGCCTGTTCTTCCACGCTCTGCGGTATTACTACCAGCAGGGCTTTACCTATATAGAGGCGGGAGATGGTGACGAGCTCTGGCATCATGCCGACTTCAACAACATTCGACGCGCTCACGATCACGTCTTCTGGCTCATGAGCGAGTTCCACAAGAGTGGTCGCTTGCACATGGTCTGGGGCAACCATGACATCCAGCGCAAAGATGTGGAGACGGTCCGGAGTCAGTTGCACGAGTACTATGATGATCGCGAAGAGAAGGTAAAGCCGCTGCTGGACGGAATCGAAATGAGCGAGGGCCTGGTGCTCAAACATCGGGAGTCAGGCGATGAGATTCTCGTTGTCCATGGTCATCAGGGAAGCAAGGTTAACGACCGATACTGGAGAGTCGGAATGTACGCTGTTCGGTATATCTGGAGCCGGCTACAGGCGTTCGGCATCAAAGACCCGTCTCGCACGTCACAGCATCCGGTCAAACAATTTGAGGTCGAGTCACACATCAAGTCCTGGATCAAGAGTCATCAGAATCAGATGGTGATCTGTGGACACACGCACCGGACAGCATTCCCGAATCCAGGCGAGCCAAGCTACTTCAATTGCGGATGTTGCGTTCACCCGCGGTTTATAACTGGCATTGAACTGGACGAAGGCAAAATCAGCCTGATCAAATGGTGGCTAGCACCGGACAACCCTGTAAAGAAGCAAGGCCCGCTCTATGTGACGCGGGAAGAAATCCGGGGCCCTGTGGAGTTGAAATCATTCTTCGCTGAAACCGAGCCAGTGACATAATGAGCTACTTGCTGACACCCGGGTCGGTCTCACCGCCGGATCGTTGATCCGATGAACTTGCTGCAGCATCGGCAATCACGCCGTCTGCGAATCGACTTGCCACGGCCGCAATCGTTAGAGACGGGTTCGGTCCGACGGGCCCCGGCATCACGGAACCATCAGCCACGTAGAGGCCGGGATATCCGAACACTCGGCCGTGCGTATCTACTACACCCTCATCCCGATTCCTGCCCATTGGGCATCCACCGAGCGGATGTACGGTAATTACGCGGCTCAGACCCCAGATGGGATTATCAACGAACTTGCCTCGCAACGTCTTCGCGATGCGACGCATCGTCTTCCGGAGCCGACGGAAGTACGGTTTTGATTCGGCAATGGTCCAGTCGGAATTGAGATATCGCCCGTCGAGCCACAACCGCCCATCCGGAACGTCTCGGCCCATTCCGAGCATTGGAAGCGAGGAGGATGATAAGGCCCCTGTTCCAAACACTCGGGAGATTTCACCGCTCAGGTTGCTTGCAGGAATCCCGAGAACAACATTCCAGAGACGCCTGACAACCATACGGCCAACTCTACGAACCGCGCTGGGGGCATTCATCTCGATGATCCAGCTGAGAAACGCCGGATAACCGGCATCCTCGATGTAGAAGCCTCGTCCCGGGCCTCCATCCAGTTCATCTTTCGAGCGCAAGTAACTCGTGATTGCCGGCCCCCGGCTCGGGTCCATGATCCGGGGGACTAGCTCCCCGTCCCTGTTCTCACGGCAATTGACCATGAAGCTGAGCAGGTCACCATTTCCGGAGAATCGTGTACCCAGCTGTTCACTCAAGTTGGGAAACTGATCTTTCATCCTGAGGAGCAAGTAGGTACTGCCGAGCGTTCCTGCCGAGAGTATCAGGCGATCGGCGGTGATCGTGTGCTCGGGTAGTTTGGACGTATCCATTTGAACGCCCTGGCGAGTCTGCGGCTTGTGCTCAACAAACGTAATCGTATACCCGTCGTCAGAACCCGAAATTCCCGGGCGGAACGTTCTCACTTCAGACAGGGTACTGATTTCTGCTCCCAGTCGCTGAGCGTCTGAGAGGTAATTGAAGTCCAGGGTGTTCTTGCTGCCGTAGTTGCAGCCGATATCGCACTCACCACAAAGCCGGCAGGTATAGCGCTCCTTGTGATGCAGGTTCGGTTGTTCCTCGTGGATAGCCACACCAGGAATTGGGGGCTCGTTCTTGTTGCCAAAGGTCACCGCCAACGGCGGAAGCCCCCACTCAAGTCCCAGGTGCGACCCAAGACGGCGAAAAACCTCAGTCTTCGACGTCGCGTTGTACGGTTCATACTCCTCGAACGGGTACCGTTGAGCGCCCAGCATTTTCTCAGCTTCATCATAGTGAGGCTCAAGATCATCTCGCGTGATGGGCCAGTATTCATAGCCGCCGTTTTCGAGGTCTTCCTTGACGAACCAGCTTCGGTCCTTGCGAAGCAAGACATTGGCGTATATGAGGGAGCCTCCGCCAAGTCCGCTGCCAACGACTGCTTCTATACCTTTTAGTGACCAGCGACTGCCCCGGAACGTCCAGACGTCGAACATGCCATAGAGCCCCTCGCTGGGATCCCAGAAGTTCGTGCTCATCTCGTGAGGGCTTCGAGGAAACGAGAATGGAGGATAGATCTTTCCTCGTTCGAGAACCCGCACCCGCAAGTTGGCACGGGCCAGTTTGTAGGCCATCACTGATCCACCAAAGCCAGAACCAACCACCACCGCGTCGTAATGAGTGTTTGTCATGATGCCCTACCCCGAACAATTCATTACTGTCGACCGAAGACCGACAAATCACTGATCAAAATACTGGCGATGCATCGATCCGGCCATGTGAGTGGCTGCCGGCTTCTCAGACGACCCATGCCAGAAAGAACAACACTCCCGCGAGAAAAAAACCGGTCTGAATATAGACGAGGTGTCCCAGCAGAAAAGAACCGAGGACACGATAGTGAAACACGCTCTCCAGGTCGTTGTTCGCGTCTGTCCAGGGCAGCACTTCTACGAGCGAAGCAAGCGAACGGACAACAAGGATGGAAGCGATTACGGAGAACGCAAACGCGGCAATCGCCAGTGTGAGAAACGCAGACTCGATCGCATCGCGCTGCAGGACAACAACGCAGCCGGTCGCCGCCGCAAAGTCGAGACCGATCAACCACTTGCTCCAGTCGCGCAGGGAATCGATTGCCTTCTGCTGGCGAGTTTCATCCATTGATGCATCGATTCGTAGATCTTGCGTGCAGATGCTGCCCAGTATTCATCCGGTATGTACCGAACGCCGTGAATACTGACAAACAAATTATGCGCAGAGCAATTCCATTCTAAATGGTCAGACTTGAACCATCAAGCCTGTGCGTGATATTCAGAGAATCTGTCATCCCATGAGGCGCGTGTTCCAGGTCGAGACTCATATCCTCACCGACCCGGAAACCGCCAAGCCGATTTTTGAGCCATATGCGAGCCGGCGATCCGGATGAAGAGAACAACGATTCTTGAGCAGCCAGTAAAGCATCGGAGGTGCAGTCTCAGTGGCTGCAACTACGTCCGCCGAGCTTCGGGATCGCGAACGTTACACTAGCGCTTCTGCCTGCGATTCAATGGAGTACCAGTCGTTGGAGAAGGGGATTCTCATGTTCCGACGCCATCAATCAGGGGGTCAATCCCCGAATCAGCCAACTCTGGACGCGATGAATGAGCAAATCAACAATGAATTTGCATCTGCCTATGAGTACCTGTCGATGTCCGTTTACTGCGGATCTGCCAGGGATTCATAGACCAGGTTCGCTATGTGCAGGGGATCGAACACGATATCAAGATCGCCTACGATGAATGGAATGTCTGGTTTCGGACCAGGTCGCTGGAAGCTCGGCAGGGGGATCGAAGAGCACTACAATCTCTCAGACGCGCTCGCCGTGGCGTTCTATCTGAATGTGTTCATTCGCCAATGCCGCACGGTCGGGATGGCCAGTTTCGCCCAGATGGTCAACGCAACCGCGCCGATCTTCACCAACCCGGAGGGACTCTTCCGGCAGACCATTTTTCATCCGCTCAAGCTGTACTCCGATCATCTGCAAGGACCCGCGCTCGATATACATGTCGATTCCCCGACGTATAACCTCACAGCCGAAAATGAGACATCGCCGATTCCGCATCGCGTCGCCGATCTCAGTCCATTCACGATGCTGGATGCAACGGCTACGCTGAGTGATTCCGGCAAGGTCGTCGCGATCGGCGTGGTCAATCGGGACCGTGACAATGACCACGAGACGGTGATCGATCTGGTCTCGGAACGTTCTATCTCCCGTGTCTCGGCGTATGAAGTAGCGGGAAATGATCCTGATATCAAGAACTCGTTCGAGGAGCCGGACAATGTAGACGTCGTCTCCAGAGATGTCCCGACGGAGAGTGAGGCCACGCAGATCAGCTACTCATTCCCACGACATTCAGTGACCGTCTTGCGGATCGAGCTGGCTAACTGAGTATCAGGCGGATGCTCAACCATACCGACGCCCTCATCGGCTACCTGGTGGACGCTGCCAACTACGCTCGGACCGGGACTGGAGATCGATGAAGATGTCATTCGGGAACACCCTCAGCAAGAGGTGTTTTTCAATCTGTTTGCCGAGGATTGGTAACTGCGACAGTCTCAACTTGAGGGTTCCTGATCTGTACACGGACGAGCCCGCGGCCAGATGATGGCCGCGGGCTGGATTGCAGGACTCGCAACTTCAGACCTCAACTGGTATCGCCAGACCTTCCGCTCTGAGCAATGACATCGTCGCCTCCGGGTAATACCGTTCCAGCAGCTCAAGGCCCATGTACGCGCGCCGTACTCGTTCACGCGTCAGGCTAATAGCGGTTGTTTCCAGGTGGCTGCCGCATGGGTAAATGTTTGGAGCATTCCGCAACCCGAACTTGATGTACACGGGAGCGGCGATTCGCACGATCTCCGGGATCTCGTACATCCGGATGAACCCGCCGAGATCATCAGGTGCTTCAACATAAATGTCGAGCGGGACATCCACGGCCTGACGAACGGCGGCTATCTGAGCCAGGCTCAAATCAGTCGGGATATTGATCGTATCTGCACCCAGGCGCTCGAGGAGTTGGATCGATGCCGGATTTGCCGATCCAATCATCACTGAGATCTTGAATTGCAGATCCCGGGGCAACTCTCCCTTGTTACGCATTTCATTGAGGACCCACAGGAGCCCTTCGTCCGCTACCAGAACTGAACGAATCCCCAGCTCACAGGCTCGTCGCACATCCTCGATGGCATGAACAACCTGTTCCTGGCCTCGAAGGCGAGGTGCGATGATGCCTCCGCCAGAGGCTCGGGCCATTGCGCTGGTATCCCACGCGGCGTTTGGTCGGGCGAACAGGCTCACTTCCATTCCACGGGTTCGTGCCTGCTCATTCATCTGGAGGATTTCGTCGTCGGTCTGCAACATTACCCCGCTTCCCTGAGAGATGCGGTGGATTGTGATACCGAAGCGCTCGGCATCTTCAATAACGGCTGCCAGAGCCTGAGGACCCTCAGTACTGGGAATCTCGACTCGATACTGTGCGCCATCGGGGAAACGCTTGCTGCTGGTGGGCAAATCGTGGGCGTCTCCCGATGGAAGCCCGATACTCTTCAGAAATCCCCGAGTCTTTTCCATGCCGTACCCCTTTCAAAAGCGTTCAGTCGAAGCCCCCGTAGACACAGTATCAATATCTAAGATTGCCAGAGTCTGCACGCATTCCGAGTTCAGTAGAGAACCTGATTTGCGACCTCTTCCCCATTGAATGGGCAGTGTCGAGTAATCTGGTCGGAAAAAGTCCAGATCGCGATAGAGAAACTTGTCCTCGTGTATTTAGCAGGATATCCGCTGTAACCTCAACCTACAACTGGCATCAAAACAGGAGCGCTTGGCTCCTCGATCCCATAGTCGAGGTAGCTCGACCCCCCTTCTCCTCTCCTGAATGCTCGCCTCGAACTATTGGTGGGTGGAAGAGAGCATGACGATATGGACAATGAAGGTCGACCCCAGGCGACCTCTTGAGTCGGCTGGGGGGCGCTCTGCTGCATCGGCTCATCTCCCCAGGCCCGCCACGATCTCGATCTATGCACGGGTGGCACAGAATGTGACGGTGTGGACATTGAAGGTCGATCCCATCGGCTCCCTGAATTGGCTGCGCACTCCCTGCTGGCTCTCGCTAGCGAACCCACAGGATGCATTAATGGACCTGTTTCCACCCTATACATGGCTCGAGCAGGCGCTTGGCCTTCCGCCTGACATTCAAGGTCAGATCTTTCGCTCGATAAGCGCTATTCTCATTCTCTGGTTGATCCACTGGATCATACTGACCGTCGCGTTTCGACGGGTCGAGGACCTTGCGCTGCGATATCGACTGCGGAAGAGCCTCACCTACGCTACCGTTGTCGTCGGCGCGCTCCTGGTTGGGCGAATCTGGTTCGTCGGGATCCAGCCGATCGCCACATTTCTCGGCCTTCTGTCAGCTGGTGTTGCCATCGCGCTTCAGGACCTGGTCGCCAGTTTTGCAGCCTGGGTTTTTCTTCTCTGGCGCCGACCCTTCGAGGTCGGAGATCGTATCCAGATCGGCGACCATGCCGGTGATGTGATCGATATACGAGTGTTCCAGTTCACGATTCTCGAGATCCAGAACTGGGTTCACGCCGATCAGCCGACCGGCAGAATTATTCACATCCCCAACAACAAGATCTTCAAAGAACCCCAGATGAACTTCAGCCGGGGGACACGGTACATCTGGAACGAGTTGCCGATTCTGCTTACCTTTGAGAGCAATTGGGAAGCAGCCAAGGGGATTCTGAACGAAATCGTGCATCGTCACAGCGATGTCGATGCCTCGTCAGTAAAGCAGGAGTTGATTCGTGCGAGCGCGCGATTCCGCTTGCCGCAAGTTGACTTCGAACCACGAGTGTTCACGAGCGTTGAAGACAGCGGAGTACTGCTGACACTCCGCTATATCTGCGAGCCGCGCCGTCGTCGTGGCACTACAGAGGCGATCTGGGAAGACGTACTCCGTGCCTTCGCCGAGCGTTCCGACATCGACTTCGCGTATCCAACGGTCCGCTACTATCACAATCCCGTCGAGGGCAAACAGGATGCGAAAGCCGATCCCTCCCCCGCAAACAGTTCCCACAGACCGTTCTGAGCCGTGATGTTATCCCGAGAGTTCAACCGTGCCGATGCGGAGTGCGCTCATCACTCGATTCCCAGCACTCTGGGGACACCGGTCAGGTCTGGCAGTTCGTCATATGGGCCATACGCCTGATCCCCCGGAATCCCACGCCGGTTGATCCAGATTCGCCGCAAACCGAGTTGTGACGCCGGAACGATGTCGTAGTCGAACCCTTGTGCGATGTGAACGACCTCGGACGGTTCGGCGCCGATCTGATCGAAGGTATATCGAAACACATCCAGAGACGGCTTGTACCCTCTCGCCTGTTCGGCAGTTATGACGTGGTCGATTGGCACGCCGAGTTTCTCGATGTTTCCGGCTATCAGGTCGTCCTCGGTGTTCGAGATGATCACCAGTTTGTAGTGCTGCCGGAGTTGTTCGAGTACCGGCGGGACGTCAGGAAAGGGCCCGAACGTCGGGACCGCAGCGATGAGAAAATCGCCGTCAGAATCGTAATACTCGATCCCGTATCGCTCCATTGAACGTTTCAGGCTCGCCCGCAGTACCTCGCGATATGGTCGGTACGGCCCGAGTACTTCCTCGAAGCGGTCACGGGCGCAAACCTCCAGGAATTCATCGAGATCGAGAGCATGTGCCCGGTCTCCCAGTGTTTCGACGATCGCCCCCGGCAAGTCGAAGTCGACCAGCGTCCCATACGCATCGAATGTCAACCATTTCGTCGCAGCCACGCTGCCTCCCTTCAACAACTTTCGACGGACATCC
>REEK01000083.1 GCA_007695115.1 Sphaerobacteraceae bacterium
GGTCATCAGCGTGATCATCATCGTGGTGGTGATCGTCGCCGTGGTCATCAGCGTGATCATCATGGTCATGGTGGTGACCATCGGTTTCGATGCCCTCATCCTGGAGGCCATCGGCCAGCTCAAAGATCGGCGCATCCACGCCACCAGCAGACTCGATCAATCCATCGAGGAACTCTTCGAGACCAAGGCCGTTGACGAAAATGACGTCCGCATCAGCGATCAGCTGAGCGTCGCCCGGCGTTGGCTGATAGGTGTGCGCATCAACGCCGAGCGGAACGATCGACTCGATCTCGATGTGATCTCCACCGACGGCGTCAACCATCGAGGGCATGAACGGCATCGATACGACAACCTGGAGCGGTTCGCCATCATCATCGACTGCCGCGTCATCGGCAGCATCATCGGTTGCGGCGGGTTCCTCAGTGGTCGCGTCATCATCAACGACATCGTCGTCGCCGTCGTCGACACAGGCAGCCAGTGCCGCCAGCGCGAGGAACATAGCGAAGACGACATTAAGGTAAACCCAGCCCGGACGGCGATTCAGCCGCCCCAGTTGGTCGGGCGCATTTGAAGTGCGTGTAGTCACAGTAAACTCGACTCCCCTGCACGGATCATATTCAGAAAAACAGTCAACAGCCGGCCAGCTTATTGATACCGAGTATCAATATAACAGGATAGTCAAGCGCCTGAAAAGGGTTTAGTGGCGGCAATCTGGTGTCATTTGCGACAGGATTCGCTGGTTAGTCCGGGCATCTCCCCGGCCGTTGCTCCGTGTCGTCAACGGAATCAGACAGCTCTACTTCACCGGCCGGTATGTCCAGTAGCTGGATCTGGGGAGACGGCCCTCACCCCGGGCCGGTGAAATCGATCTATGTAGGGGTCGACGCCCCTGTCGACCCGGGGCCTCCACGCGAACACCGGGCGCACAGGGTCGTGCGCCCCTACATAGGGTTTGGCGCACATCGCAGGCCCGGCTTGGACCCGGGCCTCTGGACGAACCTGTCCAGGCATCGATCATCATTGACTCAAAAAATTCCGTGTTTTCCCGGATGTCTCCGCCGCTGAATATGGGTAGGTTTGGGGGAATCACCGCAATCCATATCCATTGAATTGGTGAAGGGAGCACTCACTAGTGGCACAGGATATCAAGCTCGATCTCGATCAGCTCCGTCATGCGATCCAGAAGGAGTATCACGAGGTCGCCTCACAGCCGGATAAAGGGTTCCACTTCATTGTCGGGCGCCCTCTGGCTGAGAAACTCGGTTACGACATGTCCGAAGTCGATCAGCTGCCTGCCAGCGTGGTCGAGAGCTTTGCCGGGGTAGGAAATCCGTTCGAGCCGGGCCCGTTGAAGTCTGGCGAGATCGTAGCAGACCTCGGCTCCGGCGCCGGGTTCGATTCGATTCTGGCCATGCGCCAGGTCGGAAAGACCGGGCGGGTGATCGGTGTCGACATGACGCCGTCGATGCTGGAGAAGGCACGAAGCAATGCCGAATCTACTGGACATAATCAGATCGAGTTCCGCGAAGGGTATCTCGAAGACCTGCCGATCGCCGACGATTCGGTCGATGTGGTGATCTCTAACGGTGTTTTCAATCTGACACCGGAGAAGGAGACGGCGTTTGCCGAGGCATTCCGGATCCTCAAACCGGGTGGGCGGATGCAAGTCGCAGATATTCTCGTCCAGACAGAGGTCCCGGAATCGGCCAGAAACGAAGTCGATCTCTGGACTGGCTGAATTGCCGGTGCGCTGCTGGAAGCAGCGCTGGAGCAGGTTATCCGCGACGCCGGTTTCGTGAACATCGAGTTCAGTGCCCGGCGCTATGACACCTTCTCGGACGCTCCGCAGCAGTCCAGTGCGGATCAGTTCGGTACTCAGGGCGTCAACTTCCGCGCGCACAAGCCATAGTCGTCGGCTGCGCGTGATCTACACACACCGGGACCCCTCCCTGAGTATCAGGTGAGGGGTTCTTTTAAACGACAGTTGATGGAATCCCCGGGAATTGCCCTGCTCGAAGGTGACAGTCACACGAGAATAAACGGAGGTAGAGAATGACTTCTGGGCGCGAGGACCACCTCATCGCACGTGAAACGGTGGGAACCAACGTGATGAACCGGCGTCAGTTTTTGCTCAGGACAGCGGCGCTCGGGCTGGCGATTCCATCGTTCTCAGCACTGCTAGCCGCCTGTGAAACCAACAACGACGCCGACGCCGATGTTGACGATGACGAGCCAGTGGAACCGGACGAGGATGACGAACCGGATGACGCCGACCATGACGATGATGACGAGGTCGAAGCGGCGACGCCGGAAGCTGAGCATGATCCTGTGGCAATGGCGCCTGAGCTGGACCTGGAGACACTGGAGGCGGAGACACCAGATGGCACCTTGACGGCACAGCGTGCTGAGAACTCCTACGTGGGCGAGATTGCCGACGGCCGGGTTATCGGAATCGCGTTCCGATCCGAGGTTGGAGCAGCCGAAGATCCCTACAACGAAGATGAGATCGTCGTCCATCTGTACGACCGGCAGGAAGCCGCGCTTTTTCTTGGCGAGCTAGATGATCAGAGAGCGGCATCACTCCAGAGCCTTGAGGGAGGGTATTTCGAGGCGACCGTCGATCTTGTCATGGAGGATGACGTTGTCACCGGCACGGTCACGTTTCGGGACGAAGATTCCATGTCGTTCAGAGCGGATGCGGCCAACGGGGCCGGCGGTGTCTACTGGGCCATGGGCGATGAGGATTGGGAGTTCAGATCTGCTGACTGGGTCGTGCTGCCCGACGGTCGTCAATGGGGCGCTGTCTGCTTGCCAGTTGGAGACTTGATTGTCTGGTGTGCTATGAGAGCAGCACAATGACGCACAGAAAGAAGCGAGCATCGAACTGAGTAGCGACCACTTGCGGCGAGCTTCTGTATTCCGGGCGGCGATCCGGGAACCCGGCTGGTTACTGACCAGCGTGACTTCCGGGAGCGGTATTCGCGTCAAGCACCTGCCAAGCACGGATCACTACTTTGCACGGGCGTCGTGCAATCGCACGGGGTCTGGTTCGCACTGCTCCGCGAAACTGAGTGGGGGTCGGACTCATCTCAGCGTGATTCGAAGGTCGCCGCCATCACCTGATCACCGCTCGGACCGGCAACGTTGGCCGCTTCGACCTCTTCGGTGATCATCATGCCGTCGTAGCTGGACAGGGCGCCAGGGGCGGTAATGTAGAGCTGGCCGCGGCCATCCTCATCAACGATCAGGTTGCCAACATTGAGGTGTTCGCCGTTCTGCTCATCGACCATCCAGACCACGTAGGCGTGCTCATCCTGTGGCGGAGCAAGGCCATCAACGACCATGATCGCCCGGTTCGTGGTTGGATCCACGATGATGCCGCCGCCAGCACCAGCAGCGCCACCTTCGAGGCTCGTCATCCAGCCACCGGGGGACTGCACCATCTCGGCGATATTGGCTCGCTCTTCGGATGCTTCCTCGGCCGCACGATCCATCTCGCTCTGCATCTGGAAGCTGTTGACGGCAAAGACCAGCGCCAGAGCCGCCGCCGAAGCCGCGGCAATCCAGCCAGTTCGGCCGCTCGGCAGGAGAAATGACTTCAACCGACTGGCCCGGGTCTGCGGCAATGAAACGGGCTCGACATCGGCCCGCGCGCGCGCCATCAATTGCGTCCGTGCCCGTGCGGGAACTGGCTGTGGCTCAGCGAGATAGGGAAGGGTCGATACCACCCGTCGCTGCTCATCAACCAGCGCGCGACAGGTAGCACAATGTGCCAGATGCGATTCGACCTGGTCGATCTCATCCGGCTCCAGCGCTCCGAGAACATACGGAGCAACTAATTCACTGATGTGGCTCTGATCGCTGCCATCCATCAGTCTGGTAAACCCTCCTGTTTGGACAATACGTCCTTCAACTTCTGCATCGCCAGCCGCATACGTGTCTTGATGGTACCCAGCGGCTCATTGAGAAACGCGGCTATCTCGCGCTGGGACAGTCCCTCGAAATATGCGAGCTCGACCGCCCTCCGCTGTGCATCCGGGAGCGTGTCCATCGCCGTGCGAATCACACCCCGAAGCTCGGTGGCCTCTGCAGCCTCTTCAATGTTTACCGTCGTATCAACCTCGCTCCGGAGAACGTCAGTGATATCGACCATGTCGGCCTTCTGCGGCCGTCGCTGGCTCTTGCGAACTTCATCGATCGCGAGATTATGCGTAATGCTCAACAGCCAGCTGGCATAATTCCCACGGTTCAGTTCATACCGCCCGGATTGCTGCCAGGTACGCATGAACGCTTCCTGAAGCACTTCCTCGGCAATGCGGCTATCGTGCACGATGCGCACCGCGAAGGAGAACACGGCCCGAGCGTAGCGATCGTAGAGCACGTCGAGCGCATCTACGTCACCCTCGCTCATCCGGGCCACAAGCTGATCATCAGGCAGGTCCTGCAAATCAGCGCTCATATGGCTCCAGGATCACGGCGATCATCGTGGTAACCACCGTGCTATTTCAATGTACGTCGAGAGTACGGTCACAGGATGTATCTCCCTCGATCCGACTGCCTGAACACCGATGCGTTGTCTCCTGCCCGCTACTTCAGTATACCGAACCGGCCAGCGCACTCCCGGAATGGTGGGGATATGCTAGGATGTTTCGCGCTGACATCACCGCAGCGCCTTCTATTGGAAGCAGGCGCTCGAACCAGGCACACACCATCGTCTCAACGCTCTGGAAGGAACAGGCACAGGATATGGCACAGACCAAACCGCGCGTATTTTCCGGAATCCAGCCAACCGGTGGCACTCACATCGGAAACTATCTTGGGGCGATCCGGAACTGGGTCGACCAGCAGGACATGTACGACAACATCTTCTGCATCGTCGATCTGCACGCCATCACCGTCCCCTATGAGGCCGGTGACCTGCTGGAGCGCAAGATGGATATGGCCAAGATTCTGCTGGCCTCCGGGATCGATCCCGAGCGATCGATCCTCTTCATGCAGTCCGACGTCCGCGAGCATTCTGAACTGGCCTGGATCCTCGGGACTCAGGCGATGTTCGGCGAACTGCGCCGGATGACCCAGTTCAAAGAGAAATCCGGTGGACAGGAGAGCGTCAGCGTTGGGCTCTTCGGCTATCCGGTGCTTCAGGCCGCCGACATCATTCTCTACGATGCGGAAAAGGTTCCTGTCGGCGAGGATCAGAAGCAGCACATCGAACTGACCCGGGACATTACCATCCGGTTCAACGCCAACTTTGGCGAAACATTCGTCGTGCCCGAGCCTGACATCAAAAAAGTCGGTGCCCGGGTGATGTCGCTGGATGATCCGTTCTCCAAGATGAGCAAGAGCAACCCGAACGAAGGCAGCCGGGTAGAGCTCCGTGATACGCCGAGCCAGATCAGCAAGAAGATCCGGCGGGCAGTGACGGACTCCGGCTCGGAAGTTCGCTACGATGAAAACGAGAAGCCCGCCGTTTCCAACCTCATCAATATCTATTCGCTGTTCGCCCGGATCAGCGTAAATGAGGTCGAAGAACGCTATGCGGGCAAGGGCTACGGGGACTTCAAGAAAGATCTCGCCGAAATCGTGGTTGAAGGCTTGCGGCCGATTCAGGAGCGGATTACCGAGCTGGATGAATCTCCAGACGAGGTCTACCGCCTGATCGATGAAGGCCGGCAACGCGCAGAGGCGATCGCCAGACCGAAGATGGAGCGAGTCCGCCACGTCACCGGATTGACCTTCACCAACTCGTAGAGGCCGAATCGTACAGCGATCGATGATGCATCGATCCGACCAGACAGAAGGAGCCGAACATGACGATCGCCGTTGGAGATACCGCACCAGCTGTAAAACTTCCAGACGCCGCCGAAGGTACGGAATACAGCCTGACGGATGCCCTGGCATCAGGCCCGGCAATCGTTGGGATCTACAAATCATCCTGCGAAGCCAGCAAGACGATGTTCCGAATGCTGGAACAGGTTCGCCAGACCTACAAGGACGAACGATTGACCGTCCTCGGTGTGGCGCAAGACTCGCCCAACGTGACACGATCGTTCATCCGGCGACTCGAACTGAGCTTCCCGATTCTGGTGGAGGGCGACGAATACCCGGTATCGAAAGAATACGCCGTCGAAGCCACGCCGACGGTCTTTCTGATCGATCAGAGCGGAAATGTAATCTGGCAGGCGATGGGCTTCCAGAAGGATGCCATCAACGAATTGTCGGAGAAGGTCGCCGAACTCCTCGGGGAAGCCCCGAAGGACGTATTTGCCGGGCTCGAAGATGTTCCCGGCTGGGTGCCTGGCTGACCATCGAAGCATCTGTCCTGAGTTTCAGGACGTAACGAAACGGCCCTCACCCTCGGCATCCCTCGGCTTTGCTCGGTAGATCGGCGACCTCCGTGTCGCCCCGTCCAGCAAACCGGTCTGATTGGCGGGGGCAGACGGAGCTGCCCAGTCTACCGTGAGTCGGATGCCATGTCCGACTCGACACCGATCCCCTACCTGAAAGGCAAGAGATGGCCGCACCAACCAACTGGTCGAATGTTCCCGCCGAAGAGGTCTATCCCGGCATCACCCGGCAAGTACTGCACGGTGAGCGTCAGACGATGATCCGCTACGTCTACGCTCCGGGGTCGGTGTTTCCAGAGCACCACCACCCACAGGAGCAGATCACCACAGTACTAATCGGCCAGATCGAATTCACGGTCGGTGGAGAAACGATGCTCTTCGGCCCTGGTGATACCGGCGTCATCCCCGGTGATGTGCCGCATGGCGCAACCGTCATCGGAGACGTAACCGTGGAGACCATCAACTGCCTCAGTCCACGACGAGATGCAGCGCCGGGACCTGGATCGAGCTAGTGGGTCGCACCCCACCGATGGATCCGGCGCTGGTCGATGCGCTGAGCCAGGTGATCCTCGATATCGCGCAGGACGTGTTCGGCACGTCGATGACTGGCATGATCGTCAAGGGTTCGGCCATCAAGGGCGATTTCATCCCGTATTTCTCCGATTTCGATGTCCACCTCTTCGCCGATGATCGGGTGATGCGTGGCCCGCTGGTGCCTGACATCTCAGTAGCGATCCCGTTTCAGGAGCGATTCTCGGCGATCGACGTCGACGCATGGCAGGTCAGTCAGATCCAGGTGATGATGATCGCCGCTGACAACCCGCCGCAGGGCTGGATTCCACCGCTGCCGGGCAGCTACCGGGTGATCGCCGGAAACACTCCACAGTCTTACAACAACGTGGATTCTGATCGATTCAGGCATCAGGCAAAACTGAATCTCAGCGGGTACGCAAGGTGGGTTGAAACGCTGCTGGGTCGAATCGTCGACAAGCCAGATCATCAACTGGCAGACAGCGTTCGGCTGGCCGGGACGATCATGAAAGCGGCCCTCTACGAAGCGGCAATCGAACTGGGGGACGATCCAGTCGACGTCTGGAACAGATCTCTCCAGGAGATTCTGCAGACGGTAGAACCACAGGTGTTCGATGATCGACCAGCATCGCGCTACTACGAGCGAGCCTGGAACTGGCGCGACATCCGCACCGATGGAAACGAACTCCGCCCCATGCTCGCCGACGCCCTGTCGGCCCTGGACAAGCTCTCCAGCCTTCCGGACCTTTCCTGAACAGGTAAACACTGACAGAATGGAGCACAAACATCCGGCAATGCTGGATCGCGCGTCCAGCAATCCACGACTCGGCTCCTCGCCAAGTGAAAGGCGGTCAGTCATGCGTGCTGCAGTCTGCTATGAGTTCGGCAAGCCACTGGTTATCGAAGAGGTCAGGCTCGATCCGCCGGAGACCGGGGAAGTACGGGTCCGGATTGCGGCGATCGGGATCTGCCACAGCGATATCCACCTGATCCGTGGTGAGTGGGGTGGGAGCGTGCCGGTCATCGCCGGTCACGAGGCGTCCGGCATCGTCGATGAGGTTGGACCAGGCGTGACGCTGGTGAAGCCGGGAGATCGTGTGGTGGTGACCCTGCTGCGCTCCTGTGGACGCTGCCGGCACTGTCTGACTGGCTCACCGTATGCCTGCGCAACCCGCTTCCCGATCGACGACGCTGGTCGATTTCACACACTCGACGGGCAACCGATCAAGCATGGTCTGAATACCGCAGCATTTGCCGAGTACACGGTGGTCGATCAATCTCAGCTGGCTGTCATTCCAAAATTCGTCCCGCTCGATCTCGCCTCACTGCTCGCCTGTGGAGTTATCACCGGCGCCGGAGCAGCCCTGAATACCGCGGGTGTCAAGTTCGGTGAAAGCGTCGTGGTCATCGGAGCCGGTGGAGTTGGACTGAACGCGATACAGGGAGCGCAGATTGCTGGAGCTGACCCGATCATCGCTATTGACGTGCTCGATTCCAAGCTCGGTACCGCCCGGGATTTCGGCGCAACGCATGGGCTGAACCCGCACAGCTCGGATGTCACCGAATCAGTCCGGTCACTGACCGGTGGCGGCGCCGATCATGTTCTGGTCACCGTGGGGACAACATCGGCAGTCGAGATGGCATTCCCGCTGCCGCGAATCGAGGGCAACCTGGTGCTAGTCGGTATGCCGCCGGCCGACGCATCGGCACGTTTCTCCCCGTTCGAGACGGTCTCGTCCGGACAGCGCATTCTCGGCAGCATCATGGGTTCGACACGGTTGTCGATCGATATCCCCAGGATGGCGAATCTGTATCGACAGAAGCGACTCCGTCTCGACGAGCTGGTTACCCTGCGCTACCCGTTTGACGAGATCAACGCGGCGATCGATAGCAGTGAACAGGGTGAGGCCGTGCGCAATCTTGTGGTTTTCGACATCTGAAAGTCCTTGCTGCACCCTATTGACACCCGTCGGAACCGTTGCTAGCCTGAGCGGGATTGGCCATTTTTAAATGACTGGCACGCCTGTGTCTGCTCCTCACCAGATTCTGTGAACATGTGCTTTTCTGCAAAAGCGTGGCAATAGTCTGGTGATCTGCGAGCTGACATCTGTGTCACGGGAGGAGTGGGGCATGAAGACCCCGAATATTCAAACGCTGCTAACCGCGAGTCCGCTCAACCGGCGGCAGCTCCTGCAGCGTGCCGCGCTGCTGGGCGTGTCGATGCCGATTTTCGGCTCGCTGATCACGGCGTGTAGCGTCGACGACGATGAAGCCGAAGCCACCGACGATTCGGCGGACGACGTTGTCGAAGACGATGACGACGAAGACATCGCCGATGAACCCGACACCGATGACGATGAAGAGCCGGATGACGACGAACCCGTCGACGAGCCGGTCGATGATGAGGCCGCCGATGACCATGATGACGCCGATGAGGATGACGATGACGATGACGACACCGACGACGATGATCGCTACGGTGGACGCATCATCGCCATGGGCCATCACTCGATCGACAGTCTGCATCCGGATGACACCGGCCAGACCGTTGCCTGGGCAGCAATCACCCAGATTCACGACGCGCTCGTGGCCGTGGACGAGAACTACGAAATCGAACTGGAACTGGCCACCGACTACGAAGTTTCAGATGACGGCCTCGAGGTTCACGTCACGGTTCGCGATGACGTCCTGTTTCACGATGGCGAAGAGTTCAACGCCGAAGACGTCAAGTACACCTTCGAGTGGTTTATGGACGATGACAACGCGGCCATCAGTTCTGCGGACTTCGTCTCGGTAGACAGCGTCGAACTCGAGGACGACTACAATCTAAGAATCATGATGGCTGAGCCGGATGCCTCGTTCCTCCGACGCGGAATGACGGCGATGATCGTACCGGAGCACTACCACAGTGAAGTCGGCTACGATGGCCACAGTTCCGAGCCGATCGGCACCGGACCGTTCATGCTTGCCGAGTGGAATCCTGATGACTTCACCCTGCTGGAAGCGTTCGAGGATCACTGGCGCGGGCGACCGTATGCTGACGAATTCGAAGTCCGTATCGTTCCCGAGGGTTCGGTTCGTGTGCTGGAACTGGAAACAGGCGGCGCTGATACGTCGATCTGGGTCGCCGGGACCGACGACGAGGTCCGCCTGACTGAAGAACCACACCTGACCAGCTACGTTACTGCCTCCCTGGCGGTCAACAACTTCCCGATGAACAACACCCGGCCACAATTCGACGACGTTCGGGTTCGCCAGGCACTCATGTTTGCACTGGACCGCGACCAGATGATCGAAACGGCTTTTGTTGGCGCGGCCGTGAAAGCTACCGCCAACCTGGCCCCGACACTGGATGAATGGTACGAGCCGGACGTTGCTCAGTATGACTACGATCCCGACCGGGCTATCGAACTCCTGGAAGAGGCTGGCTGGGTCGAAGGTGACGATGGAATCCGCGAACGAGATGGTGAGCGCTTCGAATGGGAGTGTCTAACGTTCGTTGGCGATGAAGTCCGTCGGCCGCAAGCCGAGATGGCGGTTGAGTACTGGAGCGCGATCGGCGCAGAAGTCAGCATCCGTGAAGTCTCCGCTGCATCTGCCGAGATGCGCGATGGCACCGGTGATATGGCGCTCCACAACTGGACCTATGGTGGTACCAACGGCGAGCCAGACGCCCGCACCGTTCTGCAGACCGGCGGCGGCAACAACTTCAACCACTTCAGCAATGAAGAGATGGACGACCTGCTCGATCGCGGTGTTGCCGAGGTCGATCCGGAAGTCCGACGTGAGATCTACAGTGAAGTCCAGAAACTCTTCGCCGAAGAGGTCCCAACGCTGTTCATGATGTACTGGGACTGGTTCAACCACTTCAACGAGCGAATCAAGGGTCTGCCTGACGATGTACAGAGTGGATCGAACCTCTATCGCAAGGTCCGTGACTTCTGGATCGAAGAGTAATCGTTCGAGATCACCGAAAACCGATGGAACACCGGGAGCCAGATCCGGCTCCCGGTTCGCTCTTGTCCGCGCGTTCAATACGCTAAAAATCTAGCGAACTTTGCCCGAGCCAGAGTATGTACAAATGTCCTTGCGTCGTAGTACAATGTAGCTAGTTTCTGTAGAGGAAGTTATCAGCGAGCCATGTAACACCGTTCAGTGACTCAAAATTCGCGCTCGGCCTCATGGTGAGTCAGATTGGGCACCCCTGATGGAACCACGGTCGCACATTGAGCGTACGAGTATTATCCTTGCGCTCATCAGCAGCATAGGACTGGTTGCGTTTGCCGCAATCTGGGAGCTCCGGTGGTCCCGGCTTGTTTCCACGCTCACCCGTAGACAACAAACAGCCGATGAATGGGTTGAACGTGCGTTGCACGATCCGCTGACCAACCTGCCGAATCGCTCCCTTCTCAATGACCGGATCGAGCAGGCGCTGATCCGCTCACAACGCAATGGCACCTCGGTTGCAGTGCTGTTCATCGACCTGGACAATTTCAAAGCGGTCAACGACCGCTATGGCCACCTGATCGGTGATCAATTGCTGATCGCCGCGGGGGAGCGATTGCGCCAGCATCTGCGCGCCAGTGATACCGCTGGCCGGATGGGTGGCGATGAGTTCGTTGTCCTGCTCGAGATCCGGGACCAGAACGATCCAGTCAAAATGGTTGCTGACCGGCTGCGCCGGGCACTGCACGTTCCACTTCTGCTGGAACCAGCTCCGATAACCCTCGGCGCGAGCATCGGGGTGGCGATCTCCACCGGGACCGGTGATCGCGTCGAAGAGCTGCTTGATAGAGCCGACTCTGCATTGCTACAGGCAAAGCACGCGGGGAAAGATCAGGTTGTCATGGCGCCAGTCACCCCCGCCGCTGAGAGGGAAGAGACCCAGATCTCGCAGCACTTGTCCCACTGACGTTTCACATGTGCCTCTGTTGTACGTCTCAGATCCAGTGACGCTGACGAAGATCTGCACACAGATTGCGCTACCGTGATTCGATACTGCCAGGAAAGACTGAGATATTTCCCACGCATGCTTGGCTAACCGCTGTCTCGCCTATCTGACGCGATGAGACAGCGGGAGTTCAAGCGTCCCTCTCCGGGCCAGAACTCCCGTCAATTCTGACGGGAACGTTTCAGCATGAACCTCGAATCGAATACTGATGACTCATCATCACTCTGGCGATCCTCTGCCTTCCGGCGTGTCTGGGGCGCGGACGGAACATCGGATCTTGCCCGGCAATCATCGATTGTCGTGATCCCGCTGATCGGCGCCCTGACGCTGGACGCCACTCCGTTCCAGATGGGCGTCCTGGGCGCCGCGGCCACAATCCCATCGCTCCTGATCAGCCTGATTGCCGGGGTCTGGGTCGACCGTCTGGCTCCACGGACGACCATGATCCTCGCGGCACTGGTTCGATGCCTGCTGGCGCTCAGTATCCCGGTCCTCTGGTGGCTGGATTTCCTGACGGTCTGGCTATTGAGCGGAATCGTTGTGCTGATCGGTACGACGACACTCTTTTTCGATCTTTCCCGCCTTGCCTGGCTCCCTGCGCTGGTTGGCCGGCGCCGGCTCTCCGATGCAAACGGGAAGATGCAGGCCAGCAGATCTGCTGCACAGATGATCGGCCCATCTGCCGGTGGGGCCGTCGCCAGCGCACTCTCACCACCGCTCGCCCTGCTGATGGATGGTCCAGCATCACTGATTTCTGCCGTGCTGTTGCGTGGGGTTCCACGAGAGACGGGCGCACGGCGAATCGAGCGAGAGCGAACGTCCATCTGGCGCCAGGCCTTCGACGGCATGGCACTCAGCCTCCGGAACCCCGTCCTGCGAGCGACGATCGGTGCATCCGGCCTGACCGCATTCTTCGGGCACATCTTCCTCGCCGTATACGTGCTCTATATGGCGACCACGCTCGATCTTTCCTCGTTCGAGGTCGGGCTGGTCTTCGGTATCGGCGGGGCCGGAGCGTTGATCGGCTCGTTCCTGGCTGCACCGCTGGCGGCTCGATTCGGCGTCGGTCGGACCATCGCTGCAGGGTGGCTACTGTTCGGACTCGGAGGATTACCGATCCCGCTTGCGTTCATGGTTCCCGAGTACGCCTTGCCACTGGTGATCTTCTCGGAGTTCTTCCAGTGGATGGTGCTCCCTGTCGCGGAGGTCAATCAGCTCAGCCTGCGACAGGCGATAACGCCCGACCGCTATCTGGGTCGAGTGGCAGCCAGCTCCAGGTTCTTCGTCAGTGGGATGATTCCGGTGGGGTCATTGATCGGGGGAACACTCGGTTCCCTGATCGGCTTGCCCGCTACCCTCCTGCTGGGTGTCGGCGGGATGATGCTGGCGTTCGGCTGGATAGCCATATCTCCCGTGCGATCAATCCGGCACCTGCCGGCGGGAGCCGATGAAACGCTCGAGAGACGATAATGAGTTGCGTGCGTGCAATCAACTGGCAACATTTTTGCTGTACCTCATGTGCTACTATCGCTCAGATGGTTCGAAAGAAAATACCGGAGTAATAGATGAGCGACCAGAACCCCTTCGCCACCGCGCATCAGGCATGGGATCAGCGCTGGACCGATGAAACGATCCGGCAAGACTGGCTGACTCCCGAGCCACTCGTGGTGGATTCGCTCGCGTTTCTGAAGGAGCGAGGAGTCCAGACCGCGCTCGACATCGGATGCGGAATCGGACGGCACGCGCTGTTTCTGGCTCAGCACGGTGTACGTGTCACCGGCATCGACCTGAGCCAGTCAGGGCTGGAGACCGCACGATCAGCAGCGACTGATGCCGGGCAGACCATCGACTACCAGTTTGGCGATTTCACCAATCTGCCGATACCGGATGGTTCGATCGATCTGGCTCTGGCCTGGAACGTGATCTATCACGGCGATACCGACGTGGTGAAGACAGCTCTCACTGAGGTTCGGCGTGTTCTGAAACCTGGCGGACTCTTTCTGGGAACCATGATCTCCAAACGGCACAACCGATATGGCGATGGAACAGAAATCCGCCCGAACACGTTCATTGTTGATGACGACGACGAAAAGGCACATGCGCACTTCTACTGCGATGATCGGGAGTTGATGAGCCTGCTGGAATCCTTCCAGCTCTTTCGACTCCAGGATCGCGAGCAGCGCGAACCCGGCACCTGGCACTGGGAGTTTCTGGCCGAGCTGACACCAGTGTCTTGACGAAATTCTGATTCGGCCACATCATAGAGTGCACGGTTACGATGGCGTAACTCAACACTGTTCAGGAGGAACGATGACAGCGACTTCAATCATCGGGACGGCAATTGCACGTACTGACTCAGCGGAAAAGGTTCACGGGCAGACCCGCTACGCGGCGGATCTGACAGCTCCCGGCCTGCTTCACGCTCGATTGACAACCGCCTATCAGGCGCACGCCAATATCACGAACATCGATACGTCCGCGGCACTGAAGGTGCCGGGCGTCAAAGCGATCTATACCGGCAAGGATCTCCTGCCGGACGGCCCGGAGCCGGCTTCCCGCCCGATGGCGATGCTGGCCCGCGACAAGGTTGTCTTCTATGGACAGCCAGTGGCGATCGTTCTGGGTGAGACCGAAGAGGCGGCTGAAGAAGCGGCTGGTCTGATTCAGGTCGATTACGAACCACTCGGCGTGAACGTCGACCCGATTGCATCGACCGGCAAAGACGCCACGCCAATTCGCTCGCGCGATATCGACGCGGGTGAGGGCGAAGGCGAGGCCCACGCCACGGTCTCTGGTGGCGCCGAAATGGATGTCTCGGATCTCGGCCCGAACGTGACTGACGCCGTTGCCTTCAAGCGTGGTGATGTCGAAAAGGGCTTCTCCGAGGCTGATGTCATCGTCGAGCGCACCTATCGATCGCACTCGGTGCATCAGGGCTACATCGAACCACAGGCGATGATGGTCGTACCGGATCCGGTCGGTCACCTGACGATCTACACCCCGACTCAGGGGCAGTTCTTCGTCCGGAACATGGTGGCAAACGCACTCGGCCTGGAGCACAACGACATTACCGTAGTGCCGATGGAAGTCGGCGGCGGATTCGGCGGCAAGACCTGTCTGCTGCAGCCCCTGGTTGCCGCAACGGCAAAGCGAGTCAAACTGCCAGTGAAACTGGTCCTCAGCCGGATGGAAGAGTTCCTGCTGACCACGCCAGCACCGGGCACCGTTATCGAGATCAAGAGTGGCGCAAAGAAGGACGGCACCATCACCGCCATCCGGGTACGGGGTGTCTTCGATTCCGGCGCCTATCCGGCCAGCCCGACGAACGTGGCGACGCTGATCTCCGGTGGCTACTACCGATGCGCCAATCTCGAT
Source organism: Sphaerobacteraceae bacterium (assembly GCA_007695115.1). Classification (GTDB taxonomy): domain Bacteria; phylum Chloroflexota; class Chloroflexia; order Thermomicrobiales; family Thermomicrobiaceae; genus SLMJ01. The sequence continues at coordinate 15,205 of REEK01000083.1, forward strand.
CTCGAGGGCGTTGAAGTAATCACCAACAAGCCGGGCGTTGGCGCCTATCGCGCCCCTGGCTCACCGCAGGCAACATTCGCAATCGATCAGAATATCGATGAGATGGCCCGGAAACTCGAATGGGATCCGCTGGAGTTCCGGATTCACAACATCTCGGTTGAGGGTGATCCCCAGCCAAACGAAGAACCGTGGCCGGCAATCGGCGCCAAAGAGGTGCTGGAAGCCCTCCGCACCCACCCGCTCTACACCAACAAGCCAACCGGCCCGGGTGAGGGCATCGGTATCGCCGTTGGTGGATGGCCCGGCGGTGTGGAACCGTGCGCAGCTCATCTCCGACTGAATACCGATGGCACCGTCAACCTCTCGCTTGGTTCGATGGACATCAGCGGCACGAACACCACGATGGCGATGATCGCCGCTGATACGTTCGGTGTCCCGATGGACCAGATTCGCCTGACCACTGCCAACACGGACTCGGCGCCATACGCCGGTATGAGTGGCGGCAGCAAGGTGACCTACACCATGGGTATTGCGGTGCAGGCCGCAGCTGAGGAAGCCCGTCAACAGGTGATGGCAATTGCCTCAGCCGAGCTCGAAGCGTCACCAGATGACCTCGAAATGATCGACGGCGTAGTTCAGGTGAAGGGGTCTCCGGACGCCTCGCTGACGCTGTCTCAGATCGCTACTATGAGCATGAGCTTCGGCGGCAAGTACATTCCGGTCTCCGGCAACGGCAAGTCGGCCGTTCAGGACAAGGCCCCTGGCTTCTCGGCTCAGCTGGCTCACGTCCATGTGGACGAAGATACCGGCGAAGTCGAACTCAAACACCTGGTCGTGGCGCAGGATGTCGGAAAGGCACTCAACCCGGCAATGGTCGAAGGTCAGATCATGGGTGGTGCCGTCCAGGGTGTCGGCTGGGGTCTCTATGAGGGACTGATCTACGACGACAACGGCCAGCCTCTGAACCCGAATCTGATGGATTACACACTGCCGAAGCTCGATCAGACGCCAACGCTGGAGATCATCCTGGTGGAGAAGACCTCCAAGGCTGGTCCATACGGCGCCAAGGGTGTCGGCGAGCCGCCAGTGGTTCCAACCGCCGCCGCGATTGCCAACGCAATCTCGGACGCTACCAATGGGGCACGCGTCTCCGAAATCCCGATGACCTCGCAGATTGTGCTCGAGGCTATCCAGAAGCGAGACAGCTAGCCCGAACGACGAGAAAACTGGTACGCGGGGAAGAGCAATGCGCTCTTCCCCGTTTGCGTTGTCATATCGTGATGAGGAGGCACTGGATGGCCGAAGCGTTTCCCCAGCCGGAACGACAGGAAGATGTGCTGGCCAACATTCGTGATGCGCGTGCCGAGCTGGAAGCATCGTTTGCCGGACTCCCGGAAGCGGTGCTCGATGGGCCGACCACTGAGGGAGGCTGGACCATCAAGGACCATCTGTCTCACATCGCCGAATGGCAGCGCCGGGCGCTGGCGGTACTCGACGGAAAACATATGTGTGAAGGGTTCCGGTTAGACCAGGAGACGTTCGAGAGTTTCGAGGATGTCCACGAGCTGAACGCCTATCTCTATCAGCGGAACCGTGATCGATCGCTGACTGATGTGATCGAGGACTTCCGGGCCACGCACGAGATCGTTGAATCCCGGGTGGCCGCGATGAGTGATGAGGATCTCCAGAGCGAACTCACCGCACCCGGGCCGATTGCCGCCCGATTTCCGAGAGCTGTCGATCTGGTGAACTTCAACATCGCCCGGCATGATCGCTCCCACATCGGCGATATTCAGCAGCTGGCCGGCCTCTGACCGTATCCGCTCATTACGATCTGGTGCGTGACAGCGCCGGTACAATAAGCACCGAATCGACAGTGGCAGGCATCATGCTCCGAGTTCCACTGGACCGCCGAGTCCCGAGATTGATTTCAACAGGGTCGCAGGAGAGGGCTGGATGAACGAATACGACGACATGTCAACGGGCGCCGAAGAGGTGCTGGAAGATGTTCACGCTGCTCGAGCCGAGATCGAGGCGATTATCGAGGAGTTGTCACCGGAACAGATGACCCAGGCCACTGACGAAGGTGGGTGGGCCATCAAGGATCATCTGATCCACATTGCCGAGTGGCAGAATCGCGCCATCGGTATCTTTGAGAACCGGACGTCATGGGAATCGCTGGAGATCGACGAAGAGACCTATCGCTCGAGCGATATCGACAGCATCAATGACATTATCTTCAAGCGGCATCAGAACCGCGATCTGAAGAGCGTCCTGACTGAGTTCCGCAAGAGCCAGGAGCGAGTGGTCCTGACACTGGAACAGTTGAATGAGGACGATCTCGAACGCCCGACGCCGACCCACATTCGGGATGAATACCCGCGCCTGATCGACCTGATCGAGGCGAACTTTGCTGGACACGATCGGGACCACGTAGAGGACATTCGCCAGCTGGCCAACGAGCCACTGGACTAATTCGATTCCTCGGAGAACGGCAGGGGATGCACTCCTCTGTCGTTCCGCCTTCTCAGGTACTCAGAACGATTCCAGAACGCTCTTACTCCTCAACTCGTGCACCGTGTGCTAACCTGCATCTATAGCACTCACCCAAGTCTTGTTCTCCGGGGCGGAATGCTTATCGTCGTTTCTGCAACAGCAGTCCTCGCCGCTTGTAGATCCATGACCGTTTCGTCATCGGGAGGCACTCGTGATCGTCACCAGCGTTGACCATACAACTCTGTCCAGCTCTCCGAGCGATTCGTTTCCTGCCTGGAAATTCCGGCTTGGCCGGGAACCGGCAACCGCGCAGGAGCAAACGCGGTTCACCGCAGACCTCGCACGGCTAGATCTCGGTGAGGGGATCTGGAATGTATTCAATGCCACGCTGCAAACCAGGACGAAACACTCCCGCCCGCTGGCGCTTCGCGCCTACCATAACGGCTCGCTTATTGGGCTCGCTCTTATCTACGAATGCCGGAAGACCGGTGAGTGCTTCTTCGACCCTCCCGTTTCGACAATGATGGACATGCCCGGCATTCCTATGTTCGTCTGGCTTCGCTACGGCACCACTGTAGACCACTTCACCAATCCAGGCTTTGTCGCGGAAGGGATCGACCGTCAACTGTTCATCGAGCAATCCATTGCCCGTCTTCTGCGGCATTATCTCTACGGCACTGTGGTCGAGTACCGCGCGTCTGCGGCGTTCGATGGGGCAGTGAAGCTGCCGTTTGTCGACAGCGGCGTCATCGATCTGGACGGTATGGCGTCAATTGACAGCTACCTCGCGCGTGCGAAGAACCTGGCCAGGAAGCTGAAGAAATTCCGAAACAAAGGTGGAGAGATCCGGGTGATTCAGGGAGCGATGCCTCCGGAGTTGATCGCTGCCGCGCTGGAAGCATTCGACACGCTCACAATCGGGGTGCGGACACCGTTCCAGGACAACTATCTGAACATGGCGAAAGCCGGCCTGTCTCAGGAGTCAACAGACAAGGTACACATCGTTGCACTACTGAATGGCAGATACGCTGGACACCAGTCATTCCTGCACTCAGGGGACGGTCTCCATTGCCAGGCTGGTGTGTTCGATCGCCGTCACAAATCTACCTATCACGCGTACGAAAACATCATTGTCAGCAGCGTGGAATACGCGCTGGAACACAACCTGCAGCGAATCGACTGGGGTCCCGTGATCAACGAGACCAAAGCCAAAATGATGACCGGGTTCATTCCGTGTGAGAACAGAACCTATGCTCGGTACCGACCTGTCGCGGCGGCGCTTCCACTTATCCTGAAACGATCCAAGCTGTCTCCGGAAACACTAGAACCGTGGTGCAACCTCGGGAAGCAACCCCCTCTCAAGTTTGTCTAACTCGTTCAGCGTGTTCTGGCTCGAGCCCACTTCTCGCCGAATGGCCTTATACTGGATTGCGCAGCCACTCGTCCGTGCAGGGAGGGCAACCAGCTATGCGCCAGTCGCCAGCGGCAATCACCATCGACTGTCTCCGACAGCAGGGGGTTTCGACAATCTTCGGGCTCGATGGGGATCACGTCATCTATCTCTACGATGCCCTCTCGGATGCGCCAGACATCGACGTTGTTACTGTGATGCACGAGAACAACGCCGCAATCGCTGCCGAACTCTACGGACGCGTAACCGGCAGACCGGGTGTAGTGATGCTGACGGCAGGACCGGGCGCAACCAACAGCCTCTCCGGGATCGCCGGAGCCTACGCGGCCGGAGTGCCGATCGTCCACATCACTGGAGGTGTCGCCCAGGACGCAGCTAAAGAAGCGTTCCATGGGGTAGACGATCCGAATTTTCTGCAACGGGTCTTCGAACCAGTCACCAAGTGGTCGGTACGGATCGAAGATGCTAACGAGATTCCGACAATGATCGCGCTCGGCTTCGACATCGCCACCCGAGGCAGACCCGGACCAGTTCATCTGGAGATCGCGGTTAGCGCTCTGACCATGGACCCGATCGAGGCCCCGGACCTCGACGTTCCTCTTCTGCTGCCCGAAGAACTCGTGGTGGAACCGAATGGACTGGTGGCACGGATCGATGCCGCAGACAGAGTCGCCATTGTCGCCGGCAAGAACGCATTCTGGCCGGAGGTCAGCCAGTCTCTGGTGTCGCTCGCTGAACACCTGCAGGCACCTGTGCTCCACGTCTGGGATTCGCATGGCGCGATGCCGACCGTGCATCCGCTGTCACTCGGTCTCTGGCGTGAGGGGAACAGCAACGAATTCGTGGAGCAAACATTCGATGAGTCGGATCTGGTGCTGGGAATCGGTGTCCGGGCCGGAACAGAGTCGGAGATCGGTCTGAGCAATCGTCTCGGTGAGCGGTTCGTGACAATCGATGCAGTCGACGAACCGAATGTTGATCAACACATCAACGTATCATCGATCGATGCGCTGTCGAGCACGTTGGACCAGATCGTTGAATCGACTCGAGAGCGGGAAACGAACCCGGCGATCCTTGATCGGTGCGCGGAAGCGAGGCAAACGTTCCAGGCTGGTCTGGCAGTCGAGATCGAACGCTATCAGGATGATCGCCCGTGGCCGATTTCACTCGCACTGGAGAGTCTCGACCGGAAGATCGATACGGACACGATCGTGGTCAGCGACGTCAGCAACGTGAAGATCTGGGCGCCAGTTCAACTGCGGACCTACAACTCGCTGACGCATCTGCAGTCCGGAAGCTGGGGCGCGATGGGGTATGTCGTTCCCGGAGTCCTCGGGGCGGCACTGGCCCGGCCAGATCGCAAGATCGTCGGCATCGTTGGAGATGCATCCTTCCTGATGGGCTCCAATGATTTCGGGACGATCTGCGCACTCGGTTTGCCGGTAGTCATCGCGGTTCATGCCGACCAGCAGATCGGGATGATCTACTACTCGCTGAAGCAGGCGTTCGGGCGTACTTACAAGACCGATGTCCCGCCAGTCGATTTCATCAAATACGCCGAAGCATTCGGGGCAACAGGGATTCGGGTGAATGAGCCGGAAGAGATCGACGCCGCCTGGGACGAGGCACTCAGCGCCACAGGCCCGGTGCTGATCGAATTCCGGGCCGGGCACGACTTCCCGCGGCCATATCCGATCCAGCGAATTATCGAGCAGGGGCGTGAGCGCCTTCAGGCGAAGACGTAATACCCGTCCCTGGACCTATTCTCATTGGCGTCGACCGGTAGACCGGCGACCTCCGTGTCGCCCCATTCCGCGAACCGGCCTTGTGGGGCGAGGGATAGGCTATGGGGCCTGGACGGAAGTGACTTTCAAGCGGGAGTCAGGCAGCTGGCGAGAAACCGAGTCTGTAGAACGTAGGCTCCACGTCCGACTCCGGACTGTGCAGGATCATCGGGAACGAGGCGGTTGACGGCTGCTCGATCATCGATTCCGGCTGGGGATTCTCACGCTGTTGCTCCATGCTGGACAGGTGCTGGGCACGCAACAGGAGGATGTAGAAGATCAGTGACATTGCCGCAACAACGAGCACGATCATCAGAATCCAGCCACTCAGATCTCCACGGCGACGCACAGTAAGAACTCCGATCAACCAGTCAGTCTCGCCGGCAACTTGCGTGATTCAACCACGCCTAGCCGAACCAGACCATCCGGTCGATAACCATCGCCAGGAATATGAAGGCGAGATAGTACAGCGAAAAGAAGAACACGCGCCGGGCTGCTGCGTCAGACGGATTAGACGAGAGCTGCCAGGTTCGGAGCAGGAAGATTCCACCCAGTACCACGGCACAGGTGAGGTAGAACAGACCCATGAACTGAAGCGCAAACGGGAAGAGGCTGACGATGAACAGCATCACCGTATAGAGAAGAATATGCCGCCGGGTTTCCGTATCACCGTAGATCTCCGGGAACATCGGCACTCTGGCTTTTTCGTAGTCACCTCGCTTGTAAAGCGCTAGCGCCCAGAAATGCGGTGGCGTCCAGTAGAAGATCACCGCGAAGAGGATCAGCGCCGGGACTCCGATCGAGTTGGTGACCGCAGCCCAGCCGATCATTGGCGGAACCGCACCGGCCGCCCCACCGATCACGATGTTCTGCGGCGTCGCTCGTTTCAGGTACTTGGTGTACATCACCACATAGGCGAGGTTGCCGGTGAGCGCCAGGATCGCGGTCAGCGGGTTCACGAAGACCACGAGAATGTAGATCGCCAGCACACTCATCGTGATCCCGAAGATCACCACCTGTACCGGAGCAACCCTTCCGGCCGGAAGCGGTCGCTTACTGGTCCGGGACATGAGTCCATCGATATCGCGATCAATGTAGTGGTTCAATGCGCTGGCACCACCAGCCGACATTCCACCACCGACCATCGTCCAGAAGATGAGGTCGATCGACGGCCAGCCCGCGGCAGCGATCAGCATTCCGCCCAGGGTGGTTATCAGCAGGAGAACCATGATTCGCGGCTTGGTAAATTCGACATAATCCGCCCAGGTTTCCCGGAACGGACGCGCGGCCGGGGCGTGATCCGCCGTCCCGAACGGCAGGCTCATCGGCACCATTCGATCGAGTACGGTGGCCCCGATCAACAGTCCCCAGATGACTCCGGCAACGCCGAGATGTGCCGCGCTGGCGATCGGGTTCTGATCCGACCAGACGGTGGCAGCACCAATGAAAATCTGCGCCGCCATCAGCACCGCAGCGGCATTGATCAATCCTCGGACTGCCGCCATACCGGGGTAAAACCGCCGGGCGAGCGTCGCGGCAACCAAAATTCCAATCGTCGCAAACAGGGCAACCCAGCGATGGGACAGATGCAGATCAGTAGCGGTAAACCCGCTGGGGAAGAGCTGTCCATCACAGAGTGGCCAGCCGGTGCAGGCACCAGACGCCGCTTCACTGGTGGCAATCGCACCACCGGCGATGATCAACCCGAGCACGGCAACAGCCGATCCACCGGCGATCCAGCCGAACTGCGTAAATCCACTGGTCGGCTTGAGTTCGACCTGATTGACTCGGAGAATCGCCAGAATCGAGGTAATAACCAGAATCGCCAGCAGGATCTGCATCGAACCGATCCGGCTCAGCGTCAGATCGAGCGAGGTGCCGCTGAAGGTCAGTCCAGCGATGACACCCATGACGAGCGCAGCGATGACTGGCAATACAACGTAGGCACGGGACAGCTGACGAATCGACCAGCCATGATAGATCAAGAGTGCCAGCGCAACGGTGAGGCCGGTCAGCGTACCGCGGAGGCCGAACTCGACTGCCGCCGTCCATGACCAGAGCGACGCAGGCTCCGACGCACAGAGATACCAGTCTGCGGTGCAGCCGAGGCCAGTGCCGGCAATCCGGACTATGCCCTCGAGCAGCACAAGCAGAAACGCCAGCACCGTCGCGGTCATCGCAACGGTCTGGTAGCGCTTCAGAGAAGATTCAGTATTCGGCTGGTCCGGTGCAGTCATGGTTTTCGCCCACCGTGTCGCGCAGTGGATACCTTCTGGCGTTGCTCAGTGAACAACGCCAGTTCAGGTGCAATGATACAGAAGGGTAGTCGCCGCAGGAATATCAGTTCCGTTACAGATTACTCAGGAATTCCCCGATAGCTCTGACCACGGGTTACACCTGCGTGGCGAACACTCCGATCGGACGTCGCTCAGGCCTTTGCGGTCTCGACCAGCTGATCCAGCAGTTTCTGGTCAGCCCGGTCATCATTGATAAGTGCCCGGCAATACTCCCGGATGGACATCTTCCCACGCGGGCCGCTGTGCTCGGCGTCGATCGTCTCGTCATCAACCTGGCGCACCAGTGACAACGTTGCCTCCCGGGCCGTTCCGAACTGCGAGAGCAGGATGATCGGGGTCACACCGGTAGCAACCAGTTCATCCAGCACCGCGGCTTGCGTCTTCTCATCGATGTTGGACGCATCTTCACCCATGGACATGATCTTGATGGCCTGGGATGCGTTGTACTCCCGGTTTCGCATCCGATTCAGGATATCCCGCACGGTCTCACCATTGTCGGCTTTCTTGTCCGCGATCGCTGCGAGATCGACGCCACGAAGCTTGAGATTCAGATCTCGATAAATCTCAATCATCTCATTCAGGATTTCCTGATCAGGCATTGTCGACTCCACCCTTCATCTATATGAATTCATTCCCCCGTCAAGTGCCGGGAATTATAGTCTGTATCCGGCATTCACGGTAGTGCCTGACCAATATTGTCAGGAACTCTGCGCGATTTCCACCCAACGCCGGCCAAAGACTGCGTGCATCGCAGCTTCCCGACCGGTTCAGGAACTCATGCCGAACTCTTCACGAATTGCTGCCAGGACGACCTTCTCCTCGCCCGGTTCGATCGTCTGCGGATTGAGCGCAACGGCAATCTTCTCATCTTCACTGACGGCGATCCGCGGATTCCGATTCCAGAGCCGCTCCACCAGCTGGTTGCGGTCGAGCGCGGCCTCCGGGCCCAGATTCAGAATCGCCCGCGGATGTGGCTGACCGGCCTCGCTCGGGAATCCACGCTCACCGGTCACCCCGGGGATATCCTGGACCCCATCCAGCCAGTATTTCACCACGTCCTCGTAGCGCTGGAGCAGAGCTGGCTCATCCTGAGACATTGACCATTCCAGCGCTGTCAGGATTCCGGCAATATCTTCCTTGGCGACCTTCATCGGCCGGCCTAGCGCCTGATTCGGTGCGCCATGCACGCTGCAGCCAAGGATGATGTCCCGCCGGCCGAGAATCAGCCCAGTCGTCTGTGGGCCGCGCAGCCCTTTGCCACCGCTGAAAATCGCGACATCGGCGCCGAGCTCACGAGTGAAATAGGAGAGGTTGCTCATCGGAGGAATCTGTGCCGCTGCATCTACGATGACCGGTACCCGGAGTTTCTTCGCTTCCCGGATGACGTCCGCCAGCGGTGGCGAGGAATCGGACAGGCTGCCCGCAAACCAGAGAATACAGGCGGTACGCGAGGTAATGCCGCCGATGAACTCGTCGAGATCACCACCAACTTCGACGATCTTCGCCCCGGTGATATTGGCCGCGTAGCGATAGGGGCTCGGCTGATCCGGACGACAGAGCACCTCGTTGCGCTCGATCCCTTCAAGCTGCGGAAACACGAACCGGTCATCCGGCTCGTTTCCGGCGATACAAGTCGCCACCGTCAACGTAATCCCCGCAGCCGCACCACTACAGATGAACGCCGCTTCATTGCCGGTCATTTCCGCGATGCGTTTTCCGGCAAGTTCCTGGAACTCGAAGAGGTCGATAAAGCTCGTGGATGCCTGCCGCATCGCCTCGACCACCGGTTCAGGCATTCGTGACCCACCGAGCTTGGTCAGAGTAGCCGATGCATTGATTACAGGCCGGACGCCGAGTTGCTCGTAGATCACGGGGAATTCCCTCCAGGTCGGGTCATGCGCGAAACGGCCGATACCGGCACTCTACCCGGGTCGCACCGGCTGTGCAAGATAGTCACGAAATCGGACACATAACCACGATATGAACCGGGTGCCTATGGTAGGATGTTGCCGTTAACCGACGCCCGAACCCGGCACCGATTCACGACGGCTAAAGGAGACGAAACGCAATGCAATCCGGAACCCGGACGCCGCTGCGCTGTCCGCTCTGTGATGGCGAACTGACCAGCACCCGTATCAAGCAGATCGGGGACGTGACCGCAAACCTGCGTTGGGAAATCCACGCTGGAGAATGTCCGGAACACGGCTGGTTTCAGGCCGAAGTCATCAGCAAGCCGCCACGTGAGGTCTTCCCGGTTCACCGGCTCGGTGGCGCCACGCGTCGAGTTCAGGTCGAAGGACGTGATGTCTTCGCGTTCCCGACTGTCTGGAACTCAATGGATGCACGCACCATCGTTGATCCGCTGGATCCAGAATTGTGGAAGATCGACTGGGAGCGCCTTCGACTGCGTTCGCCAGTTGCCGGCTCCACCACCTGATAGCACAAGCGCGCGACGGATCGGCGTCGCCTCGAAAAGAGCGCACAGCACATGAGTGAGCGCCGACCGGAACAGCAACAGCAATCACGATTGAGGCACCTGACACCGATCAAGTTGCTCGTGGTGCTGCTTGTTTTCTACCTGCTGGTGCAGGTACAGATCATCGTGCTCCTGGTTATTCTGGCACTCCTCTTCGCCACCATTATCGAAAAGCCACTCCGCAGGCTGGAGAATCGCGGCGTGCCGCGGGCTCCCGGCATTCTCGTCATCTACGCCACCATTCTGGCCAGCCTGATCGTGCTCGGGCTCGTCTTCGTGCCACTAATCGTCCAGGAATCGCAGGCGTTCGGCAGGCAAGCGCCAGACCTTCTCGATCAGTCCGCTGAAAACTGGCGCGAGAGCGACAATCCAATCCTTTCCGGATCCGGCTATCGCCTGCTCACCAGATTGAGTTTCCAGCTGGAGAATCCACCACCACCCCCCGGCGGGGTGGCGCTCGATGCTGTCGGGCAGATCGCCGCAGTCGGCCTCGGTATCGTCTCGATGTTCGTCATCGGGTTCTACTGGCTGATGGAGAAACGGCTCATCAGGCAACTCGTTCTCTCTCAACTGGATGACAACGCTCAACGCCGCATGACCCGTATCTGGGAAGACGTAGAGATCAAGGTCGGTGGCTGGCTTCGCGGTCAGTTGCTCCTCTGTTTGATCATCGGTGTAGCGGCCGGGTTGATCTACTACATTCTCGATGTCCGGTTCTGGTTCCTGTTAGCCCTGCTGGCCGGGGTGATGGAACTCATCCCGATTCTCGGTCCGTGGGTAGGTGCGATCCCGGCCGTCATGGTGGCACTGCTCGACTCCTGGGAGAAAGCGCTGATTCTGGCGATTGCTCTGGCTTTCCTGCAGCTGGCCGAGAACACGATTCTCGTGCCACGGATCATGAAAGGAACGATCGGGCTGTCACCGCTCACCGTCTTCGTCGCCGTGCTGGCAGGTGGTGCCTACATGGGCGTGCTGGGTGCATTACTGGCGATCCCGATCGCGGCCGGACTTCAGGTGATCATTGGTGATCTGATTCGAGAGCGCCAGCGTCAGATGCAGCTTGCCCCCGCCGGAATGGCGACCTCGTCGCTCGACTGGCGAGGCATCTTTGGACAGTTCCTGACGCACGATCAGGTGTCCGGTCAGGACAAACGCCAGCAGAACGAGACCGGAGACGAGCGCGAAGAACCCGAGCAGGAGGAGCCGAAGCGCGACTCCTGACCTCGCCAGACCCGGACGCCAGTCAACTAGAAGTAGAGAAACAAAGAAACGGAGCAGGGCAGACGTGCCTGAACTTCCCGAAGTCGAGGCTGCCCGTCGTGGCATTCATGACCAGTTGCGCGGTCGCACCATCGTCGGAATCGAGCTCCTGCGTCCCGGCCTCGTGCAATCGGAAGCCGGACTGACGATCGACCTGCTCCAGGATCAATCGATCGATGACACCTCCCGGCACGGGAAGTACATGGTCTGGCACACCGAGCCGATGGCGCTGGTTGTCCACATGAAGATGACCGGGCAATTTGTGGCTCGGGGAGATGGGATTCCCGGTTTCGTGTCCGGCCACCCGGTGCCGGCTTACGATACCGAGCTGCCCCACAAATCGACGCACCTCATCCTCGATTTCGAGGGTGAGGCCAGGCTGTATTTCACCGACATCCGCCACTTCGGCCGGATCTGGCTCGTCCCGCACGATGATCTGGCTGATCATATGGCCAGACTCCGACTGGGCCCGGATCTGCTGTCTGACGCATTCACCCTGGAAGCGCTGAGGGACAGGCTGCGGCGCCGCTCGATCGGACGAATCAAGCCAATCCTGCTCGATCAGACCACGGTGGCAGGCCTCGGCAACATCTACGTTGATGAAGTGCTCTGGTACGCAAAAATTCACCCATCTCGAACCGCGGAATCGCTCACCGATGCAGAGATCGACCGCATCTACGAGGGTATCGTCGAGACGATGAAGATTGCGGTGCCGGAAGGTGGTGCGAAGATCAACCGGAGCAAGGCCCTCACCGATCTGGGCCAGTTTCCTTTCATTCATGCCCGGGAGGGCTTCCCCTGCCAGCACTGTGGGGCAACCATTACCAAGACGAAGGTCAACAACCGCGGCACCTACCTGTGCCTCGATTGCCAGCCCGAGCGGGGCAGACTGTCATCCTGAGCGGAACGCAACAACCTCCACGCGTAAAGACGTCATGTGCCTGAACCACTTCGTTTCGGCGTTCCCGTGGCCGATAACGTCATCCTGAGCGCAGTCGAAGGATCTGGGAGTTCCGGCTCGATCCCTTCCGGAGAAGCGCTTACGCATTGAGCGTCAGAGATCCCTCGACAAGCTCGGGATGACGTAGGGGGCGCGAGCTGACGTGGTGGAGCTTTGCGGTGACCTTTGCACCATCCGTCACAACCGTCCTCACCCCGACCCTCTCCCAATACTGGGAGAGGGAGAAGGTCTTGGGAATGAACCGCTTGGCTTCGAGGTTCCCACGACCCGCTGAGCGGAGCCGCGCACCCTCCACCCGCAAAAGACGTCATCCTGAGCGCAGTCGAAGGATCTGAAATGTCCCAACACGATCCCCTTCCGGAGAAGCGCTTACGCATTGAGCGTCAGAGATCCCTCGACGAGCTCGGGATGACGTCGTGGGGGCTCGAGATGACGTCGTGGAGCTTTACGGTGACCTTTGCACCATCCGTCACAACGGCCCTCACCCCGGCCCTCTCCCAATACTGGGAGAGGGAGAAGGTCTTGTGCCTCACCCGTTTCCCCTGCCGCCCAGCATACCGAACCCGATACGAATCTGTTACGTCCCACGCACGCTCCCCACGCAGTTGAGACGGGCTAGCACCCACACTAAGAGTGAGCCGGATCACCCGGTGATTCCGGTGTCGATACCGATAGTGATCGGAGTTGGCCATGAACCGGATAGCATTGCTCCTGTTGACCATTTTCGTTGCGGTGAGCGCATTTCTGGGCGGTATTGCCCTGATCATCGAGGCCGATCTCGGGCTCAGCGCATCCCTGCTGAATGGCACCCCGTTCGCCAGCTTCGTGGTGCCTGGCTACATTCTGCTGATCGCGGTCGGTGGATCGAACGCCATTGCCGCCATTCTGCTGGCGCTTCATCACGAGGAGGCGTCGTCGTTCGCGTTTCTGGCGGGAGCGGTTCTCACGGGCTGGATCGCCGTTCAGGTGGTCATGATCGGTATGATGAGCTTCCTGCAGCCCGCAATGTTCACCTTCGGACTGATGACGATGGGATTCGCCTATCGCTACTGGCTGGAACACCACAATGAAACCAGCTATGCACCGTAGCTGATGTCGGCATCCCGGTCGGCGAGGGGGTGACTCGGTCCTGTATCCTGTCAGCGGTTCGGCACGCTCGGGTCGAGACGCTGACGGGACACTCATGTCGCAAGCACACCACGCGCCGCCCACCGCGGTGGAGTCATTCGACCGCACCGGAATCCTCGTCCTGGTGGTCCTCTGCCTCGCGATGTTCACCAGCGGCATGAACGCGATGGGACTCCAACCGTTTCTGGTCAGCGTCGGGGAAGACCTCGGAGTCAGTGTTCCGTCGGTCGGCCAGGCGGTGACCGTAACGCTGCTGATGAGCGCCGTCAGCGGCCTGATTGCCGGGCCGATCGCCGACCACTACGGGCATCGACGCCTGATGGTCCTCGGCGCCGCGGTGCTGGCAGTGAGTGCCATTGGATCGGCACTTTCGCCAACCTACTTCATCTTCATGGGGTTCCGGTTGTTCGGTGGACTGAGTCTGGCACTGCTCACCGGCCTGGCGCTGGCGATTGCCGGGAGCTATTTTGCTGGAGAAGCGAGACGCCGGGCACTGAGTGTGACGGTCTCCGCGATGTCCGGTACCGCGATTCTCGGCGTTCCGTTGCTCTCCTGGATCGGTGACGCCTTCAGCTGGCGATGGGCTTTCGGGACGATCGGAGCCATTGCAATCGTCCTTATCCCGATTCTGGCAACTCTGATTCCTTCGACACTGGCCCCCACTCGGCGGTTCCGGCTCTCCCAGCTAATCAGCTCCTACCGGCCGCTCCTGGCGCAGCGTGCCATGATCGCGCTCTATATCGGGAGTTTTCTCCGGGCGATCTTCTGGCTCGGAATCCTCACCTATTTCGGCGCATTCCTCATCGAAGAGCATGGTCTGACACTCCAGCAGGTCGGCATCACCTATATGTTCGGCGGGCTCGGGTTTCTGATCGGTAGCCTGGCCGCGGGCGGCCGCGTCGGCCAGTTCAACCATCGAACCCTGTTTACGATCGTCACCGTTGTCGGTGCGCTGTTCTTCGGGCTTGCCTACACGGCGCCAGTGGGGCCAATCGGTGCGGTGTTGTTGCTGACAATCGGCGGGTTCTTCGGTGCGATGGGGTGGGTGGTCCTGAACACGATGATGGCCAACGAGAGCGATGCCGGGGCCGGGACCACGATGTCGTTGAACACGGCGATCTTCAATCTTGGGTCGGCGGCCGGCGGGGCAGCGGGAGGAGCAATACTTGCCGTGGGCGGGTACAGCGCCATCGGTCTAACGCTGCCAGTTCTGGCGCTGATTGCCAGCGTTGTTGTGATGCTTTCCGGTCGATTTCGACCGATGGCGACCACCACAAAAAGTTGACAACTTTGTAACCATCGGGTAGATTACGTTTGCTCGCGACCTCCCGGGTTAGCTGAGCATCGGGGCTGTTATCGTGATGTTCGGTTGATCTCAACGGTCATCCATTTCCGGAAACGTTTCCGGATCTCCTCACAGACTTTACGGTTTCGGTACCCTGTCTGCGCTGGCAACACCCATTGTCAGCCAAAAAATATTTATGTTTTGTTACGTCACATGTGTCGCTCGTCCACAGATAAGTGCGACGTGTGCCATTTTTGCTGGACACATGTGCGCCTGTTTCAGGAGAGGATTTGAGTCCGCTATGTCTCACCCAACGAATAGCGATAATCTGCATGAGTCTAAAGCCGGCATTGGCAGTCTGCTGGATCTTGGATTGAACCGGCGACGCTTTCTGAAAGCAACCACCGCCGTGGCTGCCACCGCAGGTCTGGGGACACTGCTGGCTGCTTGCGAAGACGACAGTGATGATGCCGACGACGCAGCAGCGGCAGTCGATACCGACGATGCCACTGATGATGATGTTGCGGCCGATGATGCAACTGATGACGAAGAAGATGCACCGGCAGATGATGCCGCTGATGACGACGCCCCGGCGGCTGACGGCGAAGGCGGCGTTCTGATCCGTGCCGAGAGCAACGATGCCGAGAATCTCGACCCTCACCGTCGCCGAACTGCTTACGCTGGATACGTGATCCAGGAGATGTGCCAGACGGTTGTCGAGCTCAACCCTGACCTCGAATACGATCCAATCCTGCTCGAATCCTTCGAAGTCTCCGACGATGGTCTCGTCTACACGATGAATGTGCGTGAGGACTACTACTTCCAGGATGGTACCCAGCTCGATGCCGAGGCGATCAAGATCAGCCACGAGCGTTCAGTTGATGAGGAATCGACCTGGCCAGATCAGTTCTACGGTGCGACCTGGGAAGTCATCGACGATATGACGGTCGAGATGACCATGCCCGAGCCGAACGCCGGCGTGATTATGATCATGGCGTTCAACGGCACTTCAATCCTCTCCCCGGCGTCGCTCGAAGAGGCCGGTACTGGAGATCTTAGTGAGGGCGCGGTTGGTTCTGGACCGTTCAAGTTCGTCGAGTGGGACATCAACCAGCAGGTCGTGATGGAGCGCTGGGACGAGTTCGTCGACAACTACAGCCATTCAGACAATGATGGACCGCCAAAGGCTGATCAACTGATCTTCCGGGTTATTCCGGACGAGCAGACACAGATTGCCGCTCTGGAAACGGGCGAGATCAACATTCTCGATCTGCCGTCGCAGCAGGTGTCGAACTTCGAAGACGATGACAACTACGAGCTGTTCCGCAACGAGCAGGGCACCATCATCGCCTTTCTGAGTCCGGTTATCCCCGAAGGTGGCGACGACTTCGTTGCCCCATTCGATGAACTCAACGTTCGCCGAGCTGTTGCTCAGGCAGTGAACGTTGACGAGATCATCGAGGGTGTCCTGGCTGGGCTGGCCGTCCGGAACCGCAGCACGCTGCCAACCGGTAACCCCGGCTACACGGACCAGTTCCAGGAAGACATGGGATACGATTTCGATCCCGACGAAGCGATGGCACTGCTCGACGAAGCAGGCTGGGAAATGGGTGACGATGGCGTCCGCGAGCGGGACGGCGAGCGTCTGAGCATCCTGATGCGCAGTGTTTCCGAAACGACCCTCGGTCGGATTGCCCAGCTGATTCAGAACCAGCTGCAGCAGATCGGCTTCGAGATCGAATACGAGGGCCAGGAGCGCGCACTCTTCTATGAGGGCATTCGTTCTGGCGAGGCTGAACTGGTCCTCATGGACTACAACTGGGGTGAAGCCGACATCGTCTGGTGGATGGGCAACGACACCACCCTGCCAGCCGGCGTCTATGGCGAGATGAACGAAGAGTTCCAGGAAGTTGCCACCGAAGGCTGGCTGCCGACTGATCCGGCAGAACGTGCCGAGCTCTACTACCAGGCATCTCAGATCATGGTCGAGGACGTCGCCTGCATTCCGCTGTACACACCAGTATCTGTCACAGCTGTCCGCAGCGAGGTTCGTGACTTCAAGCTCGGTGGCCAGGGCCGGATGGTCTACACCGACGCCTACGTCGAAGAAGACTAGCTCCCCTCTCCTGTTGATCGATGATCTCCCGGCCGCGCCTTCTGCGGTCGGGAGCCGCTCATAACCGGGAGTAGCACTACCGTGGGCAAATACATACTCTACCGTCTGCTCGGCTCGATACCGGTTCTGATCGGTGTCCTTTTCGTTGTCTTCATGATGGTTCGCATGGTTCCGGGTGACCCGGTGCGAATCATGCTCGAAGGGCGCCCGACGACCCAGGAACAACGTGATGAAGTTCGCCAGGAGATGGGCCTCGATCGCCCGATCCCTGTCCAGTTCGTCACATTTGTTGGCGGAGTGGTTCAGGGAGATCTCGGCAACTCTTACCGAACAACACGGCCCGTCACAACCGAAATAGCTCAGCGCGTGCCCAACACGGCCAAACTGGCTGGTGCCGCATTGCTGGTGACGGTGGTATTCGGCGTTGGTACCGGGGTGATGGCAGCCATGAAACGTGGCTCCTGGCTGGACTTCACCACCATGGGGACATCCATCCTTGCAGTTTCGATTCCGAACTTCTGGTTCGGCATGATGCTAATGCTTCTCTTCGCCGTGACCCTCGGCTGGTTCCCCGTCTCGGGCGCTGATACCTGGAAACATCTGGTCCTGCCCGCACTGGCGCTGGGGCTGAGATCGTCAGCGGTGCTGGCGCGTGTCACCCGCTCGACACTCCTCGAGGTGCTCAGTCTGGATTACGTGCGAACCGCCCGGGCGAAAGGCCTGCGGGATCGGTTCGTGATCTATCGACACGCCATGCCGAACACCCTCATTCCGATCCTGACGCTGGTTGGACTGGAGATTGGCGCGCTGCTGACTGGCGCGTTCATCATCGAGGTGGTGTTCTCCTACCCGGGGATGGGCTGGTTGCTGATCGAATCGATCGCACAACGTGATTTCCCGGTGATTCAGGGCGTGGTTCTGCTTACCGCGGTGAGCTACATCGTGATCAATCTTGCCGTGGATGTGCTGTACGCATTCACCGATCCGCGTATCCGGTACAGCTAGGAGAGTAACGGTGGAAACAACACAGGGACAATCCACAGCGCGTACCGGTTCGGGGAAGACATCTGCGCTCAGCGCAAACGATAAATCGCACCGGAGCCACACCTCGATCGTTATTCGTCGGTTGCTTCGCAGCCCGCAGGCGGTCGTCGGTGGGGTAATCCTCATCACGCTGGTGCTCGTGGCGCTGGCTGCGCCGCTGATCGCTCCGCACGATCCGCTGGAGATGTCGGTTGTCGATCAGTTCCAGGCGCCATCAACGCAGAACTTCTTCGGTACTGATGAGTTCGGACGAGATGTCTTCTCCCGTGTCCTCCACGGTGCCCAGATCTCACTCCGTGTCGGACTGATGGCGACACTGATCGCCGTTGGTGGCGGTACCTTGCTCGGGATGGTTGCCGGGTACTTCGGACGATGGGTCGATAGTGTGGGCCAGAAGATCATGGACACGCTCCTGGCGTTCCCAGGTCTGCTGCTGGCGCTGGCGATTATCGCCGTGCTGGGGCCGGGGCTTCGGAACGTGCTGATTGCGCTCGGTATTGGTGGGATGCCCTACTACGCCCGTCTGGTGCGTGGGCAGGTGCTTTCCATCAAGGAACGCGAGTTCATCGAGGCAGCACGCGTTGTCGGGGCACGACATCCCCGCATCATGCTGCGGCACATTCTGCCGAACACCGTCTCCCCGCTGATCGTGGTGGGGTCGCTCGATCTCGGCTGGAATATTCTGGCCGCGGCATCGCTCTCGTTCATCGGGCTGGGTGCCCAGCCACCGACGCCGGAGTGGGGCTTCATGCTCTCCGCTGGACGTGACTTCATGCGCGATCAGTGGTGGATCTCCACCTTCCCGGGTATCGCCATCGTTCTGGCCGTGCTGAGCTTCAACCTACTCGGTGACGGTCTGCGAGACGCCTTCGATCCGCAGTCGCGGGATTAGCCGAACGCAAGACGGCCGCCACATTAGAGAACTTTACGAAGAACCGGGAGGCAGCAGCTGCCTCCCGGTTTGCAGTTCGTCATTCTGTTCAGCTCAGGATCACTCGCCGAGCTGCGCTTCGATCCACTGGATCGTGCTGTCGGACTCAACGCGCCCGGCTCCACTGTCATGTAGGGATCCATCCGGATTGATCAAGGCATACGATGGGTGAGAGCGCAGTCCGTAGATCTCCCAGGTTTCGAGCCCTGTATCGTTGACGTAGGTGTACTGGATACCCCAGTTGTTTGCCGCATCGTCCATTGGCACCTGTCCCTGATAGAACTGACCGTGGATCGCGATAATGCGCAGACCTTCGGGAGCATACGTTTCCTGCCACTCATTGATGGTCGGAACCTCCGACCGGCAGGTCGTTCATATGCTATTCCAGAAGACGAGCACGACTGGCTCGCCCCGCAGATCTTCAAGGGTGACTGGATCACCATTGCGCCAGTCAGTCAGGCCGGCAAGTTCCGGGGCAAGATCG
>REEK01000032.1 GCA_007695115.1 Sphaerobacteraceae bacterium
AATCGATCGACTCCAGCCACTCGATCGGCGTCATGCCGTGGCGTTTGGTCATCTCATCGAACTCGAAGACGGACTGGGAGACGTGCAGTGCTAGCGGCACCTGCATCGAATCCGAGGCCTCGCGCGATTTCCTCAGCAGCTCTTCGGTGCAGGTATCCACCTGAGCCGGAGACAGGAAACCCTTGATCCGGCCGTTGGCGCGGCCATCGACACGTTCAATGAAATCGACCGCCTTCTTGAAGCCCTCTTCGCCGGCTTCGATATTCCAGTCGTACTCGACCTTCTTGCCGTCACGGGTCAGCCAGCGACCGGACTTGTACATATCGGCGATATAGGTGCGGAGGCCGGACTTCTCGGCAGCGTCAGCCACATAGTCGCCAATCCCGCCCAGCTCCATGACCGTGGTGGTGCCGGTTCGGATCAGCTCGCCCATCGAGTAGTCGACACAGGCTTCGGCACCCTCGCGGTCCATCGCCATACTGCGGGCCGGGAGCATCTCCACCAGCCCGGTCATCGAGAACTGACGATGCCCACGGTCCTCGACAAATGATTTGTCGAGTGACGATTCGGCCAGATGGGTGTGCGTATTAATGAAACCGGGGGTGATGACCCGATTGGTCGCGTCGATCGTCTTGTCGACGGTTCCGTCGAAATCCTTGCCAACGTGAATGATCTCATTACCCTCGAGGACGATGCAGCCGTCTTCCAGAATCCGGTGCTCACCGTCCTGAAACCCAACGATGATCTTGGCGTCGATACGAGTTCGGTTGCTCACAATAATCCCTCTCAAACAGTTAAAATCGACCAGTCAATCGGATACCATGGGGCATGTTCCATGTCAACTGGCGGGAAACTTGCATAGTCAGTGTAGACAGCGCGCTGTATAGTCAGTGTTGGCCCAGCATATCCTGGGCCTGTCACCATTGATGAAATTCGATCAACACGCCACCTGAAGGAGAACGAATCGTGACCGCGTTTGCGGATTTAGAACTAAGCAGGCATATACTCAAGGCAATCTCGGCCGTCGGGTTCGAGGAACCAACCCCGATCCAGACGGAAGCGATCCCGGTCATGCTCGCGGGCAAAGATCTGATCGCCCAGGCACAGACGGGAACCGGAAAGACGGCAGCGTTTGCCCTGCCAATCATTCAGCATCTGAAAACAGATACCAAACGGCCTCAGGCACTGGTGCTGGCTCCCACCCGGGAACTGGCCGTTCAGGTTGCCGAGACGTTTCACCAGCTCGGACGAACCCGGAATATTCGATCGCTCGCCGTCTACGGTGGCCAGCCGATCGAACGACAGCTTCGTGCCTTGCGCTACCCTGTCGACGTCGTTGTCGGCACACCTGGCCGATTGATGGACCATATCCGGCGCGAGACGCTGGATCTGCGTCAGGTCCGGACCGTGGTGATCGACGAAGCAGACGAGATGCTCGACATGGGCTTTATCGACGACATCGAGTGGATTCTCGAGCGCGTGCCGACTGAACGGCAGACTGCGCTCTTCTCGGCCACAATGCCGTCGAGAATCGTCGCCCTCTCGAGGAAGCATCTCAAAGATCCGACCCGTGTGTCGATCGAATCCGAGCATGTCACCGTCGAGGCAACTCGTCAGACCTACTACGAGGTCACCCCACGAGCCAAGCTCGACACACTCAGCCGGATTCTGGATGTCGAAAACCCGAGCTCGGCCATCATTTTCTGCCGTACCAAGCGTGAAGTTGATGAACTGACGCAGAAACTGCAGTCGTTTGGGTATCCGGCCGAAGCGCTCCACGGAGACCTCAGCCAGACCCAGCGAGACCGGGTGATGGCCCGATTCCGTCGTGCTCAGGCCGAATTGCTGGTGGCAACTGATGTTGCCGCTCGCGGAATCGACGTGGAGAACATCAGTCACGTCGTGAACTACGACATTCCGAATGATCCGGAGTCCTACGTGCACCGTATCGGCCGGACCGGCCGTGCCGGTCGCACCGGCAACGCGATTACTCTGGTGACGCCACGTGAGCGCCGGCTGCTCCGGGCTATCGAGCATGCCACCGGGCAGCGTATGGAACGAATTCCGGTTCCGAGCCGGGAAGACGTTGCCAACCGGCATCGCGAGGTTCTGGCGACGGAGATCTCCAACGCCATCGATCAGGCTGACTTCGAGCGAGCGATCCCGATCGTCGATTCGATGATGGAGCAGCATCCACCGGAGCGTATCGCCGCAGCGGCACTGACCCTGCTCATGAGTGAGCGCGGGATGACCGAGCCAACCAAGCCGACCCCGGTTGCGATGGGCGGCATCGAGCCAGGTATGGATCGGTTGCTGATCGATGTCGGTCGAAACGACGGTATTCGCCCGAACGATATTGTCGGGGCAATCGCCAACGAGGCGAAGATCCCGGGCAAGCGCATCGGACAGATCGAAATCCTGGACGATAACACGTTCGTGGATGTGCCGACTGACACCAGTGATCGCGTGCTCAAGGCAATGGGCGAGACACGGCTTCGTGGCCGTCCGGCAACGATCCAGCGCGCGACTCAGGCCTCCTAGCTACGAGCTCGAAGCTCGTTCATTACACGCAAAACCAGCTGAGTATCCGGACGGACCATGTGTTCGTCCGGACTGACCGATCGCCGCGAGGGACTCTCCCAGCGCCGGTCGGAGTGCGTTGCTTCGGAATACCGGCCCTTTTCCTGCGTTAGGAACCCCAGACCCGTTTGACATTTACGGTGTATTCACCGCAGGCAGGAAGAGGAAATTCAATGGCTACGACGTTTGAACGCTATCAGAACGACAGCATACGTATTGATCAATATATCGACAAGATGGAGAACAACCAGAGTCAGTTCATCCAGAACATCGATCAGGCGATGATTCGCGACGAGGATCTGGCGTTTTTCAAAGACCAGCAACTGCATTTCCTGGTCATCACCGAAGACTGGTGCATCGATTCGGTGCAGTTCATTCCAGTGCTGGCCCGGCTCGCCCGGGATAACGACGGCATCGACGTCGGCATCCTGCGCAAGGATGAAAACACCGAACTGGCAGAGCAGTATCCCCGCAAGGATGGCTACAACGCGATCCCGATTGTCGTGGTGTTCGATGGCAAAGGGAACGAACTCGGCTCTATCATCGAGCGCCCGGAACAGGCCTCGAAAGAGATGGCTGAGGAAACCCGCAAGTTCCAGGAAGCCCATCCGGACCTGGAAGGCATCAAGCGAAACATCGATCGAATGCCAGAGGAAACGCAGAAGCAGGTGAAAGCACACAGCCGGCGCTGGCGTATGACTCAGCAGGACCGGTTCGCGGATCTGATGCTCGCTGAAGTGCGGGAGATCGTGGAATCCGGACAGAAAGAGAACGCCGCCTAGTCGGCCACCCCTCCCGACTCACCTGAATTCAGAGCTGGCAGTGTTGATCGGTTTCGAGGTCAGCACTGCCACCGTCACCACGTTTTATCAGCGATAGAGGCTACTCGGTATCGTCTGAGTCTGGTTGCCAGTGCGCGAAGTAGAGCGGGTTCTCGCTCTCATACACCGTCAACAGTTTGTGCTCATCGATGTCGTACACGTTGACTCGCCAGCGGTCTTCGTCGGCATGCTGGCTAGTGAACGTCAGGTACCGGCCAATCTCATCCCAGCGGGGGTTGAAGATCGCCCAGTCGTAATCCTCGGTGAGAATCGTCAGTTCAGATCCATCCGGGTCAACCACCAGCAATTCGTAGTTTCCGTCGGCCTCATCACTCATCAGGGCAATCTGCCCCCGGGCCGACCAGTCCGGCAGGTAATCCGTGCGGTCGTACTCGTTTACGATTGCCAGATTGCCGGATTCCACATTGACAAGGTGCAGCGTCCGCCGTCCTGGGTCACCTCCGGAGCCAACGTACACGATCGCCGCACCGTTTGGTGCCCAGGTTGGCTGGGTTGCGATCTCCTCATCTTCGACCAGTTGCCTGGTTTCGTCCGATTCCAGATCGTAGAGCATGATGTGGTGGAGGCCGTCTTCGTCGATCTGGGAGAACGCCAGCACGCGATCGTCCGGATGCCAGACCGGGTGCCCGAGATTTCCGCTGTTCGAGGAATCGAGCGAGCGCACCTCACCAGTTTCGGGATCGACGATATCGATGTGCATCTGCTGACCATCAGGGTCCTGATGCACGAAGGCGAGATACTGTCCATCAGCGGACCAGGACAACCGGAAATCCAGCCGGAGTGTCCCGTATACCGGTGGGATATCGACAACCTCTGACTCAGATCCATCTGTGCTACTGATAACCAGGGACGCCGGGGATGATTCAGCCGACTCGTCGGCATCGAACCAGGCAATCGATTGACCATCAGGTGACGCGGCAAAGCCGGGCGTATCGGCCCGAAGCACCGATCGGGATGCGAGTTCCTGATGATTGGTGCCATCGGCATCGATGCGGGAGATCGTCTGTTCACCATCGTACTCACCGAAGACGATCGTACCCGGAATTTCATCTGGTTCGACCATGGTTCCCGGGTCAACGGACTCAACGGTCCAGTCACCAAAGACGACAATCAGCCCGATAATCAGCGACACACTGATCAACCCGGCCGCGAGCAAGCCGGTTATCAGGCTCGAGTTCTTCCGGGGCAACAATGCCCTGCCTTTCGTTCCGTGCCAACCGTGTTCAGTCGCACCGCCGAAACATCAGGAGGAGGAAATCTTCTCCTCGGCTGGCTCGGTTTCCTCTGGCAATTCGTCCCATGTCTTCTTCGGGTAATCGATCTGCTGTGGTTTGCTGACGCCCCGATCATCCCAGAGGCGTTGCTCGGGAGATTGCCCTTCGAGCAACGGGGTGCCCTTGCGAAGCTCTTCCCAGGGCAAGCCGCCGTGGCCGGTCTTGTTGGGCACCTGGCGGAACGGTGGGCCGGGGGCAACATCGGCTTCATCGGGGTCAGGCAATACCTCGCGCGGTGGTTGCTCCGGCGATTCACCCTCACGGGGTTGCTCGTCACGCTCAGCAATCTCTTCCCGAGGAGTGTCGGCGGTTCGTTCCGGAGCAGGGGTCTCTTCTTCCGGCTTTTCAGGCAGTTTATCCGTGTTCTTCTCGTCGCTCATCAATTCTCCCTGTCATCGGGGCCAGTCAGGCTTCTGTTATCTCTCAATTGTACGACGCTTCGCCGAATCGACTGTTGCAATGTCACCAGACTCCGGACGATCGATTCACCACGCCCACCGGACCATTGCGCCGCCATGGATAGTTTGCACCAGATTACGCATATCGATCTGGAAGACCATCAAACATAACGGAACGGCGCGAATGTGGCACGTATGTTGCGCCTGTAGCAATCGGGAATTTTAATCGGGCAAGGAGTTTTATTCAATGGAACTACTGGTCATACTACTGATCATTGTGCTGGTTATCGCATTGGTCGCATCGATTCCCACCTGGCCGTATAGCCGGGGATGGGGATACAACCCGATGGCGGGCGTGGCGATCGCGCTGGTGCTCGTTCTCGTCATCTTTGTGGTCCTCGGGGGTCTCCCGGGTGGTAGCGGTGATGGCGGCAACGGTGGCAACGGTGGAACAACGGTAATCGAGAACGGTGACGATGGAAACGGCAACGGGAATGGCGCTGACGACGGCGCTGACCTCGATGTCGATATCGACGTCGACGTGGACGATGCCGACAACGGCGAAAACGGCGAAAACGAAGAAGGATAAGCGTCCCAGTACGATCTTCTGACCGGCGAAGAGCTGACCTGACACTCATTCGGTCCACGGTCGGCCCGTCGCATAGAGAACAAGGCTGAACTCGACACTTCCTGCGGTGCCCGCCCAATCGACCCACGTGCTACTTCGACCTCGGGGCGGGCACCGAGCCTCTTACCCTCCTGTTGCACCACAATCCGAATCAGAGACGCCTCCGTGACGAGCCTCCAGCGATGCTGCTCGTGACGGTTGACTCCTGCTGCCCGAGACGCTAAGCTAGCATAGTAATGAGACTTATTCTCAACTGGAAGTCATTGTCATAATCGGAAGCAACTATCGATGGCGCGCGAACAGACCCTCTCCCAGAACGACGACGCAGAGGAGCAGCGATCCTGGCTGTATCAGCATAGCCTGATGATTGCCACCGCCCTGACCGGTATCTTCCTGGTCAGCGGGTGGAGCCTGGGAATGCTCGATCTGATCTCGGATCGCACCCAGCTCGGCTTCTACATCCTCACCTACCTCTTCGGTGGCACCTACGCTACCTACCAGGCGATCAAGGAACTTCTTCAGAAACACGTAGATATCGACCTGCTGATGGTCACGGCGGCAATCGGTGCCGCCACGATCGGTGGCTGGGCCGAGGGTGGCGTGTTGCTGTTCCTGTTCTCACTGGGCAATGCGCTGGAGCACTACGCACTGGGCCGGACCCACCGGGCCGTGCGGGCGCTGATGGAGCTCAGTCCGGACGAGGCAACCGTGCTGCGCGACGGCGAAGAGGTTCTCGTTCCCGTGGAGCAACTGGCAATCGGCGATATCGTGATCACCCGGCCGGGTGAACGAGTCCCTGTTGACGGCTCCGTGCGATCCGGCAGCTCGGCCATCGACGAATCGGCGATCACCGGGGAATCGATCGGAGTCGAAAAGGCGGTCGGGGATCAGGTTTTCGCCGGAACGGTCAACGGCAACGGCTATCTCCGTATCCGGGTAGAGCGACCATCGCAGGAATCGACGCTCTCGAAGATCATCCGGATCGTCGAGGAAGCACGTTCCCAGCAATCCCGGGCGCAGAGATTTACCGATCGATTCGAGGGTCCTTACGCAATCGGCGTGATTGTCGCTTCGGCGCTCCTGGTGGCAATTCCCGTGCTGGCGCTAGGGCGGGATTTCAACGAGATGTTCTACCGGGCGATGACGCTGCTGGTGGTTGCCTCGCCTTGTGCATTGATCATCTCCACACCGGCGTCGATCCTATCGGCACTGGCCAACGCAGCCCGGATGAACGTGCTCTTCAAGGGAGCGGTTCATCTTGAGAATGCCGGAATCGTCGATGTAGTGGCGTTCGACAAGACCGGCACGCTGACCGAAGGCAAGCCACAGGTCACCAACGTCATTGCCGAACCGGGTGTCTCCGAGCATGAACTGCTCCGTTATGCCGCCGCGGTGGAGCGAATGTCCGAACATCCACTGGCTGACGCGATTGTTGGCTATGCCGATAAATCGGGCGTTCCGGCGGTTCCAGATGGCCAGACTGTTGATCTGGAGGCCGTCACCGGACGAGGGATTCGGGCCACTGTGGAGCAAACCCCGATCCGGATCGGGAATGAAGCAATGCTGGAGTACGACGGCATTGCCCTGCCGGACAGCGTTCAGCGTCAGGCCGATAACCTCCGGGCCGATGGCAAGACGGTGATGTATGTAGCGACGGATCGGGTACTCGGGATGGTTGCGGTGGCAGACGTCATCCGGCCAGACGCGCCAGCGGTGGTTCAGGCATTGAAGCGCCTCGGCATCAAGCGCACGATGATTCTCACCGGGGACAACGAGCTGGCCGCTCAGGCGATCGCCAGACAGGTCGGCATCGACGAGTGGCGTGCCGAACTGCTTCCGGAGCAGAAACTGGATGTGATCCGTGAACTGGAAGAGGCTGGTCACACCGTCGCGATGGTTGGCGATGGAGTCAATGACGCTCCAGCACTGGCAACCGCGACCGTTGGCGTGGCGATGGGCGCCGCCGGGACCGATGTTGCCCTGGAGACGGCCGATGTGGTGCTGATGGCCGACGATCTGAAGCGTCTGCCTTACGCGATCGAGCTCTCTAGACGTGCCCGCCGAACGATTCGACAGAATATCGCCTTTGCGCTAACCGTAATCGTGGTGCTTGTGATCTTCACCCTGGCTGGTCAGGTACCGCTGCCGGTCGGCGTCATCGGGCACGAAGGCAGCACGATCATCGTGGTCCTCAACGGCCTGCGCCTGCTACGCGTGTCCGGTTACGAGACACTGGCAACGGAATCCCAGCGGGCCCCCGCACCGCAGCAGCCGGTCGGAGTGGGTGGGGAGTAAGGAGGTTTCTGTATGAAGCCTCCTATGTCATGCTGAGCCTGTCGAAGCATCTCTCCCCTTCGCTTGGCAACCAGTCCCGAACCACAGGGCCTGCGGCGCACGAGATCTTTCGACTCCGCTCAAGATAACGTGAGGGGTAAAGGATCAGGACAACGTGAGGTAGGGCTCGAGATGATGTGTGGGGAAGCACTAGCACGACCGTGTTGGGGACTAGGTAGGCCCCGACATTCAGTTCAATGCATTTCCCAAGAGAAACCGGGCGGGCCGGCTGGCCCGCCCGGTGTGCTTGCGATGATCTGACGCGAG
>REEK01000120.1 GCA_007695115.1 Sphaerobacteraceae bacterium
AAGACCTCGGACGAGTGGGAAGAGATTCTCAACGAGGCTGGTGTTCCGTGCGGGCCGATCTATGACATGTCCGAGAGCCTCACCCACCCGCAGGTCCTGCATCGCGAGATGGTCGTTGAGAAAGAGCATCCAACGATCGGGCCGATCAAGCTACTCGGGTTGCCGGTCAAGTTCACCGATACACCGGTCGGCATCGACCATGCGCCGCCGATTCTCGGCCAGCATACCGATGTCGTTCTTCAGGATGCGGGGCTGAGTCTCGAGGAGATCGAAGAGCTCGACGCGGCCGGCATCATCCTTCGGGGAACGCTGCCGTCGCGCGCAGCTGATGACTAGCAGACTACGATCCACGATCTGACCGACGAGTGATTCACATCTGGAGGGTTCATGGAAATCAAGACCAACGATGTCATTTATGAGCAGCGTGGAGCAGTTGCCTGGCTGACGTTCAACCGTCCCGACTCGCGCAACGCGATGACGTTCGAGATGTACGACATTCTCGGCGATGTCTGTGATGAGGTAGACAACAATCCGGATATCCGGGTCCTGGTGCTCCGTGGTGCCGGTGACAAGGCGTTCGTGGCGGGCACGGATATCAGCCAGTTCCAGACGTTCACCGATCCGGAACATGCGCTCGATTACGAAGAGCGCGTTGGCGGGAAGATCACCCGCTTCGAGACGCTGAACAAGCCGACGATCGTGGTGATTCAGGGCTATGCCGTTGGCGGCGGGGCCGGAATCGCCATGGCCGCTGATATGCGAATTGGAACCCCTAACGCCAAGTTCGGCATGCCGATCGCCCGGACACTCGGAAACTGCCTTGCGATGGGCAACTATGCGCGCATGGTCGATCTCATCGGTCCGGCGCTGACCAAGCAACTCATCTTTACGGCGGAAATGGTCGATGCCGAGAAGGCAGAGCAGATCGGACTGCTGAACGAGATCGTCGAGCCAGAGCAGCTCGAAGAGCGGGTCACGGAGATTGCCGAAAAGATCGCCAGTCACGCACCGCTAACGATTCAGGTGACGAAAGAGTCCGTTCGCCGGGTGCTGGCACATCGGCGACCGGAACGCGATCAGGAACTGGTGCTCAAGGCGTATATGAGCGAGGACTTCAAAGAGGGTGTCAGCGCCTTCCTCGAGAAGCGCAAGCCGCAGTGGAAGGGCCGCTAGACAGTTCCGGTTCCACTGCGCATGAACGACTTGCAGACCGATTAAACCGTGTAGTTGATGCTCGATCTGTACCGCTATGTCGGTCGGATCGGGATCTGGTTATTGTGGAAGAGCATTCATGAACGACGAATCAGGCGTGCAGGACTGGTCCCGCGATGTTGTGCTGAGGGATGGCGCGACGGTACGCATTCGACCGGCTCGTCCGGACGACCAGCGCTCGGTCGAGTGGCTGTTGCAGGAACTTTCTCCGCAGGCACAGGAGGGCCGGTTCGGCAAGGTGCTGGATGTCAATGACCTCCACGAGACCGCGACCCGGATCTGTGCGCAATCTGAACGGTTTGCGTTGCTGGTGACCATTGGAACCCCGCAGCGAGTTGTCGCTGAAGGCGAGTTCGTGCGTGAGAGTGATCACCTGGCGCATCTTTCGGTCACTGTTTCGGAGTCCGAGCGTGGACGAGGCCTGGCAACGCACCTGCTCGGTTCTCTGGTCGAAGCAGCCAGGGCTCAGGGGATTCGTGAGTGCTACGCAGTGGCCGATGCCGAAAACTGGGCGATGGTCAATGTCATCGGCGAGTCCGGCTATCCGGTCGAGGTCGAGATCGGCCCCTCCAGGCTCGTGATGCGGTTTCCCACCGATCCCACACCCAACACGGTTCGTCAGTTCGAATTGCGCGATCGCCACGCTGCCGCGCAGGCTGTGCGCCGGTTCTTCGAGCCGGAGTCTGTCGCAGTGATCGGCGCATCCCGGAGCCGTTCGACGATTCCCGGCACGATCTTCCACAACCTGATGCGTGGGAACTTCCGTGGGCCGGTCTATCCAGTCAACAAGACGGCCAGTGTGGTCCAGTCTGTCCCGGCTTATTCGTCGGTTGAAGCAATCCCACACGACGTCGATCTGGCTGTGATTGCGGTGCCGGCCGGGGTGGTTGTTGATGCGGTGCGTGAGTGTGCCGCGAAAGGGGTCAACTCACTGGTGATCATCAGTGCCGGGTTCTCCGAAACCGACGAGAATGGGTTGGCTCAGCAGCAGAAGATCGTGGAGGAATGCCATAACGCCGGTATCCGGATCATTGGTCCGAACTGTATGGGCATTCTGAATACGGACCCGGAGATCGGGCTGGACGCCACCTTTGCGCCGGATATGCCACCGGCCGGCAATGTTGCCTTTGCCTCGCAGAGTGGCGCGCTGGGGATGGCAATCATCGAGTTTGCCGAGGAGCTCGGGCTGGGGATCTCCAGCTTCGTCTCCCTGGGTAACAAGGCAGATATCTCCGGAAATGACCTCGTCTGTTTCTGGGATGAAGATGACCGAACCGATGTCATTCTCCTGTACCTGGAGTCGTTCGGGAATCCGCGCCGATTTTCCAACATTGCCCGGGATGTCTCCCGGAATAAGCCGATTGTGGCCGTCAAGAGTGGCCGCTCCAGTAGCGGTCAGCGTGCGGCCGCATCCCATACGGGGGCTTTGCTGGGGGCCTCGGATTCCACCGTCGATGCGCTCTTCCGGCAGAGTGGCGTGATTCGTACCGATACCCTGGCCGAGATGTTCGATGTCGCCGGCCTGTTGGCAAGTCAGCCTACACCAGCGGGATCCCGGGTTGGTGTGATCACCAACGCGGGTGGTCCGGGGATCCTCTGCGCCGATGCGCTGGAGGCAGAGGATGTCTCAGTGCCGGAAATCTCGCCGGAGACGCAAGAAGCGTTGCGCTCCTTTCTGCCGCCTCATGCCGGAGTTAGTAACCCGGTGGATCTGATTGCATCGGCTCCGGCCGATCACTATCGCCAGGCAGTTGAGGCGATGCTGAAGGACGACGGAATCGACTCACTGATCGTGATCAACATCCCGATTGCCGATCGCGTGACCGATGTCTACGCAGCAACGCTTGAAGCTGCGCAAAAGGCCAGTCACCCGAAGACGATTCTCTTCGTTTCGATGACATCTTCCGGGGCTAGCGCCGGGTTGCGGGGGCAGGAGAACCCGATCCCGGTCTACACCTTTCCGGAGTCGGCTGCGAAGGCGCTCTCCCGGAGTATTGCCTATGCGGAGTGGGCCCGAAGGCCGATTTCGCCGATTCCGACATTCGCCGATATTCGCACTGGCGAGGCGTCGTCGTTAATTGCGGACGCACTCGGTGAGGGTCAGGAATGGCTCGATCCGGCGACCTGCTGGGCACTGCTCGACTGTTACGGCTTGCCGGCTGTCTCACAGCGGGTTGTCGCGAATATCGATCAGATCCCAGCGGCAGCCGAACAGCTCGGTAGCCGACTGGTGCTCAAGGCCCATGGAAAACAACTGCTTCACAAAACGGAGTTCGGCGCTGTGGAGGTCAATCTGGCCGGTGCCGATGAAGCGGTCGAAGCCGCCCGGGCGATGGAGACCCAGCTGGCGCATGACGGGATCGAACCCGAGGCATGGGTGCTCCAGTCAATGGCCGAAGACGGAGTGGAGATGCTCATCGGTGCGGCGCACGATCCGCAGTTCGGACCGGTGGTCGTGCTTGGTGCCGGTGGTGTGATGGTGGAACTGATGCACGACATCTCATTCCGACTGGCTCCGCTCTCCCGACAGGATGTCTCCGAGATGATCGCCGAGGTGAAATCGAGCAAGATGCTCAGCGGATTCCGCGGTGAGCCGGTTCGCGATGTCGACGCGCTCGAAGATGCACTAATGCGGCTCGGCCGGATGGTCGATGAGCTTCCGCAGATCGTTGAGCTGGACTGCAACCCGGTATTTATCCACAGTCAGGGCGCTACCGTCGTGGATGCGCGGATCCGGATCAGCCGGGAGCATCTCTAGATCGTCGTGTCGATCAGGATGCCAGCTCGAGGACCAGTCCGGACAGAATCATCCACCAGAGGAATCCGCCCATGAAGAGGACGATCTTCTCCCAGCGCTGAATCTGGCTGCTTGTTTTTACCGACGGGTTTGCCTCCCAGTAGGCGTTCATCCCGGTCTGTCCATGATGGAGAATCCAGGAAATCGCTCCGACAACAGCCGCGAGATTCAGTGACTGGATGACGATGTCCTCCATCGGCACCGCCAGCAGCAAACTCGCCATCAGGAATGTGCCGAGTACCAGCATCGGCCGGGTCCGGAACGGTGAACTGGTGGTGGCCAGCAGTTCATTCATCACTCGATAGTTTGAGTGAAGACGGAAGTAGCAGTAGATCGGCACCGTGATCGCCAGCGCATGCCAGACCGGGTACATCCGTTCATCCTTCAGCTGGCGCTTCATCTCCGCCCAGTGGACACCCGTCCAGATGAAGAGGTAGAGCCCAAACGTTGCAAAGGTCAATGCGGCAACCAGCCAGCCTGGCCGCCATCGTTCGATCCGGGACTCTTCTGGTTCGGGATCTGGGACTCGTCCCGCGAGGTAGTCGATTTCCTGCTGTGTCAGGCCATTGTCACGGTCTGGTGGAGCGGTCATGTCCCTGCTTCGTTGAGGTGGAAGGCGGGCCGACCGTGTCAGAACGGCCCGCGCTGATTCATCGGGTAGGGTCTGTCTAGTCTGCCGCGGCGGCGAAGTCTTTCTGAATGCGCTCCAGCGTCTGATCGCCGTTGAGAACGTCGATCGTGCTGTAGGCCATCGCCAGGATCGCCTCGCGGAGCCACTTGCGACCGTGTTCCGATCCGGCGGCTTCGGCGAACTCACGAGTATGTGGCGGGGAATCGGTGCCGTCCAGCTTGAGCATCAGATGCATACCCGGAATCTCCAGACTGACATTGGCGAAGTCCGTCGATCCGACGCCCATGTTCTTGTTCCATGGTGTGACCTTGATGCCGAGCGAGTCCAGGTTGCTGCGGAAGACATCTTTCAGTGCGTCGTTCTGCTTGTCTTCCGTGTAGAACTGGAACTTCGCGTACTGGCTCTTCATCATCTCGCTCTCGACGGTCGCGCCGATTGCCGCCGACGATCCTTCGGCGATCTGCAGGATCTTGTCGACGGCGTCCTGGGTCTTTTTCCAGGTGTCGGCACGAACAACGTAGAACATTTCAGCGTAGTCCGGGATGACGTTTCCGGCGGTTCCGCCGTGACGGATGATGCCGCAGATGTTGACATCGCTCGGCATACGCTGCCGCATTCCGTTGACGGCAACGTAGGTATTGACCAGTGCGTCGACGGCGTTGATGCCGTGCTCCGGTGCCGCGGCCGCATGTGACGGCTTGCCGTGGAACTTCAGCGTCAGGCCAGTCGAAGCCAGAAACGGCGTATCGACCATGCTGTCGGCATGGATCGGGTGCGTCATCATCACGGTGTCGAGGCCATCGAAGGTATCGGCTTCGAGCATCGTGACTTTTCCGCCACCACCCTCTTCGCCCGGAGTGCCATAGAGTGCCACCGAGCCGTCCAGCTCGTCAGCGATTGCGGCCAGAACCAGAAACGCGCCGACGCCTGATGTACCGATCAGGTTGTGACCACAGGCGTGGCCTATCTCCGGCAGGGCATCGTACTCGGAGAGGATGCCGACTCTCGGATTGCTCTTGTGACCGGGAACGTGGGCGGTGAATGCGGTTGGCAGGTTTGCGACGCCGTGATCCACATCCATGCCGTGCTTCTCGAGCAGTTCGGTGATCACCTTCTTGGCGTGGTGCTCTTCGAACTTCAGCTCTGGATGAGCGAAGATGTCATCACTGAGGGCCTCGAGCTCCGGCATGATCTCATCGAGACGTTCTTCGACCTTCTTTTTCAATTCTTCAACGCTCACAGGTGAGCCCCTTCTCTCGTAAATCGATTCAGTTTATCCACCGGCGAGTATACCCCGAGGGCCGATTCTGGCGATAACCATGGGGTATTCCGGATGCTCTCTGTACCGGTGGCACCACGGTTGCATTGGTGGAACCTGTGGAAATGGTTCACGCACGTAGCAAAGAATGGACGGACACATGATCAATAGACGTACATTTCTCGGGTTAGCACTTGCTTCCAGCCTCGCGCTGGTTGCTGCGGCCTGTGATGATGGAATCGACGGTCCAGTAGACAGTCCACTGGATGACAGCTCGGACGACACCACTGAAGTCGAGTCGCCGGATACCGACGGCGCCGACGATATCGTGATCGACGATGATGCAACTGACGCGACCGCCGATGACGATGCGGTAACCGATGTGGATGACACGGCAACCGATGACGCCGCGGACACTGATGCGACGGACGACGCAGTCGCTGATGATACCGACGATGCGGTCGCAACTGATGACACTGATGACGCCGTGGCTACCGATGACGACGCAACGGAGACCGAAGCGCTCGACGATGCCGACGAGATCCTGGATCGTGCGGCAGACCGGTTTGCCGAGCTGGAGACCGCCCAGTTTGAACTGGATGGCACTGGCTATCTCGAACTCGACGAGATCGGCGAAATCAGCCTCAGCGATGCTGAGGGCCAGATCGAGCGTCCGGATCGTGCCGAGATCGATATTAAGATCGATAGTGCCATCGCCGATGTCCCGGTGACCATTGTCAGCTACGACGGCGAGGTCTATATCAAGGATCCGGTTGCTGGCAGCACGCATTCGGCTCCGGATGATTTCCAGTTCAATCCAGCGATCATGTTCGACCAGGATGAGGGAATTCCGGCGCTGATTCGCTCGGTTGACAATGCCGAACTGATTGACGAAAGCGACGATGTCGAAGGCCGCGCAGCCTATCAGATCTATGGCGTTATCGACGGCGACATGGTTCAGCAGGCAACGGCTGGTACGTTCCCGGGAACCGGTGATATCGACTTCAACGTCTGGATCGATCGCGAGACCTACGACGTGTTGAAGATCGTTGCCGATGACCCGACCGAGGAATCAGACTCAACCTGGGAGATGTGGATCTACGACCACGATGAGCCGGTCGAGATCGACGACCCGAGCTAACGAGCGTATCTACAACGAATACACGCAGAACAGGGGCGATCCGCAAGGGTCGCCCTTCGCTATCTGCCCGGATTCAGTGTTGGCAGGTTCGACTCGAACTCATCCCGCCTGGCTTCCAGGTGCGCCGGAAGCTGCAATCGGCTGCCCAGCTCTTCGAGCGTTTCATCTACCGTGAATCCGGGGCCGGGAGTCGCCAGTTGCAGGATATGGCCGTTGGGATCGTGAAAGTAGACCGCCTGGAAATAGGTTCGATCACGGATGTCGGACGACTCGATCTCATGCCTGGAGAGACGCTCTTTCCACCGGTGAAGCGCGTCCACGTCTGGCACTTCGAACGCAAAGTGATGGGTCACCCCGGTTCCCATGCGGAACGGCCGGAAGCCTCCCTGATCGTAGACGAAGTAGGTGATGATCGAACCGGGAACTCCCCCATCGACGCCGACGTACAGGTGCGGTGATTCCGGGTTGTCGAAGTTGACTGTCTGCTTGACGGTCGGCAACGTGAGAATCTCGTTGTAGAAGCGGAGGATGCGATCACCGTTGGTGCCGATTGCGCTGATATGGTGCAGCGAGTTCAGCGCCATTTCCTGATCGATCGATGGGACAGGCTCCGGCCAGGTTTCCAGTTCGATCGCTTCTTCGTCCCGCATTCCCCGAAGCGCCCGATACGGCGGGTACTTGATCTCCTGACCGAGCGACTCGGCCGGTTCATCGACGGTGAATCCCGGCCCCTCGGTGGCGATCTCCAGGATCAGCCCGTCCGGATCATTGAAATAGATGCTGTTGAAGTAGACTCGATCGTATGGCCCCCAGACCCGGACGTCGTGGTCGGTCAGCCACCGTTTCCAGCGAAGCAGTGATTCACGATTCTTCGTGTTCAGGGCAATGTGATGGGTGCCGCCAATTCCCTCATTGCCGCGGCGGGTGTCGGGCCAGACGAAGAAGGACAGAATGCTGCCGGGATCGGCAGACTGGTTGCCGAAGTAGATGTGCTGATGAACCTCTGGCTGATTGTCATTGACAGTCTGTTTAATCAGTCGCATGCCGAGCAGTTGGGTGTAGAAATCGACCGTTCGCTGGGCGTCACTGCTCACCATCGTTGCGTGGTGAATCCGCGTGATGTTCATCGCTACTC
>REEK01000079.1 GCA_007695115.1 Sphaerobacteraceae bacterium
ATAGGCGAAATCGAAAACGCTGGAGAAGAGGCCTCTTCGCTGACGTCTGTCTACACCGTTGGATATGACTCTGAGGGCGTTCTACTGTTCGTCGAGCGGGGGTACGCGTCGCGAGACCTCATTCGTTCCGGCAGCCGGTCTCCGTTCTCGATTTCAGTCGACCGGGACGACATCCCTGAACCCGCTGAGATCGAGGTATTCGTTGAAGGATGGGTCGAAGACGACGAAGACGAGGATGAGACCGAAGCTGAGGGCGAGGTACCAGACGAGTTTGCAGGTCAGATCGACGTGCAGGTAGGCCAATACGATCTCTTTCAAACGATCAGCGACTCAATCGAGATCTTCGGCATCCTCGAAAACCACGGTGAAGGGCACGCTGAGATCAGACAGATTCTGGTTACTCTTCGTGCAGAAGACGGAAGCGTGGCAGATGTGGCTTCGTCCTCTACATACGTCGATGTGATTTCCGGTAATGGTCGGAGCCCGTTCACTGCTCGGTTCAGCGATCCACCAGCAGAGTATGGTGAGATAGAAATCGAATACGAAACACGCGAGCCGCAGGAAGCATGGTTCACATTCATCGAGCGTCACCGGGACTGGAACGTACTTCAAGCCGACTTTCGCACCGAGGAACGCCGACCGTCAGTAGTGGGTGAAATCGAGAATGCTGGGGACGGAGCAGCATCGTTGGTTTCCGTCTACTCCGTTGGCTACGATGCTGAAGGTACACTCTTGTTTGTTGAACGCGGGTACGCTGACCGTGACCTCATTCGACCTGGCGAAACGTCGCCGTACAGTAACAGCGTTTCTCGAGATGAAGTTCCCGAACCCGCTGAGATTGAAACGTTCGTTGAAGGATGGGTTGACGACGACGATTAGCGTCGCGACTACAATTGTGGGGTCGTCAGTTTTCGACCCCACAATTCTCATTCAGCATCTGTGGTCCAGAGTCAAAGCAATTCACCCCAATAGCAGTACAGGACCCCGCCCACCTCACGCCCCTTCTGGCCGGGTGAAGACGGTCTCACCGTCGACTTCGATCTGCTCCAGCATTCCGATGGCGATTTCCCGAACTTCGTCTGGCAGCGGCGAGAAGTGGAGATTGATGGCGTACTCGTCGCCTTCGGTCAATGCCCAGTAGATGAAGTCGATCAGCGCCTGGACTAGCTCACGATCTTCCTGCTCCCGACGCAAGAGCATCCAGGTCAGCCCGGAAATCGGGTAGGAATCCTCACCGTCTGGCGGGTCGGTAATCGACACGCGCAGATCATCCGGCAAATCATCGAGATAGCCAGCTGCGGCAGCCTGAACCGCCTCCAGTGTCGGTGAAACGAAATTGCCCGTCTGGTTCTGAATGGCAATGGTTGGCTTGCCGATCACGAGGGCGTAGATGAGTTCGACGTAGCCGATCGAGCCCGGTGTCTGCTGCACCGAGGCCATCACGCCGGCGTTCTTCTCGCCGCCGAATCCCACCGGCCACTGCACCGACGTGCCGGTCCCGACTCGCTCGGACCAGTCTTCGCTTACCTTGGACAGGAAGTCGGTGAAGATCCAGGTCGTACCGGCCCCATCGGACCGGAAAATCGTGGCGATGTCCTGATCCGGGAGTTCGACGTGCGGATTTTCTTCCTGAATTCTCGGATCATCCCAGCTGATGATGTCGCCGAGGTAGATCGCCGCCAGGGTCTCACCAGTCAATTGCAGATCTTCATACCCCTCGAGGTTGTAGGTCACGGCAACCGCACCGATTACCGTGGGGATGTGCAGCGCATTGGGAACGCGCTCCATCTCTTCATCTGTCAGGTAGGCATCGCTGCTGCCGAAGTCCGTGACGTTGTTGATGAAATCGCGCTTCCCCTGTCCCGAGCCAACCGACTGGTAGTTGATCGAGACATCGGAGCGGACGGAGCGAAACTCATCGATCCAGAGCTGGTAGATGGGGTCTGGAAACGTTGCACCGGAGCCCGTGAGGTTGACATCACCGGTCGTCAGGGTATCCGGATCCTCTTCGGCGTTGGACGATTCACAGGCAGCGATCATCGATGAGGCTGGAATCGCCAGCCCTATCCCTGCTCCGGTGCGCAGCAAGTGCCGACGGGAAATCTGACGGTCGAGCGAAAACAACGATCGTCGCCGCGGGTGCGACATACCGGCACTCCTCCAGATTCTTGCCAAAAGGGATCAATATCGATCCCCTGCCCGTGGCAAGGATACCTGAGAGGCGATGCTTGATCGAAGGGTTCTGCCGTGCTGATCGCGAGAGAACCACGAAGCTGGTCAAAGAGCGAAAAAGGGGACCGCCAGGTGGGTG
Organism: Sphaerobacteraceae bacterium; assembly: GCA_007695115.1. Taxonomy (GTDB): domain Bacteria; phylum Chloroflexota; class Chloroflexia; order Thermomicrobiales; family Thermomicrobiaceae; genus SLMJ01. The sequence goes on from REEK01000079.1 coordinate 2,312, forward strand.
GAGCCATCGCGCGATGGACACCCGGGCAGGGTACTGGCGGTCCCCGTTGAAAGGAATTAGGGGAATTTTCTGAGATCAGTCAGGATCAACGCGGCCTGGTAGCGTCTGCGGATCCCCGGTGATCACGTAAGCGGTGCGCTCGCACACGTTGGTCACTCGATCGGCAATGCGTTCCAGGTTATGCGCACACCACAGGTAATAGGTGGCCCGCTCGATCGATCCCGGGTCTTGCAACATGTAGGTCAGCAGTTCCCGATACACCTGTACGTACAGCCCGTCAACTTCGTCATCGGTGTGCCAGATCTTCCGGCACTCTTCAAGGTCCAGCTCCATGTACGCGGTCAGGCTCCGTTGCAGCATGCTGACCGAGATCTCGGCCATACGTGGAATGTCGATCAGCGGCTTGAGTGGCGGGTGCTCGGACACCATGATGGCGATCTTGGCGATTCCTTCAGCGTAATCGCCCATTCGCTCCAGCTCACCCACGATGAACAGCGAGGCGGCCAGGCTGCGAAGATCGCCAGCCATCGGCTGCTGGGTAGCGATGATTGTTAGCGTCCGCTCTTCCAGCTCGTACTGCTTGGCATCGATAACCTGGTCAGCCGCTACAACCTCCCGGGCTTGCTGAGGGTCACGCTTCTTGAGAGCCTCGACGGCCCCTTCGATCGCCTGCGAAACCATGCTCCCCATCATCAGAATCTCGTCACGCACATCCTGCAGCTGTTGCGTGTAGTGGGTTCTCCCGGACCCTGCCGTCGACATCAGACCATCCCTCCAGCGGCACAATCACATGCCACACTGTCACTGTACGTACACATCATCCGAATTTGCCCGTGATATAAGCTTCTGTCTGTTCGTCCTGCGGGTTAGTGAAGATTTGCTGAGTGGGACCGTATTCCACGAGCCGACCATAGCGCTCTTCCCCGGATAAAAGAAACGCGGTGAAATCTGATACCCGGGCTGCCTGCTGCATGTTATGTGTCACCAGGGCAATTGTGTAGCGTTCCTTCAACTCTGCGATGAGCTCTTCGATCTTGAAGGTGGCGATCGGGTCAAGCGCGCTGCACGGTTCGTCCATGAGGATGACTTCGGGTTCTACGGCAATCGTCCGGGCAATACAGAGTCGCTGTTGCTGTCCACCAGACAGTGATGCTCCGGAGTGATCCAGCTTGTCCTTTACTTCGTCCCAGAGGGCGGCTCCCCGCAGCGAATGCTCCACGATCTGATCGAGCTCGCCACGGCTCTTACGGGCATTGTTCAGCTTGATACCGGCGATGACGTTGTCGTAGATCGACATCATCGGGAACGGATTCGGCTTCTGGAAGACCATGCCGATCACCCGACGAACCTGCACAGGGTCGACGTTGCTGGCATAGATGTCCTGGTCTTCGAGAAACGCCTGGCCGGAGACTCTGGCGCCCCGAGTGAGCTCATGGAGCCGGTTCAGGCAGCGAATGAATGTCGATTTGCCACAGCCGGATGGACCAATCAACGCCGTCACCTTGCCGCGCTCGATCGGCATCGTAATATCCTTGACCGCCTGGAAGTCACCGTAGTAGGCGCTCAGGTTCCGGACTTCCATCCCGGCCGCAAGCGAGTCATCCTGAATTGTTTGCGTCTGCTCGATCGTTTCCTGACTCATAATCCCCTGCCTGTTCGTTTTCAAGTAAGGTCGTCTCTCTTTGCTCGCGTCAAATCCTCCGGTTAGCTCTCACCCAGTTTCTGCCCGCGAACCGCCCATCTGGTCAGCAAGCTGAGAGCGCCGATGAGGGCGATCAGCACCAGCGCGCTACCCCAGGCCTTGGTATGCCAGTCTGCGTAGGGGGCAACCGCGTAGTTATAGATCTGCACCGGCAAAGCGGCCATCGGCTGCATCAGATCGAAGTTGAAGAACGAGTTGCCGAGCGTCGTCATCAACAGCGGAGCGGTTTCCCCGCCCGCCCGGGCCATCGCCAGCACAACGCCGGTGATGATGCCGCTCTTGGCGGCCGGAAGCACCACGCGGAGGATCGTCTTCCACATCGGCACTCCGAGCGCCAGCGACGCCTCACGCATACTGTTTGGTACGAGGTTGAGAATCGCCTCCACCGTTCTGGCAACGATCGGGATCATGATGATCGCCAGAGCAACCGCACCGGCCAGGCCGGAGAAGCTGCCGGTATTGATAACGATCAGCGTCCAGACGAACACCCCGACCACAATCGATGGCAACCCGGCCAGGAGATCGATAACGAACCGGACCGCATCTCCGAAACGACCGTGGGAGTACTCAGACAGATAGATCGCGGCAAGCACCGCCAGTGGCAACCCGATAACACAGGCCACCGCGATGAGATAGAGCGACCCGAGGATCGCCGGGGCAACACCACCGCCGACTTCGCCGTACGGCATCGGGCGCTCGGTGAAGAAGGCAAGATCAAGTGCCGGCAATCCGCGAACGAGGACGTACCCGAGAATGATCCAGAGAATCGTCACCCCGAACACGGTACAGGCGGCTACCGCGGCGGCCATGATGCCGCTAAACGCTTTTCGAAATCGATAACGCGAGTCACCTTGCAACAGAATCGCGTGTCGAGAGACTCCGGGACTCGCTTTCGGTGTCGCCAGTTGGGCTGCGGTTTCGTTTCCAGACTGCATTGTTCGCTCCTCTCCAGTCACTGGCTAGCCGATCCGCGAGCTGTTGCTTTGCTTACCGACGAGCGAATAGATGAGGATGCGGGCCAGAATATTCACGATCATTGCAATCACCAGCAGAACGAGAGCGATCGCGATGATCGCACTGAGGTAGACCTGTGAGTCAGCCTCGCGGAACTGGTTAGCGATGGCGCTCGCCATGGTGTAACCGGGCTCGAACAGTGAACCGGTGATACTCGTCGAGGCGTTACCGATCACCATCGTGACGGCCATCGTTTCGCCAAGGGCTCGGGCCAGACCCAGAATCGCCGCTCCAGCGATGCCTGCCCGGGCATACGGAATGACCGCGCCCTGGATCATCTCCCATTTAGTGGCGCCCAGCGCGTGCATACCGTCTCGCTGGGTGTCGGGTACCTGCATGATTACTTCGCGGGAGATCGCCATGATCGTTGGAAGAATCATGATGGCCAGAATGACCCCGGCCGTCAGAATATCCCGGCCAATCGGTGTTCCTTCAAAGAGATTGCCGACAATCGGGATCGGGCCAAACCACGTCTGCAGGAACGGCTCTATATGGAAGCGCATGACGGGCCCCAGAATGAACACGGCCCAGAGGCCGTAGATGATGCTGGGGATTGCGGCCAGAAGCTCCACCGTGAACGAGACCGGGCTTCGCAACCACCGGGGCGCGTACTCAACGATGTAAATCGCCGCACCCACCGCCACTGGCGTAGCCAGCAGCAGGCCGATCACCGAGCTGATCACGGTGCCATAGATGAACGCGAAAACGCCGAACTCCCGGAAAACCGGATCCCAGGTGGTGGTGAAGAGAAACTGTCCGATGCCCTGGTGCCCGAAGATATTGCGTGACTCGAACAGGAGGAGCAGGATGATGATGGCCAGGAGCGCGAGAATCGCGATCGCCCCAGCTTTTGTGGCTCCTTCGAATATACGGTCCCCGCGGCCAGCGGCATCGACATCGAGTCTGATGCGTGACGAGCCACGTACCGGTGCTGACTGTTGCATATGGCGTTGAACCTCCCTGCCTGTTGGTTCGCCATCAAAATGCGGGAGGGCACGGGGCCCTCCCCTACCGTGCTAATCGTCTCCCCTCTCTCGGCATTGGGAGAGGGGCCGGGAGTGAGGGCCTGGACGGCCGCTACTCGCCCGGGAAAATCGGCTCTCCGTCGACCTTGATGTCCTGAATCAGTTCCTTGGCGAGGTCCACGATCTCCTCCGGTACCCGGGCGTAGCCGAGGCCACTGTTCCAGCGCTGCGCGTCGGTCACGCACCACCAGAGCATTCGTGTCAGGGCAATGCCCTTCTCTTCGTCGTCCATGTTCTCGTAGGCCAGCAGCCAGGTGAATCCGGAAATTGGGAAGGAATCCTCTCCCGGCGCATTCACGATGCGGTCTCGCAGCTGCGGATCGATCGAGTCGGCAAACGCGGCCGCGGCTGCGGTTACCGAAGATGTGCTCGGCAGGATGAAGTTCCCGGCCTGGTTTCGAACCTCGCCGACACCCAGGTCGTTCTGCAGGGCGTAGATCAGCTCGACGTAGCCGATCGAATACGTGTTCTGCACAACCTCGCCAGCAACACCCTCGTTGCCATTTCCGCCGATACCGGTTGGCCAGTTCACTGAGGTTCCGACACCAACGTTTTCGGCCCACTCTTCGCTGACCGCCGCCAGATAGTCGACCCAGATGAATGTCGTGCCAGAACCGTCGGAGCGGTGAACCACCAGAATCGACTGATCGATATCTTCGAGCTGCGGGTTGTCTTCAACCAGCGCCGGGTCGTTCCACTCGGTGATTTCGCCCAGGTAGATTCCCGCCAGGGTCTCTGCGGTAAACCGCAGCGGCTCGGCAATATCGAGATCCGGGATGTTGTAGGTCGGGACAACGGCGCCCATGGCGACCGGGATGTGAAAGATGTTGCCGCCGCTGGCGTTTTCCAGCTGCTCATCGTTCATCGGGCCGTCGGTTGCGCCGAAGTCGACAGTACCGTCGGAGATACTGGCGATACCACCACCGGAGCCGATCGACTGGTAGTTCACGCGAACGCCGGTAACCTGCTCGTACTCGTGGAACCAGCGACTGTAGAGCACGGCCGGGAAGGTAGCCCCGGCACCGTTGAGGGTGTCGGACTCGCCGTCGTATGGACCTTCGATACGGTCGTCGCCCTCGTATTCCCAGCCGTCGTCTTCGAGGAAAGCGTCTGCCTGCTCGACGTCCAGGTCAGATTCGACCTCATCCGGGTCGTCGAGATCGTCTTCGCCTTCTTCGTCTTCGTTGTCGTCTTCTTCGACCATTTCTTCAGCGTCGTCGGAAGAGTCGTCAGAATCCGGCTCGGCAGCTGCCTCGCTGTCGTCGCTGTCATCGTCTTCACAAGCAGCCAGCAGTGCGCTGATGGCCGGAATCGTCAGGCCGAGGGCAAACGCGCGCTTGAGTACCTGGCGGCGATCCATTTTGCCCGTGATTGCCGCAGCGTAGAGTTCTTCATACCTGGAAACCATTTAGACTGTGCTCCCTTCGGAGTCAACTTCATGAACCGGCGGGTTCGGACCGAGCTCGCCGGAAAATCGATAACCGACACCATGGACGGTCTGAATGAGCCAGGATCCGTCTGGCTCACCTTCGAGTTGCGCGCGAATCAATCGAACGTGGACATCCACGTTTCGAGGGTCAACGATTATTCCCTCTCCCCATGCCTCCTTCATCAATTCGGCTCGCGTGCAGACCTTTCCTGCACGGCGCATCAGAGCAATCAGAATCTGAAATTCTTTGGGCGCAAGTCTCAGCTCGCGATCGGCATATATCGCCCGGTGCTCACCGATCATCACCACCAGGTCGCCAGCAATCAGGGTGTCGGCTTCCGGCTCCTGTGATCGTTTACGGCGCATGAGCGCGTTCATCCGGGCAATCAGCTCGTTCATCCGGAATGGCTTGGTGACGTAGTCGTCCGCACCAACCTCCAGCCCGGCGATAACGTCTTCTTCCCGGTCCAGTGCGGTGAGCATGAGAATGGGGGCTTCGGTCCACCCGCGCAGATAGCGGCAGACTTCGCGGCCATCGATGTTTGGAAGCATGAGATCGAGAAGAATGATGTCGGGGCGGGTGCCACGAGCTACTTTGATACCTTCCAGGCCGTCTTCGGCAACAGTGACGTGGTGCCCCTGCTTCTGGATGGAGTAGCGCAACGTGGCCACGAGGGTCGGGTCGTCTTCGATAATGAGGACTCGGTACGCGTTAGCTTGCGAACCGCTTGCCATGGCCTGCATGAGCTTGACTCCCTGTTCCTCCCGGTAGATCACCGTCACGAGCCTGTCGCCGTGAACCTGCCCAGGAGTCTAGGAGCCGTCTGTTATCGCACGGTGATCGCACGATTAACGTTTGGTTATCGAATTATGAAGATTGTGTTGTCGCGCCGTTTCACACCAGGCCACAAAATGGAAGACCCGCCAGAACCAGGGAGGTTCGGCGGGTGAGAGGTCAATTTGAACGGAGGAGTGCCGCGAGACGTGACGATCAGTCACCAAGATCGGTGAGGATTTCTGGGCCATTGTCAGTGATTGCAACGGTATGCTCGAACTGAGCCGAGAGGCTCCCATCGAGTGTCACCACCGTCCAGTTGTCACTGAGCGTCTCCCAGGCGGGGTCGCCAGCGGCGATCATCGGTTCGATCGTCAGCACCATGCCAGCCCGCAAACGCGGCCCCTGACCGGGACTACCATAGTGCGGCAGCAGGGGCTCTTCGTGGAGGTTGGTTCCGATTCCATGCCCGTACAGGTCACGAACCACTGAGAAGCCGGCAGATTCAACACAGTTCTGGATCGTTGCCGAGATATCGGTCAGCCGATTACCTGCCCGGGTCTTGTCGATCCCGGCATACAGAGCCTGCTTGCAAACGTCCATCAGCCGTTGAGCCTCATCGCTCACCGTACCGACGGGAAGGGAAATCGTTGCATCGCCATGGAACCCCCGGTGTTTGGCTCCAACATCAACGCTGATTATGTCACCTTCTTCGAGCGGCACATCGTTGGGAATCCCGTGAACGATGACCGTATTCACCGAAGCACAGACCGTCGCCGGAAAGCCACGGTACCCCTTATAGGATGGCGTAGCGCCATGCTTTCTGATGTTCGCTTCAGCAATCTCGTCCAGTTGACGAGTGGTGACGCCGGGCGCGACGTGCTGACGCATCAGTTTGAGGGTCTCGGCGACGATCTGTCCGGCTTCACGCATCCGGTCGATCTGCTCCGGGCGCTTCAATCGCGTTCGCACGATGCGTCAATCCTTTCTGGCATGTCTGGTTCGCAGAGATTCCGGCTGGCGAGGTGTACGTTCTTTTAAAAGAAGGGCGCGGTCCAACGTCGGAAAGTCTAACACGCTCGATTTGCTGATTGACCCCGTCGACTCGCGTGACTAATCTGAAATCATGCAGGTTCGATCAACTGCCCGCCCGGGAAAGAGAGCGAGACAGCGATGAAGCTGATTGTTGGAGCAGATCACGCGGGATACGCGCTGAAAGTGATCGTCGTTGAGGCTCTGCGCGGCTGGGGCTACGAGGTAGAAGACGTTGGGACCCACTCCGAGGAACCGGTGGACTTCCCGGACATCACTCGCGCCGTATGCGATCCGGTACGACAAGGGAACGCCGATCGTGGGATGCTCGTCTGCGGCACCGGGATTGGTGCGTCAATGGCCGCCAACAAGTTTCCGGGGATCCGGGCTGCACTGGCGCACGACATCTACTCGGCCCACCAGTGCGTGGAGCATGACGATGCCAATGTCCTCTGTCTGGGGGCCCAGATTGTTGGTGATCGGGTGGCGCTCGATCTTATCCGCACGTACCTGGCGGCGGAGCTGAGACCTGAAGAACAGTTTCAGCGAAGAATTGCCAAAATGGCACAACTTGAAAAAAGTGCAGCGGACGAGTTCAATGTTAGCAGGCAGAATCCGGACGCCCGGTCCGAATAGTGAACCAGGGAACGGATTTTGCTCACACGGATGGGAAACCGGAAGGTTTTCGCAGGAATCGGGGAAGTGTTCCCCGTCGTACGCAGTACTTCGCGTGATGAGTCGGCAGAAACATACGCAAGGCAACAATCGGGCAAATCGTTGACCAGATAGCTACCTTGTGATATTGTGTCGCCAATCATGCGGAACTGGTGCGCATAAACGTGGTCTGGACTGTTTCTCAACTGGCGCTGGAGAAACATTGCACCGCAGCTTTTAGAAAGGGTAGGGACCCGAGATGAAGCGTTTCTGGATTTCGATGATCGCAGCAGGATTGCTGACGATCGCCGCTATCGCTCCGGCCGCCGCCGATGAGCACTCCATGACGATCGACCTGGACGAGGTCGATGGCTCAGGTGTGTCCGGCACGGCAACAATGACTGAAACAGATGGTGAAACCACCGTCTCAATCGAACTCGATGGCACTCCGGAGGATGGCGTACACCCGGTTCACATCCACGCCGGAACCTGCGATGACCTCGGCGACGTGGTATTCCCACTCGAGGACGTCGTTGACGGTATGTCCGAATCAACCGTCGAAGCCTCGATCGATGACATCATGGCCGCCGATCACGCCATCAATGTCCACCTCTCGGAAGACGAGATGGATGTCTATGTCGCGTGTGGAAACATCGGTACTGGCGATGAAGAAGACGACGCCGTCATGGATGACGATGCGGTAGCCGAGGACGACGACGATGCCGTGACGGATTATGACGACGACGCGGTAGCCGAGGACGACGATGCAGCAGTTGAAGATGACGACGCTGCCGTGACCGATGACGATGACGCCGAAGCAGCCGACGATGCTGATGCGATCGCTGAAGAAGACGACGCAGCGGACGACGCTGAAGACCTCGTTCCTGCCACTGGTGGCGTTGCTGGATTCGGTGCCGAAGCCGGAATCCTGATGATGACGCTCGCCGCCGGCCTGACGCTGGGTGCAGGTGTTCTGATCCGCCGACGATCGCTTCAGATCTAGCATTCAAAGGCGGGTGCGGGGTCGCAGGGAGAGACAGGCGACCTCGCACCACCTGTTCAGCGCCAATCTGACAACACAGGGCCAGACACATCGAATGCCATTGACCTCGCAGACTTCTGCGGGGTCCACTTCGTTTATGTCGATATGTTCGAGCCGAAGGCTTGCCAATACTGCAGAAAGCGGCAGCCAGGCTTGCCCGCGCGGCCTGGGGAATCAGATGGTCGCATCCTGTATCCGCGACGATTTCCACGTCGTCTACCCGACGCACTATTGCATGACGCGATAGAGCGTGCTAAGTTGTCTCCTGACGCGTAGGGAGGTCTGACCGAGGAGGGGCACGGTCAGGCAGGGAGGCGCGACATCGTTTCGTAATGGCGCCCCATGGATCACCAGGAAAGGGTACGGATCCCGATGAAGCGCATCTGGGTTTCACTAGTAGCTGCCGCATTGCTGACAGTTGCAGCGATCGCACCGGCAGCCGGACAGGACACCGTAACGATCGACATGCAGGAAGTTGACGATTCCGGACAGTCCGGAACGGCAAATATCACGTCCGACGGCGATCAGGTAGTCGTCTCCATCGAAATCGAGCCAGGTCCGGATGGTGAGCCACAGCCGGCTCACATCCACGAAGGCACCTGCCAGGATCTCGGTGACGTTGCCTACCCGCTGGAAGATGTTGTTGACGGCGTTTCCGAATCGACTGCAGACGTCAGCATCGCTGACATTATCGCCAGCGACTACGCAATTGCTGTTCATCTCTCCGAAGATGAGATGGAGGTCATTGTCGCCTGTGGCACCACACCACAGATCGGTGGTGCACCAGCTGACGACGATGAAGCCGATGACGCAGTCGAAGACGATGATGCTGCCGAAGAAGATGACGATGCTGCCATGGATGACGACGACGACGCAGTCACGGACGACGAAGATGACGCCGTCACTGACGACCAGGACGACGCTATGGTCGACGATGAGGACGACGCTGTCGCCGATGACGACGATGACATGGTCGAAGAAGATGACGATGCAGCAGTCGAAGACGATGATGCTGCTGACGACACCGAAGACCTCGTCCCGGCTACCGGTGGCGCAGGTATGGGTGCCGAGTCTGCTGTCATTCTGATGACCGTTCTCAGTGGCGCTGCCCTCGGTGGTGGCCTGCTGGTTCGCCGCCGGTTCGCGCAGGTCTAGTAGCGCAGAATCGCGGCACGTCCAGTAGCTGACAAATGTCTGGCAGCTCCCCAACTGGATATTTCGAGCTCGACGGCCTCGCATTCGTGCGAGGCCGTTGGCTATTTTCGGCCCCTGGAAACAACGATCTGTGCCAATGAGGCAGTATTCGGAGCAAAATCCCTCAGATCGGGATTGAACGATTCACGGCGAGGTGTTATCGTATCGCGGACGGAGTATCACAAGGGCGGGCGGTGCTCGAGCGCGTACCGGTCTTCCAGATGGCGCGGAAGACCGAGCTTCGAGTCGGAGTGAAAGGGTGGGTATTACCCATGAAACGAATCTGGATTTCTCTAGTAGCAGCTGGGCTGCTCACAATTGCAGCCATTGCGCCGGCTGCTGGTCAGAACATCTTCAGTGTTGCACTGGATAGCGTAGATGATTCTGGCGTAAATGGCGGCGCCTCGATCCGCGGCGTTGATGAGGGCGTGGAGATTACCGTCTTCATCAGCGGTGGCGACGAGGGCGGCGTGCACCCGGTAGCAGTGTACGAAGGCACCTGTGACGACCTGGGCGATGTCGTCTTCGAACTCGACGACATTGAAGATGGTGAGTCCGTCACCACCATTGATGACGTCATGCTTGGCGACATCATGAATGGTGAACACGCAATCAGTGTAGACGCATCTGAAGATGATGATGCTGCCGTCATGTGCGGCAACGTCCCGGCCGTCGAAGGTCTTGACACCTCAGACGACGATGATGCAGTCGACGATGATGACGCCGCCATGGACGACGATGACGACGCCGCCATGGACGACGATGATGACGCCGTCGTTGATGACGACGACGACGCAGTCACGGACGACGATGATGACGCCGTCGTTGACGATGACGACGACGCAGTCACGGACGACGATGATGACGCCGTCGTTGACGACCAGGACGACGCCATGGTCGACGATGAGGACGACGCTGTCACCGATGACGACGATGACATGGTCGAAGAAGATGACGATACAGCAGTCGAAGACGATGATGCTGCTGACGACACCGAAGACCTCGTCCCGGCTACCGGTGGCGCAGGTATGGGTGCCGAGTCTGCTGTCATTCTGATGACCGTTCTCAGTGGCGCTGCCCTCGGTGGTGGTCTGCTGGTTCGTCGCCGGTTCTCCCAGGCATAGATTCGATCCAGGAGTCGGAACGTCGGGTTGAAAATACCCGGCGTTCCAGTCCCGGGCCTCGCGCCAGTTTCTGAGGCCCACACCGTCCCGATCGAACTCGATGCCACGTCGCACCTTGTCTGAATCAATAACGAACTGCTAATGGCCCCGCGTTGCGACAGGGGCCATTGTCTTGCCCGGGTTTCTATCAATCGGATACCCGGCAACGCCATCCCTGCACAAGTTCTCTCAATCAGGCTACAATCTTCTGCGAGCGGATGGATCGACAGCGTCAGCTCCGGCACAGCGCGGCACCCGGGCCAGGAAGGTTTCAGAGTTATGTCATTTCTGCGACGAAGCACAACGGCGACACCAGACGAGCCACAGCGCACCGGCCCCAGCAAACCGGGAGCGATGCTATTCACCCTTCGGTCAGTGCCGAGACACTATCACGCCCTGAAGGCGGCGATCGAATCGACCGGAGAAGCGACCGTGTACTTCGGCGAGGCACTCGCCTATATCCGCGGAAAAGGGATCTCTCTGTTCAGGGTTGAGGCGACGGGAACTGACTTCGTAGACAATCTGTTCGAGACGTGGCGAGAGTTGGAATGGAACGAGGCGTTCCGATTCGACGTCACCTTCTACATTCACAATACCGAGTATGTCGATAGTCTGCGAGGCTACTCACCAGAGCAGGTGAAAGAGCTGATCAGCAGCAAGTCACCGACGTTCACCGAGAAAAAGTAAGCTCCTCCGTTGCAGATCGTCAGCTGGGCCAGGTCTCCAGTCGCGACATCCCCATGAGCGGAAACAGGAGCGACTCCCACCGCTTTGCGACTTCGTCGCGCAGTCGCTCCGTTGTCACGATACGGATCAGTCGACGGTGCTCTTCGTAGCGCTTGAAATCGTCATCCGCCAGACCAACCACATCCACCCAGGGCATCAACTCTCGAAATCCGATCGGCGGTCGGTCAAACTGGACCCAGACCGAGGTCTTCCACTTCTCCGGTTTCGGAATGTCGATCAGCACTTCATGCTCGCCAATCTCCGTGCCGAGCTGGAATGACAACGCAGCGGTCATCGAGAGCTCCAGTCGACGTCGTGCCGCCGGCTGGTAGAACAATCCACCCAGATATTCATAGAGATCGGACGCTCTGGCGCTGATCTCAACCGCTCGCTTGTGAATAGCTCGTGATTCCAGGGAATTGACCAGCGCGCGGGTCTGAGACGGCATGTCGGCCTCACGGAATCGCTGGATCAACGACACATCATCCAGATGGGTCAGCTCCTCGGCAGTAATCGAGCCGAGAATAATCGCCTCCTGCACCGCTCTGAGCAGCATCACCATGCAGGCACGATTGGTATGGTGCCAGTAGACGTTATCGAACATCTCCTGCCGGGCGTTGATCAACGAATGCAGCGGGCTGACGCCTTTCTCGCCGACAACAATCTGACGCCTTCCCTCGACCTCTGCCACACGCAACGCATCCATGAGACGTGCCGTGTCGACGCCGCCATACGGTACGTTGCACCCCTTCGCATCGCGGGGAAGGTAGTCGAGCTTGTCGACATCGAGCGGACCACTCAGCAGCCCGCGCAGGAGATCGAACTCCGGTTCCGGATCAACAGTTGGATCGATCAGCTCCATAACGTCGTCCGGATCTACCTGCCAGTCACGCTCAAGTACGCTCGAGACCTCTTCTGAGCCAATCACCTGACGGGCGACCGTCTCATGGGGCAGCACCGGATCACCGAGTTCCTCGATGGCGTGGCTGAACGGATAGTGGCCGATATCGTGGAGCAGCGCTGCAGCCGAGGCAACCCGGATGGATTCATCAGAAATTCCAATCCCCGGGCAGGAGCGCATTAGCGAATCGATCGCCTGACGCATGAGGTGATAGACGCCCAGCGAGTGCTCGAAGCGGGTGTGTTTGGCGCCCGGCCAGACTTTGCTTACGAACCCAAGCTGTTGAATCCGGTCCAGACGGAGAAATGGCTGCGTACCGATGAGTTGAACCGTCGGTGCATCGAGTGGGATACGATCATGGAGGGTATCCCGGATCGTGGTGGAGGCGCGCATCGTACCTGACTCGCTCACTACACTGCTCCCGGGCTCTGATTCAAGCGGCAGGTGACGTCGATAAACGTAGCCAGCCGCGTGCTAAACTCCAGTTGGACGCTGGCGTCCTGGTCGGCTCGAAGGATCGAAGGGGAATGACATGCTCCGCAAGACGATGCTGGCTCTGGCAGATAACGATTTCGTGACCCGAACGGTAACCAGCAATCGCATCTCACGGGATCTGGCCTTTCGCTTCGTGGCCGGCGAGACCTTCGATGAGTCGCTCGCCTCGAGCAAGGATCTGCTCAACGCCGGAATGATGCTGACCCTCGACCTGCTTGGCGAGAATCTCTCGGAACCACATCTGGCCGAACAGGCGGCGACGGAATACTGTACCATGCTCGATCGGATCGCCGAAACCGGCGCCAACAGCACCATCTCGGTCAAATTGACGATGCTCGGACTCGATATCTCCGATGAGTTCGCCCATGACCTGATGATCCGGGTGCTGGATCGAGCACGGATATATAACAACTTCGTGCGGATCGACATGGAAGGCAGCGCCTACACCCAGCGAACGCTGGACATCTTCTATGCGTTGCGGGAAACCTACGGAGACACCGTGGGGATCGTTCTACAGTCCTATCTGTACCGGAACGACCGCGACGTGGAACAGGCGATCGAACAGGGTGCCAAGGTCCGTCTGGTCAAAGGCGCCTACGCTGAGCCAGAGACGCACGCCTATCCGAAGAAGGCGGATGTCGATGCCGCCTTTCGTCGGCAGATGGAGCGCCTGATGGACGACGGCAACTACCCCGCTATCGCCACACAGGACGACGCAATCATCGATGTGGCCCGCGGATACGCCATGCGCATGGGAATCGACAAATCCCGGTTCGAATTCCAGATGATGTACGGCATCAGAGAAGATATTCAGTACGAGCTCGTCGAAGCCGGCTACAACATGCGCGTCTACGTTCCGTTCGGAGAGATGTGGTACCCGTACTTCATGCGCCGAATGGGCGAGCGCCCGGCAAATCTCATGTTTGCGCTGAAGAACTTCGTCCGCTGATCAAAGGTCAGGCTGGCTGAATCCGGATCACCATGCGTAGTATCCCGGCCAGAGCCAGTAGTCCGAGCATTCCGGCAAACGCAATCGCGTAGCTCACATTTTCGGCGACCGCGGCGAACATCAGGGGTCCTATAGCCGTGGCGGAGATCATGATCATCATCGCCGATCCCTGCACCTGCCCCAAGCCCTGACGACCATAGTAGTAGGGCCAGGTATAGCGAACGGCAATCCCCTGCATCCCCATCGCGCTGCCAAGAATGATGGCGTAGATCACCGCAAGAAACCCGGTGCTGGTGACTTGCAGCATGAGAATCGCAACGCCAAAGATCGCCATGTTGGCCACGAACAACGGCGTAGGCCCGGTGCGCTCGACAACGAACCCGGCCAGTAACCCGGTAAGCGCAGAAGCAATCGCGAACGGAATAAAGACCCGGGCAGCAACCTCTGCCGTGAGGCCCTGACGCTCGAAGAGTGCGACCTGATGAAAGATTAGCGCAGTATCAACCAGCGCCGGGACCGCCATTGGTCCGGCCAGTGCCCAGAAGCTCCAGCTGGTCAGTACCTTGCGCTTCTCTCCGCTCGCCGCACGCTGGATTCTGCGAATCTCGTCGTCGGGAAGGGAATCGGCCCCATCGGGGAGCTCGCCGATATCTTCCGGTTTGTTGCGAATGACGAGGATCGCGATCGGGAGCACGATCGCCCAGACCATCAGCCCGAGCGCGAAGTACGCCCCGCGCCAGCTCAGGATCTCGATGAGGAATTGCCCGAGGTTCGGCATCACTGCGATCGTAATCGCTCCACCCAGGCCCATGATGGCCATCGCCCGGCCACGACGGACGATGAACCACTGCGACACCAGAAGCGAACCATTGACCGGCATCGCGCCCTGCCCCAGACCCCGCAGCAATGCCAGCGCGACAGCCATTGCCAGGATCCCGGTGGCGGCGCTCAGCGCGATGCAGGCCAGTCCGAAGATCGAGCCCATGATGATCAGCATCAATCGCGGACCAAAACGGTCAGACAGACGACTGACAATCATCACCGCCGCCGCGCTGACCACCGTGCCGGCCGCATAGATACTGGAGAGCATCGTTCGGGTGTAGCCGGTATCTTCGATGATCGGATCGATGAACACCGTGAACATGAAGGACTGGCCGGGCCCGGCGGCAAACGTCACCAGCATCGCCGAGAGTACGATCCACCATCCGTAGAACGGACGAGGATACATCTTCAGCAATGACACGGTGATCTCCGACCGGGAGCCACGTTCCAGCTCCGAGCAGCGGGGTGGTCGTTGGTTAGCACCCTACCCGCCGAGCTTGTGAATCTTGACACCTTCTCGCTGGAGACGATTAAGCATATGCAGCCGCGTCTCGAGGTCGATCCGACCCTCGGGCACGATCATGGAAACGCGCTCGATCTCGGCCTTGGCCGCGACCCAGTCACGAAACTGCTTGCTGCTCATATCGGAGACGGCGAGGTTCGCCGTTCCGACACCACTGTCGTTCGGAACGAGGATGTAGATCAGATCAAGATCATCAACCGTGAAGTCTGTAACCATCTGGGGCTATTCCTGTTCTCACTGGCTTCGTCGGATCCACCCTGCCGTGAAGGATCCGGCCTATGGCAATCGACAGGCTACCACGTCTGCCGGCGATCTGCGACATCCTCAAAGGGCTCACCGATACCACAGGCGCTGTGCTACTATCGCGCCAACCGGTTGGCGCGGGCCAGTCGGGCATGACCGAACCAGAAAGGACATCAGGTTCCAGATGAGCATTGCGGAAAAGGTACAGGTCAGTGAGGAACTCGATCAGTGGTTGCGTGATACCCGTCGCTACCTGCACATGAACCCGGAGCTCTCCCTGCAGGAGCAGAATACAGCTCGCGTCGTTGCCGGACAGCTCAGCGAGCTGGGTGTTGAGCACAAGACCGGCGTCGGGGGAGATGGCCGCTCCCTGTATACCCCGAAAGAGGCGCTGGAGCTGGCTGGCATCAAGACCGGCGCAATCACCGGCGGCACCGGCGTCATCGGCATCATCCATGGCCGGAAACCGGGCAAGACGATTCTGTTGCGTGCCGATATGGACGCGCTGCCGATGGACGAGCAGAACGATGTTGAGTACAAGTCGACCAACGCCGGAGCAATGCACTCCTGCGGGCACGATGTTCACACCACCGTCCTGATGGGCGTCGCCGAAGTCCTGAACAACATGAAGGATCAGTTCGACGGCACGGTTGTGCTCATGTTCCAGCCCGGCGAAGAAGGCTACGGCGGTGCCGCAGCCATGATCAATGATGGCATTCTGGACGATCCAAAGGTTGACGCGGCACTCGCATTGCACGTCGGCGTCGATGGGCGTGCCGGACAGATCAGTGTCAATTCTGGAGCCAACACCGCGGCGGCAGATGGCCTGCAAATCTTCGTCGAGGGAATCGGTGGCCACGCTGCCCGGCCCCACGTCGGTGTCGACACCACGCTCGTCGCGGCGCAGATCGTGGTCGCCCTGCAGAGTATTGTCAGCCGGAACGTCGATCCCGGTGAGTCCGCCGTGGTGACGATCGGCAAGCTCCACGCCGGAACAGCATCCAACATCATCCCGGCCACGGCTCAGATCGAAGGAACGGTCCGCACCTACAACCAGGACGTTCGCGACCACGTCGAGAAGCGCATCAAGGAGATCGTCGAAGGCATTGCCGCCAGCATGGGCGCCAAAGCAAGAGTCGCCTACCTGCGTGGTTATCCGCCACTCTTCAACGATCCCGCAATGGTGGAGATCGTCCGCGAGGCCGGTACAGATGTGCTGGGTGCCGACAACGTGCTGCCATCCAGTCCGAAAATGGCCGGTGAGGACATGGCTTTCGTCGCCGAGCGCGTTCCAACCTGCATGTTTGGTCTTGGAGTCTCCGATCCGGACCGCGAGATCATCTACCCGCCGCATCATCCGCGCTTCGATGCAGACGAAGATGCCCTCGCCGTCGGTGTTCGTGTGATGGCCACCGCTGCACTGAAGTACCTCGGAGCCGACAGCGAGTAGGCTCTCTGACAGGTTATCAGGCAATCGTGCGCCTCCCGGTCCAGCGTATGCTGGGCCGGGCTTTTTCGAGCCCCTGGATCATCCCTGGTTGATTACCATGACTGGCTCAGCGCTGTACAATCTGCCCGGTCGGATGGTCCGACAACTGACGTGATGACCCTGGATGGACGCGTTCTATGACTCTCTCCAATCGAATTCTGCGAATCGCCCTGCTGGCGGCTGCCATGGTGCTGGCGCTGGCCGCATGTGACGAGTCTGAGCAATCCGAGCCTGACCCGTCGCCTGAACCCGGCCCGACCGCGACCGAAGCGCCCTCGGACACAGAGGATCCCTCAGCGTCCGACGATGAAGCTGAAGGTCTGATGCCGACTCCGGTTACCGGTGACGAAGACCAGATCGACGATGCAATGCTCGAAGAGGAAACGGAAGACCCCGGCTGGGTCGACTATGACTTCGAGGTCCTGGCGACGGATCTCGACATCCCCTGGGAGCTGGTGTTTCTCCCCAACGGAGACATGTTCATCACTGAGCGGCCCGGAACAGTCCGCCTGATGCGTGATGGTGAACTCCAGGACGACCCGATCTTCGAGTTTGATGACGTGGCCCACGAGCGAGGTGCAGAAGGTGGCTTGCTCGGCATGACACTGCACCCCGAGTTCGAGGACAACGGCTGGATCTATTTCTACTACACGTATGAAGACGACGATGAATGGCGAAACAGGGTCGTCCGGTACACCGTCGATGGGACGGACTTCAACGATCGTGAGATCATCATCGATGACATGCCTGGCGCGTTTACCCACAACGGCGGCCGCATCAAGTTCGGGCCCGACGACAAGCTGTACGTCACCCTCGGTGACGCTCAGCGACAGAACGATGCACAGGACATCGATATTCTGGTATCGAAGATTCTGCGCCTGAACGATGACGGAACCTTCCCTGAAGACAACCCGTTCGACGACTCCCCGGTCTACGCCAACGGACTGCGTAATCCGCAGGGGATCTCCTGGCACCCGGAGACCGGCGCACTCTACAGCAACCAGCACGGCCCCACCGGAAATGACGAAGTCAACCTGATCGAGCCAGGCGCGAACTATGGCTGGCCAGATATGGAGGGCTTCGACGGGGAGGTTCAGGATGACTTCACTCTGCCGGTAATGGCCAGTGGTGAAAACACCTGGGCGCCGTCCGGATCAACATTCTATGACGGCGATGTCTTCCCCCAGTGGCGCAACGAGTATCTGATGGCGGGACTGCGCAGCGTCACACTCTATCGCATCAACTTCACAGGTGCCGAGCCGGAGATGGGACCGATCGTCCAGGGTGAGTTCGGACGCCTGCGCACCGTGGTTCAGGGCCCTGACGGGCTGCTCTATCTGCTCACCAGCAATCGGGATGAGCGTCAGGAGCCACAGGAAGGCGATGATCGTCTGGTCCGGATTATCCCGGTGGACTAAGCCCGAAACGATTGACAAATCGACAAAGTGGGCACTCGCTATCACCGATGTGTATACTACGCCGTTCGTGAAGGTCGGGCTATCCCGGCCTTCACTTTTAGAACGAAATCGGAAGTTCTGGTTCAAATCTTGCGACAGACGTCGCAACAGGCGGGGTCATGTTTCGAGCGTTTTTTCCAGCACATCGGAGCGCAGCATGTACAAGCCGAGAATCAAGATCGAACTCTTCGGGACACCAAGGATGGTTGCCGGCACTCGCCGAATCGAAGCCACCGGAGAGGATCTCGGGACACTGTTTCAAAATGCCTGCAACAAGGTTCCCTCGCTGAGGGATCATATCGTCAACTCCGAAGGCACCTGGCTCAACGCCGGGTACACGTTTGTGGTTGACGGACAGTTCACGAATGACCCGAAACATTATGTTGACCCGGAATCAGACGTGTTGCTGGTCTCCCGGGCCTCTGGCGGATAGATCCTCAGTTCAGGAGCGCCATTGCACTCAGTTCATGGTCAGTATCTTCATATCGACCTGAGCCACGGTCGATCGACGATCTATCCGATTGCGGAATCCGTTCAACAAGCATTCCTCGGCGGCATCGGCCTGGGCACCTGGCTTCTGGACGCCTGGTGCCCTGCCGGCACCGAACCGCTTCACCCCGATGCGCCGCTCATCTTCGTTTCGAGTCCATTTATCGGCACAGGCCTGACCACAGCTAGCAAACTCGCGGTGCTGGCCCGCTCTCCACAGACCGGTTTTATCGGCGACTCATTGACATCGAGCTACCTGGCCATCGCACTCAAGCGGTGCGGAGTCGACGCCATCGTCATCACCGGCCAATGCCCGGAATGGTCGGTGCTGATCGTCGAGAATCAGGAAATCCGGATCGAACCGGCGCAGGATCTGCTGGGCACCTCGCCCGATTCCACCTCAGAGCACCTGCGCGGCAGGCTCGGCAAGCAGTTTCGCATTGCGGCGATCGGAGAAGCCGGAGAAAACCTTGTGCGCTTCGCCGCGATCAGCAACGATGGGCGGCTGGCCGGTCGAACTGGACCGGGATGTGTCATGGGCAGCAAGCGGCTGAAGGCGATGGCCGTGCGAGGTAGCGGTCGACTGCCCGTTGTCGCCGACCCGGAAGCGCTCGGGCAGGCGGCTCGGGCCCTCTCTCGACGGAGTCTGGGGCCGGAGACCGCGAAGTATCGGGAACTCGGGACCGCCGCCAACCTGGCGTTCTTCAACAAGATGAGCATGCTTCCGAGCCGTAACTTCCAGGCCAGCCAGCTCGATGGACTCGAAGGGCTCCATGGTGAGGCACTCCACGCGACCCATCGAACCGACAAGAATGCCTGCGCCGCCTGTACCATCGGCTGTGAGCACCACTACGCGCTGCGGTCGTCCTCGGGTGAAGGCAAGTCGGGCTCAACGGTAAGGCTCGAGTACGAGAGTCTCTACGCCCTCGGTCCGCTCTGCGGCGTCAACGATCCAGACGTCGTGCTCCAGGCAGCCCGACTATGCGACGATCTCACGATGGACAGCATCACCACGGGCGCAACGATCGCCTGGGCGATGGAATGCCGCGAGAACGGTGTCGACCTGGGTGTACCGGACCACGAGATTCCGACATTCGGCGACGGAGATGCCCTGTTGCGGGTGATTGGCGAGATCGGCCAGCGTCGCGGCCTCGGTGATTTGCTCGCCGACGGAAGCCGTGCTGCCGCACGCGGAGTCGGGCAGGGCAGTGAATCATGGACGCTCGACGTCAAGGGGCTGGAATTGCCGGGATACGATCCGCGAAAGCTGCCAACGCTCGCTCTCGGTCTGGCCGTCGCAACCCGGGGTGCCTGTCATAATCGCTCATCCGCCTACGAAGTCGATCTCTCTGACCAGCTTGCCCCGGACTCGGAGCTCGAGGCGCGCGTTCAGGCCGCAATCCGGGCGGAGGATCAGGCATCGATTCTCGATTCCCTGAATCTCTGCAAGTTCCTTCGTCATTGCTTCGATGATCTTCCGGCCGAATCAGCGCATCTTCTGGAGCAGGTGACCGGTGTTCCTGCCGACGGGGAAACCCTTCTGGCAACTGGCGAGCGGATCAATACCCTCAAGAGACTCTTCAACATCAGTCACGGCTGGACGCGCGAGGACGACTGGCTTCCGTCCCGGGTTCTGTCGAGCGAAAACGGTCAGTCCCTGCTCTCTCCAGACTGGCTGACATCGGCGCTGGATATCTACTATCGCCAGCGTGGTTGTGATGCGTACGGAATACCCACGAGCGCATCGCTAAGCCGCCTGCAGCTCGATCATCTGCGCGAAAGCGCCTCTGCTCCGGCCTGACACCAGACCGCTCAGCAATCCACAGCTACTCTCCATTCAGTCCTATCGCAATTAATAGTAGTGCACGGCACACTTCCTGCGTTTCAGGAATAGGAACAGACGTTCGTGCATTAACAGAAGAGAACGGCAGCATTACTACCGCGCATTCACAGAAAGGACGTACGTCAATGTCGACGTATACGGGCGAAATGGATATCCTGGATCTCCAGCCTTACCGACTACCAACCGATATTCTTGCCGAAATCGACGACCTGTCTCGCGAGCGGCGCACGCTTCTGACGGAGATCTCCAGCTCACCGCTGGACCCGAAGCTGAAGGCTCGCCTGACTGAGATCGATGGACGACTCGAAGAGCTCTGGCTGGCACGCCGGATGGAGCTGCGCCGAACGATATAGGTTCGTCGATCGGCTTCACACGTTCACGCTTCTGACAGGAAAGAGAACCGCCCGGCCACTAGAGGCCGGGCGGTTTTTCGCATTCTGAGCGAAACGTCCGTGGTGGCTCTATACGACCTCGACGATCACTTCGATCTCAACGGTAATACCGTTCGGCAGCGAGCCCATGCCGACAGCCGAGCGGGCGTGGCGTCCGGCATCGCCGAAAACCTCGACGAACAGATCGGAGCAGCCGTTGATTACCTGTGGCTGCTGTCCAAACTCCGGTACGGCATTGACCATACCCAGCACTTTGATGATCTGCTTCACCTTGTCCAGGTCTCCCAGCTCGTCCTTGAGTACGGAGATCAGGGTCAGGCCCACCGAGCGGGCATGCTGGTAAGCATCCTCGGTACTGACATCACCGCCAACTTTTCCAGTTGGCGCTGGTCCGCCATCTGGATCGAATGGGCCTTTGCCCGAGAGATACAGGAGATTTCCGGTGCGGACGGCGTGGACGTAGTTTCCAGCCGGTCCTGGTACTGGCGGAAGCTGGATTCCTTTGTCTTTCAGGGTCTGCTCTGCACTCACGTTGGATACCTTTCACTGATTTTCAAATGATTCCGTCAGCCGGCATCCTAGAGCCGGTCGGGCAGGTTGTCAACTCGCGATGTCAGACCCGCGCGTCTTCCGGTTCAACGTAAAGCTTTGCCTCCAGATTGGAGTCCGATTGTGGGAAGGCATCGACAAGACGGGTAACGTCCGCACGGATGTCGTCCGGCAGTGTGTTCACATCCGGATGGTTGATCTCCAGCGTGTTCCCCGCCGGATCCTTGACATAGAGCTGGACATTTCCGTCCGGCAACTCGCAGAGATGATATCCCTGCATCCGATCATTCAGAATTCCGGTCTCTTTGGCCCGTCGATAAACGGTAACGAAATCATCCACCGTGATTCCGAAATGGTTCAGATTGTTGATCGTCACCTCACGCTCGGCCAGATGCAGCTGCTGCGCACCGATTCGCAGCCACTGGACATTCCCACCGAAGTTCGGCGTCGGAATTCGTTCCATTCCCAGAAGCTCTTCATAGAATCTGGTCGATTCATCAAGGTTTCTGGCACTTACGCTGACGTGGTTCAGATAGATCGCAGGCATCCTGAACGGACTCCTTCCGAGTGCAAACGAAGCACAATAATTCCAGCATTTTCCCGGGACACCAGTGCCATACTAGCACGTTCTGCACGACATCAAGAAAGCTGGCACACCCATTGCGGCGCACTGAGCATATCGACGTTGCAACTCGGGCAACGTTCAGGCTCTGATTGGAAGATCTAAAGCGCTGGAGGTGACTCTGATGAACTACAACTTTGACCCGCACGATTTCATTCCGGACGAACGTGGCGCGAGGCGCGGCGGCTTTCTGTGGGGATTGATTATCGGCCTGGTAATCGGCGCGGCGGCGATGTTTGTGCTCGATCCGCAAAATGGGCGGCGACGGCGATCACTGGCTCGCGACCAGGCGATCAAGGCCCGCAATAGCGTTGATCGCGCAGTTACCGAGGATCTGCCAAAGAAGGCTGACTACCTCTCCGGCTTCGCCGAAGGTGCCAGGCATCGCGTGAAGGAAATGGCCGATGGCGGATCCGACCGGCGCCCAGAGAATGAAGCAGTGCTTGTTGATCGCGTGCTGAGCCAGGTATTCCGCGATCCTGAACTGCCAAAGGGCGAGATCAACATTGACGCCAACGGCACCACTATCTATCTGCGTGGTTCTATTGACGATGACGATCTGGCCATGGATATCGAGAAGCGCGTACGGGGTGTTGAAGGTGTCGACGACGTGGTAAACCTGATCAATAAACCGGACGCTGACCCGAGCGAGGTCCACGCCGAGCAGACCCGCTAGTTGACCTGCCGAACCGCAGAAAACGAGGAGCGACCACTGTGCTGCCGCAACCGAGACGACGCTGGGCATTCTTTCCGCGCTCTGTGATCTCGGACCATGACAATCCTTCAGCGCATCTCTATCGGGCAATGGCACACGTGGTCACATCCCGGGATGATGAAGCCCGCTTCTATGAGGAGCGGGCCAATCCATGGCTTCGCAGGATGTTGCTGAACGAAGGTGCCGACGCCTTTCGCACCTTTCAGCAGCGGTATCCGCACGTATCCTATGTCACCTATGAACCCCGTTCAGGGCATCGGCTGGCTGAATGGCTGAGCCTGGCCCTCTCCACCGTCGATATCGTAGTGGTCGACCCTGCAGCCCCCTCAACCATCGTTCAGTGGATCGGCGAGCTGACTCGACCGAAGCTCCAGACATTTCTTCTGGATGCCGATGGCCAACTCGTCGGGCACGATGAGGTACCAGGGTTCGTGCAGTTATATGAGGCCCTGTGCGTTCCTGCTCCAGGAGCCGAATCGCTCGGTCACCTTGGCGCGAGACACACGATCACCTACGGCCCCGAGAAGACAGAGTTCGGCACCAACGGCAGTGCTGCCCGGCATGTCGAACAGACCGCCGAACAGCTTGTCGAAGAACTAACCGTAACGTTTGATGATAGTGTGGCGCGCGCTTCAACGCACAACGTCAAGAAGAACAATGCTCCAGAGCCCGATCAGTCCTGATCCGGCTCGTTAGGTCGCCTCGACCCTGACCGATTCGATCAGTCAAGCAGTGGGGTAACTCCACAAGACTCGCCAGCATCGTGCGAGCGACGAATCAGCAGATCGTACTCTTCTTCCTCGAGCGCGAACGTCTCGCCACAATCCGGGCATGTGACAACCCAGACGCAGTCGTGCCGCATCTCGCACCAGTGCGCGACATCACCGAACAATCCCTTGGAACAGAGATGTTGATGGACTTCGTTAACGAAGGTTTCCGAATGTGAGAGCATAGTGACCTCCGGCTACGCAGTTCTGTTCACTTGTAGAACGGTATTCGGAGTATGATAGCGGGTTTTCACGAACTTCGCAACCCATAGGCCAGAACGAGTCCTGAAAAGGGCAAAGAAATCGGGGTATGATCCACCGGTGATTGCTCAGTCTGGGGGGTCTGGGGGAGTAAACGACTTCAGCCAGGCTAACGTGGTTGCCGAATCGGTGGGATAGCCGAGGAGAAAGCCCTGAACGCGATCGCAGCCGAGTTCTATCACTCGTTCTCGTTGCGAAACGGTTTCAACGCCCTCGGCCACGACTTCCAGGCCAATGCCGCGAGTTAGTGCCACAATTACCTGCACCACACGATCCGAGGCGCTATTGCCGGCAAGGTCTCGAGCGAATGCCCGATCAATCTTGATCGTGTCCAGTGGTAGTCGTACCAGTTTGCTCAGCGAGGAACTTCCCAGGCCGAAATCATCCATTGCAATCCGCACGCCGATCTCGCGCAACCGGGAGAGGCGTTCGATCGAGCGATCCAGCTCAATCGCAACCGCGCTCTCGGTAAGCTCCAGTTCGAGCTGTGACGGAGCCAGTCGATGTCGATCAAGCGCCGAGGAAACGACGTCGACCAAGTCCTCGCGGTCGAGTTGAGTCGCCGAGATGTTGACCGATACGCCAATACGACGTCCCATCACGTCACTCCAACGACTGGCTTCGTGGCACGCCTCATCCAGCACCCAGTTCCCGATCTCATTGATCATTCCGATCTCTTCGGCGATCGGAATCAATCGAGCAGGAGACACACTCCCGAGCACAGGGTTGAACCAGCGCAGGAGTGCCTCGAACATCTCAACACGATCCTCGCGCACGTTCCATTGCGGCTGAAAATGCACCTGTAACTCATGGTTCTGAAGCGCGGTGGTCAGTTGCAACGCAATCTCGTGTCGCTCTTCGGCAGCAGCGTTCATTGACGGTGAAAAGAAGCGAATGTCATTCTTGCCGGAGACCTTCGCCCGATACATTGCAACATCTGAACTGCGCTGAAGTCCGGCGACCGTCTGGGCGTCCTGCGGGTACAACGCCACGCCAATCGATGCACTCAACCGGATTGGTCGACCCTCGATCGTGTATGGATCAACGATCGTTCTGAGCAGATCCTGAGCGACTGGCAACGCGTCTTCCGGCGCCAGCAATCCTTCCAGAATTGCAATGAACTCGTCTCCACCGTGTCGGGCGAGCGTGTCGTTCCGTCGCAACCGCTCCTGCAGACGACGAGCAACGGTACAGAGTACGGTGTCACCCGCTGCATGACCGAACGTGTCATTGACCATCTTGAACCCATCGAGATCCAGGAACACTACCGCGACAATCTTCCCGCTGCGCTCCGCCGAAGCAATCGCGTGCTCCAGCCTGTCTTCGAAGAGCGTCCGGTTGGGCAGTCCGGTCAGAGAATCATGTTGCGCCTGATGGGCCAGTTCAGCCCGGCTCTCTTCCAGCTCCGCAGTTCGCTCCCAGACCATCTGCTCCAGATTTTCGGACAGCCGGCGAAGCTCAGACGTTCGGGCCTCGACTTGCTGCTCGAGTGATTCGTTGAGCTGCTGCAGCTGGCGCGAGAGCTGCGCCTGCTGATGAGCATAGTCTTCCAGCGATTGCTCGATCTCCTTCCGCTCGGTGACATCATGGACGGTGCCGACCATGAGAGACGGTTCTCCGCTTTCATCTGGAATGAGTTCAGCCAGCGTGTGGATGACCCGTTGCTCCCCATCAGGGCGAATAATCCGATATTCAATGTCGTACTCGCCGAATCCCTGCTCCATTACCCGGTCTCGCTGAATTCGAACCATTGAGCGATCTTCGGGGTGAATAGCCAGAATGTATGATTCAGCGTTGCACTGATCTGCTGGATCGTCGGTGCCGAAGATGCGCATATGTTCCGGTGAGCACGAGAATGACCCGGTCTTGACATTGAATTCCCAATTGCCAATTCTGGCAATTCGCTGGGCCTCGGCCAGGCGGCGTTCGTTATCTTTCATTCGGGCCTCGGCTCGCTTCTGGGGGTCTATATCGGTGCAGGTACCGACCCACTCCAGAATCTTGCCCTCGTCGTCCTGTACTGGGAACGCCCGTCCAAGAAACCAGCGGTACTCATCCAGCTCGCGCGAATAGAACCGGTACTCGATCTCATACTTCGAGCCATCGCGCAATGCACGGTTCCAGATCTGGAGTGTCCGCTCACGATCCTGTGGATGCAGAGCCAGGGAGAACCCGAACCCGAGCGACTCTTCCCTGCTCATTCCAGTGAATTCATACCAGCGATCGTTATAGTAAAGATGATATCCACTCGGATCTGTCTGCCAGACCATTTGCGGCATCGCATTGGTCAACGTTCGATAGCGTCGCTCGCTTGCCAGCAGTTCACGCTGAGCGCGAACACTCTCGCTACTATCTTTGAAATAGACCGAAAGCATTTCCGGCGATGGATGGGCATGGACTTCAAACCAGGTTTCAAGGGGAGCATAAAAGAATTCGACCGATCGTGGAACAAAATCATCCATCGCCTGACGATAGGTTGGCCAGAGCACCGTCTCGGCTGACTCGGGAAACGCTTCCCAGACACTTTGCCCAATCAGTTCGTCCCGGTCGCGCATTAGCAACTCGGCTGCACGCCGGTTTACGTAGGTGAACCGGAAATCCGGATCGAGCGCGTAGAACGCGTCCGTAATGCTCTCCAGGATATCGCTCAGCTGCTCGTTGACATTCTGGAGATCACTGATGTCCCGAGATGTGCCGACGACCCAGGCACCCCCATCATGGTCATAGCGGCGAAGAATGTATTCGAAAACACCG
Source organism: Sphaerobacteraceae bacterium (assembly GCA_007695115.1). Taxonomy (GTDB): domain Bacteria; phylum Chloroflexota; class Chloroflexia; order Thermomicrobiales; family Thermomicrobiaceae; genus SLMJ01. The sequence goes on from REEK01000079.1 coordinate 29,339, forward strand.
CTCCGTCCGGTGGGGCTGGTATAGGGTGTCGTTGCCCTGACGATTTCCCCGGTCTTCAGGACGGAATCAATCTGTTGCTCGAGGATGTCTGCGAGGTCATCGTCCGCCACCAGTTCACGCATCGCGTGACCAACAACGTCATCGGATTCAACGCCCCACAGGTCGAGCATAGACTGATTAGCGTACACGAAAAAATAGTGGTCATCATAAATGAACACTAGATCGTTCACAGACGATAATGCCGCAAGAATTGCTTGCTGCCTGCGATCATATTGATTTCGGGCGAACTCGGTTGGCACCTGTTCGAACCCTTCCGCAAAAGTGAAACCAGACAATCAGGGATCTACAGCCACCGAGTCAGCGGTACTCAGTCAGGACGACACGTGCGTCTTTACGGCAATTCAGCACTCCACAAGACATATTCTACCGTATGCCTTGCACCGCGCAAACCGCCAGAATTGCGAGGCCAAATTGACAGACTTGCCATCCTGATATGCGAAATCCGAGAGGGTTCACCATTTGCGCAAAAAATCAGAATTCCTGGGTCAATGGATAATCTGAGGGACTGCACCCACGATAGACCTTACCCGCAATTCATGCGAGCCATCACGGGTGGCAATCTATTACGGAGCTGAACCACGCGAGATGGCTCTACTGTTCGACCTGGCCAAACTGGCCAGAGGTAGGCTCTGCTCAGCAGAACCATGACTCGGACAGTCTGGGCGGTCGTCGCCAGCGCCGGCGTGGACGCTCGGGACGATCCGGTGGAGATTCGTCGGCTAACCGGTAGGTCGCATCCCGGATCAATGCGAAGGTCTCGTGCGGATCCGCATCACAGCTGGACGCCTCTTCCGAGATCCGGGCGATCTCGCGCTGGAGCTCGTCCACTCGTGGATCGGAGTGGGTCCAACGGTAGGTATAGGCAGCTTCGTCGAGCTCGCCAACCCAGGTCTCAGCATCGGGCTCGTCCAGCAACGCTGAACCTGGTGGAACCAGCAACCGGATCGAGAGATGCACCGGGTCGATATTCTCGATCATGTCGTGTTCGTCGATGAACTCCAGCAGTTCGATGTAGTCCTCGATGGTTGTCCATGGCGTAAACGGAAGCAATGACGGCCGCATCGCAATGCCGGCACGGTCGAGAATCCGGAGCGCTTCGACCACATCTTCCTTGGTGTGTCCTTTATCGATCTTCTGCAGAACGAGTTCGCTGATCGATTCCACCGCAGAGATCACGAAGACACACCCGAGTTCGGCGAACTCCGGGAAGTGCTCCTGGTTCTCAATGATGTGCTCCACGCGCGTCGTCATGTCGAACGTCACGTGCGGAAATTCCTCGTGGAGTGCCCGGCAGATTCGCAACGCGTGGGTTGGACCATTCAGAAAATCAGGATCACCAAATGTGATGTGGCCCACTCCAGCCTGAACCTGCTGTCGGATATCACTCATCACGATGTCCCGAGGTACGGCGAAGAATCGGCCCTTGTACACCGGAACGACCGGGCAATGCAGACAGGTATGGGCGCAGCCTCGGGTCGTCTCGGCGTACCCGGCAGGTACTGCCTTCCCATCGATCAACAGGTGCGCATACTCCTGCATCGGCGGCAGGGAGCTTCGATCAGGCTCGGGAAACGCAATCCGGATGATCGAGGGATCGGCTTTACGTCCAGCCTCACCTACGCCTTCGATCAGCTCATTGGTTCCCCGCTCCGTGCGCTGGATGAGTTCGAGCAGCGGCTTTTCGTACTCGCCGCCGATTACGGCATCAGCGTAGTTTCGAAGCAGGTAGTCCGCGTTCATCCAGGCGTACATCCCGTAGAAGCAGATGAATGCCTTCGGGTTGAGTGCCCTGATTCGCTGGACTACTGCTTCCCCCAACCGCAAAGCGGTGTGCATCGGCACGGAGATACCGACAAAGCGTGCCCGCCGGATCGCCGCTTCGCTCAAATCCTGGACACTGGTGTCAATTGCGTGCGGCTGATAACCAGCGCTCTGAACATAGGAGAGCGGAAATGCCAGGTTCAGGGGCTGATGGCCGAGTTCGTAGGTAGAGATCAACAACACCCCACCAGGGTCGCGAACGCCATCCCCATCGGTTCGAGTCGCCGCCTGCGCCGTTTCTGATTGCGTCACCATGTCGTCCGGCATAGCACCCCCGGATTCGCGAGCCTGTTTCCAAACCTTATTGTATCGAAACAAGGGCGATCGTTACTGTGCTGCGTCACCACTTCGGCCGTTCAGCGTGTGGAGTCTGGTGGAAGCATCGCTCTGACATCATAGCGCGCCAGCCAACAGCTCTCGAGCAGGATCATCGTATCTCGATGCGGACGTTGTCGAGCCGGGAGACATTGTCGAAGGCGTTCTCGACTGGCTACCGATCGATTTGGAAGAACCAGCGGAAATCCGGGGATGGATTCAGGCATTCAGCGTCCTGGAGTCAGCGTAGTGACCTGACCCGGAGCGGGGTAAGCCCGCTCCGGGTTCCCTTTCATCGCTAGACCGGCACCCCCGCCTCGAACGAATCCTCATCGACCAGGGCATCACCGCCGGAGAAGCCCATGGGAACTCCATCTGCTCTCCAGCAGGCAGCCCCGTGCAACATCGCCGTTTCGGGATCCCGGAGAATTCCGTTCATTCCGCCAGCGACCTTCAAAGGAGTCTCGACCGTGTGACCCATCGACTCGAGTCTGGCTTTGAGTTCCTCGACGCCATCGAAGCCTTTCTCGATCTCCAGCACCGGGCCACGATCCCACAACCTCGGCGCCTCAACGGCCTGTTGCAGCGACATTCCGTGATCGATCACATTGATGATCGCCTGCATCACCGAGCCGAAGATCCGGACCCCGCCGGGCGTCCCGATGGCCAGGAACGGTTGTTCATCCTTCATGACGAGGGTTGGCGACATCGATGACAGAATCCGCTTGCCCGGCGCGATCGAGTTCGTTCGGCCCGGTGTCGGATCCATAAGGTGCATGCAATTGTTCAGCAACATTCCGGTGCCCGGCACTGTCACGCGAGAACCGAACGCGTTGTTGAGCGTCTGGGTGGTGGTCACGATGTTCCCATCGGCATCGGCCGCACAGCAATGCGTCGTGCAATCGCCCTCGCCATCAGATGGAGTCGCAGCCTGGTAGTCCTGCGCCCTGGCGGGATCGATCTGCGATTGCCGCTCGGCCGCATACTCCTTCGAGGTCAGCCAGTCCACCGGTACATCGAACATCTCCGGATCAGCCATATGCTGAAACCGATCGGCAAAGGCGATCTTCATCGCCTCAGCGATGACATGAATCGTCTCGGCAGTGCCGAACCCTGACTTCTGCAGATCGAAGCCTTCCAGAATATTCAGCATCTGGATGATGTGAGTTCCTCCGGATGAAGCCGGAGCCATCGAGACGATCTCGTGCCCGCGATAGGTGCCTCGCACCGGCTCTCGCTCAACTATTCGATAGTTCTCGAGATCCACCTGGCTGATCAGTCCACCGTTGCGCTGCATATCTTCCACGATCGCTTCGCCTAGTGGCCCCCGGTAGAGGTAGTCAGGCCCGTGGATTCCGATCTGCTCCAGCGTGTCGGCGTAGTCAGAACGAACCATGAGATCGCCCGCGCGGGGAGGTTCTCCGTTTGGAAGAAACACCTCGGCCGATGCGGGAAAGCGAGCCAGCTGATCCTGACACTGAATGATCATCGCCCGGAGATACGGACTGACCCGGAACCCCTGACGTCCGGCCCGAACCGCCGGGGCGATCACTTTATCGAGTGACAGATTGCCGTACTTCTCGATCGCTGTAGCCCAGCCGAGAAGCGTACCACCGGTGGCGACTGCCAGATAACCGGTGTTGTTGAGATCATCGACAACGTCGTTCTCCAGCGATCCCGCAATCGGCTCGAACATGTCTTTTCGTGCCGCAACCGGAACGGTCGCGTAGTTGTCGATCGTCGTTACCGTTCCGTCGGCCAACCGGATATTGATGAACCCGGCACCGAAGATGGTCGTCATCATCGGTTCGACCATCGACAGGGTGAACATCGAACTGATGGCCGCATCGACGGCGTTACCGCCATTCATCAACATCTCGGTTCCGGCCAGCGATGCCAGCGGATGGTTAGATGTGACCATCCCTTTACCGGCGATCGCTTCCTGCTTGAATGTGTGGCGTTGAACTGTAGACATGGATCACTTCCTCAGGTAGTAATCGAGCGAGTGGTCTTCGTGTCCTGCCACCTTAGCCCGGCCTGATTCATGCGGCAATACGCTCATCGGGCATTGACGAACCACCTTCCACCAGAATCACCCGGCACGCAGCTACACCGCCGCTGAGAGGAGCACACGACATGGCACGGGCTTCACGGGAAATGCAGGCATCCAGCAGGGCGAGCCAGCTTCCCGCTTCACCGATTCGACGACTGGCGCCACTGGCTGAAGCGGCCAAAGAGCGCGGCATTCATGTTCACCATCTCAACATCGGGCAACCAGATCTGGCGCCGCCAGAGAGCATCACTCGTCTGCTGGAGCGCGCCAGCGGAGAAGAGCTCGTCTATGCTCCAGCGCGAGGCGCGTCCGATGCCGTCAGCGCCTGGCAGATCTACTATTCACATCACAGTGTGGATCTGGAGCGGGAGGACATGCTGGTAACGGCCGGAGCCAGTGAGGCGCTCATGCTGGCACTGCTGACAACCTGTGATCCGGGCGATGATGTCTTGCTCCCCG